>SKGS01000004.1 GCA_007117355.1 Lishizhenia sp. | reverse complement strand
TTAAAGGCGTTCAACCCAAAATGGGTGTTATTTCAACAAAAGGTGTAGTTGGTTTGGTTTATGATGTTTCAGATCACTATGCTGTTGTTAAATCTATCCTAACTGAAAATATCAATTTGAGTGCTTACATGGATGATAGCAAAGCTTTTGGTTTGATTAAATACAAGGGAATGAATCCATTACAGGTGCAATTGACAGGGATTTCTAATGATATCGAGGTATCGGAAGGAGTAACGGTTTACACGAAAGGAAGCGGTGGCTTTTTCCCCAATGGAATTCCAATAGGAAGAATAAATAAATTTCAAGCAGTGGAAGGAATGCCATTATGGAAAATAGATGTAGATCTGTTTCAGGATATGCGAAAATTACATTATGTTTTTGTTATAAAGAATATTTATTCCGAAGAATTGGAGCAACTTGAGGCTAATATTTTGAACAATGAGTAATGATAATTTAAAATATATAATTCAATATCTATTGTTCGTACTTGTTCAAGGATTGTTTTTTGGACAACTGGAATTTGGTTGGGGAATTCATCCAATGATTTACCCAATTTTTATACTATTACTTCCCTTTGAGACTCCAGCAGCCCTTTTGATGCTAATTGGTTTTATAACTGGAATTTCTGTCGATTTCTTTATGAATACTTTTGGGCTACATGCAAGTGCGGCTATCTTAGTTGCATATTTACGACCGTTTATCTATGGTGTTTTTGCTCCTCGTGATGGTTACGACAGTCTGAAAAAACCAACACTTTTTGAAAATGGTTTTTTATGGTTTTTCTCCTCTTATGGTGTGCTAATTTCAATTCACCATTTGGTGTTTTTCAGTTTAGAGATATTCCGTTTATCAGACTTTTTTCTGATTATTCAGAAAACCATCTTAAGTAGCATAATTACTTTGAGTTTGATTGTTCTAATTCAGTTTATGTTCTTTAGAAAGGAGAAGGTGATATGAATCTGGAGATACGAAGGCTAGTTTTCTTTATTTTATTTTTATCTGTTGGGGTAATCTTTACTGCACGCCTCTTTTACATGCAAGTTATTGATGATAAATGGATAGAAAGAGCAGCTGAAGTTTCTCAAAAACGGATAAACATAAAACCACCGAGAGGAGTGATGTTTGATAGAAATGGCAACAAAGTTGTAGCAAATAAAACGTATTACAATTTGATGTTTGTTGAAAATCAAATTAAGGATTTTGATACCGTGGCTTTTGCTAAATTGCTCGAAATCACACCGAGTGAAATAACAGAACGATTTGAAGCCATACGCTCTAGTTTAGACAGAAAGACAAAGGATAGAAAAACAGGTAAAGACACCATTGTAAATGATTACCGACGGTACCTGCCTTATGCTTTTATTAAAGAATTGTCTTCAGATGAAATTGCTCGAATTGCTATTGATTTAAATAATTTCCCAGGTTTTTACGAGGAAGCAATTAGTATGAGGGATTATCCCTTTCCATATGGAGCAAATATCTTCGGATATTTGAATGAGATAAGACCAGAAGAACTAAACGCTGATAGATATTTCTACCGAATAGGAGATGTAATTGGTCGGGCTGGAATTGAGCGATATTATGAAAAACAACTGAGGGGTCAGAAGGGAACAAGGTTTATAATTTCTTCTGCTCGCGGTAAAATGGTTGCTAACTTTGCAGGTGGTAAATTAGATACAGCAGCAGTACAAGGTCCTCCGCTAACTTTAGGAATTGATATTGAATTACAAGGCTATGGAGAGCTTTTAATGCAAAATAAATTAGGAAGTATTGTTGCCATTGAACCAAGTTCTGGAGAGATTTTAGCAATGGTAAGCTCCCCAACATTTGATCCAAATAATCTTGTAGGAGCGAGAAATATTAGAAAAAACTATAATCAGTTAGTATTGGATTCGCTAAAACCGCTTTTCCCAAGACCAATAAAGGCAGAGTATCCGCCTGGTTCTATTTTTAAGGTGGTTCAAGCGCTCGCTGGTCTTCAAGAAGGTGTGATAACTGAGAACACTTCATTTCCATGTACTAGAAGCATGGTTGGATGTCATAATCACCCAACAGCACAAAATATTCAGCAAGCGATACAGTTTTCGTGTAATCCTTATTTTTACTATCAAGTTCGACGATTTATCCAACAAGGAAAATTTAATAATCCATTTAAGGACGCTGCTCATGGCTTACATCTTTGGGAGAAATATATGCACAGTTTTGGTTTGGGTGTTAAATTAGAAACAGATATTTATGGCGTATTGGCTGGAGTTATTCCCAATGTAGCCTTTTATGATAAATGGTATGGAAAGAATAGGTGGCAATGGTCAACAATTCGTTCAAATTCAATTGGACAAGGAGAGGTGAAGGTTACCCCTTTACAAATGGCTAATTTAGCTGCTATTTTTGCGAATGGTGGATATTTTTACATGCCACATCTTGTTAGTTCTATTGGAGATGACGGGCCATTACCCGAATTTAGAGTAAAGCACAAAACAATGGTTGACGAAAAGCATTTTCCAGCTATTGCAGAGGGAATGCGCAGGGTTGTTAATGAATCAGGAGGAACAGCAAGAAGAGCAAAAATCAATGATATCACAGTAGCTGGAAAAACTGGAACAGCTCAAAACCCACATGGGGAGGATCATAGTGTTTTTATCGCATTTGCTCCGGTGGAAGAGCCAAAAATCGCTATAGCAGTTTTTATAGAAAATGCTGGGTTTGGAGGTACTTGGGCAGCTCCGATAGCAAGCTTGATGATTGAAAAGTACATTAAAAGGACGGTTTCAGATAAGCTTAAAGAGGAACGAATATTAAACGCGAATTTACTTCCATGAGTAGAGCCAATGATACAATGAGAACTAAGTGGGACTGGTGGCTAATACTTGTCTTAGTTGCGTTGTTGATTATTGGCGTAACGAATTTATACTCTGCGGCTTATAATTCGAACTACACCAATTTATTTGATTTAAGAGCACTCTATGGCAAACAAATAATGTGGATTGGTTTTGGTGTTTTTTTTGGTGTTGTAATTTCATTGATAGACTCTAGTTATATAAGAAAACTTACTCCATCGGCATTTATAGTCGTAACGATTCTGCTAGTGCTAGTGCTGTTTACCGAACCTATTAACGGTGCTCGTTCTTGGCTAGGCATAGGTCCTTTTGGTGTTCAACCGTCAGAGTTTTCTAAATTGACAACGGCATTAATGTTAGGTTATATAATTAATCAAGGGCGAGTAAAACAAGTTTCGTGGTCAACAGCACTTTGGGCTCTAGGTGTAGTAGGTTTCACAATGGTTCTCGTTCTTATTCAAAATGACACAGGAACATTTTTAGTTTTTTCAGCGTTTTTCTTCGTAATGTACAGAGAGGGGATTACATTTGACCCAATAATTCTATTTTTCCTAAATAACTTGTTTGGTCTAAGAATGAAAAGCACATGGGTGGGAGTTCATTTTATTCCAGTATTATTTGTAATTATATTTTTTAGCATTATTACCCTATATTTTGCTGATTCTGAACATACTTTGGCTTTTATTCCTGAGTTTACATTGCCAGGTTGGCTCATGTTAAGTGGACTAATCACTTCCATAGCCGTCTTTTTTATTTTTATAATTCGGCAGTTTGCGAATCAAAGAAATAAAAGAAAGTTGTTTTCAATTGTTTTTATAACTTACCTGTCTTCTTTGTTACTCGTTGGAATTGTTTCATTGACCTATTTAAAAGTTCTGCAAAGTCATCAAAAAGTCCGTATTGACTTGTGGCTTGGAAAACTTGAAGACAAGGATGGAGAGGATTATAATAGAAATAGGGCTTTGGCAGCCGTTGGCTCCGGAGGGTTTAGAGGAATAGGTTATCACCAAGCTATTTTGTCGAGCCCACAGAGTAAACACGTACCAGAAAGTGAAACGGATTTTATTTTTTGTGTGTTTGCAGAAGAGTGGGGGTTTGTGGGTTCGGCTACACTCATGCTATTATATACCGTTCTATTAATGAGAATAATAATGTTGGCAGAACGGCAGAGAAGTAGATTTGCGAGAGTGTATGCATATTCCGTCGCTATGATTTTGTTTTATCACTTTGCAATAAATATTGGGATGAATGTAGGAGTGTTACCAGTAATTGGAATTCCATTGCCATTTTTAAGTTATGGCGGGTCTTCCATGATGTCTTTTTTAGTGATGATTTTTATATTATTGAAGTTAGATAGCCAAAGGAAAGATGTTTTGGCATAGTAAATTATGAAAGATTTAATAAAAAAATTTGATTCGTATCCCGCATTTAGTCAGGTTGTGTTACTTTTTGTAATTGGCTTATCGTCTTTTGTGGTTTTATCGATTTTTTTCGCAATTATTGCACAAGTCTTAATTCCAGAGTTATCGGAATTATATATGTCGGAGATTAGGACCCAGTACCCGATTTCTTTTATGATTATAAATTTTGTTCCATTTCAAGTTGGCTTTATGTTTGTTCCTGGTTATATTTATTGGAAATTTTTAAGGTCAAATTCACTTAAATTCGGAACAAATAAAAATATCCCGACTGCAATAGTATTATTTACATCCGTATTTCTATTACTACCTTTTCTAACAGACGTAAATAGTTATGCTTTGAAATACCTTGGTTGGTACGATTCATTAATTGTATCAAAAATTCAGACAGATGAATTATTTAGTTCATTATTTCAAACTGGATCAATATGGCCTTTTATTTTGGGGGTTTTAATCGTCGGAGTAATAACAGGAATCTCAGAAGAATTATTGTTTCGGGGGTTTTTATTGCGCCATTTATTATTAAATTTTAAAAGCCCAGTTAAAGCTATAGTAGTTAGCGCGTTAGCATTTGCTTTATTGCACTTCAATTATATTCAAATGATACCATTGATATTTTTTGGTTTAGTTCTTGGAGTAATGTATTATATAACTGGAAAACTATGGCCATCGATACTTATGCATACAATAAATAATAGTGTAAATATCTATTGGATTTATTCAGAAAATATACCTTGTTGGATGGAAGAATCTTCGATATTATTAACTTCAATTGGAGCTTTTCTTTTGATAAGTACATTAATTATCGCAAAGAAGATTGATTCAAGTTTCAGTCAAGAGAATTAACTCGGAATAATTAATGCCATTATTTTTTTTTGAAC
>SKGS01000137.1 GCA_007117355.1 Lishizhenia sp. | reverse complement strand
TCTTACCGTCTAAAAACCCTATCTCTTTCTAACTGTTCGTTGTTCTATTCTTTTTTCAAATTTTTCACCTTTGAAGATTCGTTGCACAAAAATGCCTGGTGTATGAATTTCGTTTGGGTCTAATTCGCCGGCTGGGACTAACTCCTCTACTTCAGCTATAGTGATTTTTCCAGCAGTTGCCATCATAGGATTGAAGTTTCGTGCAGTAGCTTTATAAATCAAATTGCCTTCTGTGTCACCTTTCCAAGCCTTAACAATCGCAAAATCCGCTGTTAAAGCAGATTCAAGAATATGTGGTTTTCCATTAAATTCCCTTACCTCTTTTCCTTCAGCCACCTCTGTGCCATATCCTGCAGGGGTAAAAAACGCAGGGATTCCAGCACCTCCGGCACGACATCTTTCTGCTAATGAGCCTTGTGGGATTAAATCAACCTCTAGCTCACCAGACAACATCTGACGTTCAAATTCATCATTTTCTCCAACATAGGAGCTAATCATTTTCTTGATTTGTCTTTTTTGAAGTAATAGCCCTAAACCAAAATCGTCAACACCTGCATTATTCGAAATACATGTTAAATCTTTGATTCCCATTTTTACTAACTGAGTAATGCAATTTTCAGGGATTCCACACAGGCCAAAGCCGCCAAGCATAAGTGTCATTCCATCTTCAATTCCTTCACAAGCTTTCTCAACGTTTTCTACTACTTTATTCATTTTTTCAATTTTCATTAATTACAAAGAAGGCACGTCTGGACCAGTACCGCCAGAATTGCTTCTCGTTGGATTAGCAACACAATTATAAATTGATGTATTCCAGTTCAACGGAACATCAAAATCTTCCTTTGATATTTTAATATTGTTGTCTTTATACACTTTTTGCATCATGTAACCATAAATGGGCAACGCCATTCTAGCTCCTTGCCCCCATTCCATTGAACGGAATCGAATAGCCATGTCCTCTGCCCCAACCCAAACACCTGTAACTAAGTCTGGAGTTAATGCCATAAACCAACCATCGGAATTATTTTGTGTAGTTCCCGTTTTTCCAGCAGTTGGATAAGTAATGCCCCCCCAAGGTCGCCAAGTTCCTCTCAAACTGACTGCCGTACCTTGATAAACTACTCTTTTCATTAGGTCTAAAGTTGCAAAGGCTAACTCTTCAGACATCACCTCTTTTGAGTTTGGATAATGTTCATAAATAACATTTCCATTTCTGTCCTCTATTCGCAACAATGCAGATGGATTGGTATAAATTCCTTTATTTACAAAAGCTGATTGGGCAGCAGTTAGTTCTAACAAGGACAAATCCATTACTCCAAGACACATCGCAGGAACGATATCTTCTTCTCGCAATTCAATGTTCAAATCTCGCATTAATTTCGCAACAGCTCTTGGCCCGGCGGTTCCTCCCATTTTTGCCATAACTGCAACGGTTAGGTTATTCATAGACTTTGCTAAACCTTCTCCAAAGCTTACTAATTCTCCGTTCATTGCTACACCCGCATTTCTCGGACACCAAGAGGTCATATCCGTTGGTCTTGGTCCTGTTTGTACATCTACACAATATGGAATATTTGGAGTTGTAAGGCACGCATCAATCACTCCAAATCGTACGCCAGCAGAATAAATAAAAGGCTTGATGGTCGAACCTACCTGTCTTTTTCCTTGTCTCACATGGTCATATCCGAAATGTTTGATATTTGGTCCTCCAACCCATGCTTTAATAAAGCCTGTTTGCGGCTCTATGGAGACTAAACCAGCACGCATAAAGTTTTTATAATATTTAATACTATCGTACGGCGTCATCACAGTGTCAATTTCTCCTTGCCAAGAAAAGACCCTCATTTCCAATGGTGTTTCAAACTCTTTGTCAATCGTTTTATCTGATTTTCCAGCACGTTTTGCATTTCGGTAACGATCGGAGCGTCTTTTTGCAGCGTTCATCAGATTTTGAACACTTTTTTCAGAAATACGATTATCAAAAGGGAAGTTTTTCATTCTCCTATTGTTTTTGTCAAATGGTTCTTGCAAGTGCTCTTTTAAGTGTTTGGTCAGTGCTTGCTCGGCGTATTGCTGGATTTTAGCATTTATGGTGGTATAAATTCTCAAGCCGTCTTCATAAATATCATACGGTTTACCATTCGCTTTTTTGATTTTATACTCGCCTTTTTCGTCTTTGGCAAGCAAAATAGAACGCAACTCGGAACGCATTGATTCTCTGAAATATGGCGCAATACCTTCTTTGTGATCGACTGGTTGATAATTCGTAATAATTGGCAATAACTTTAAACTATCATATTCCTCTCTGGTAATTGTTGCGGTTAAAGCAGGGTTGTTTTTCTTTGAGTTTTCAAACCATTTATACAAGACTGTATTTCGTCTATCAATAGCTCTTAACGAATCCGATTCTCTTCTATCCGCTATTTCTTGAAGGGTTACCTCATCTTGATCAATTTCTTTATTTCTGGCAATAATTGCCCTGTAATTTTTTACCCTAAAACCTAAAGGATTGTAAAGCGTAGGGTTTTTACACATCCCTACTAACATTGCTGCTTCTTCAGGTTGCAATTCTAACGGCGATTTATTGAAATATACTCTTGCCGCAGAAGCTATACCAACTGCATTGTAAACAAAATCAAATTGATTCAAATACATGGTGATTATCTCCTTTTTGGTATAGCGTTTTTCTAATCGTAAAGCAATTACGTTCTCTTTAATTTTTTCATAAAAACGTTTTTCAAGCGGATTCATTCCTCTTATGGTTTTCTCCTCGTCAGTTAAAGCCTCCTGGTTGTCGTTTTCTAATTGTGCAGCACGTTTATCTTCTCTTTCTTTTAGCGTAAACAATTGTTTTGCCAACTGTTGGGTAATCGTAGATGCACCGCCAGCACCTCCTAAAGAAGTTAGCGCACGACCAACCGCTTTTGCATCAATACCAGCGTGTCTTTCAAAGCGTTCATCCTCGGTAGCAATAAGTGCTGAAATCACAAAAGGAGATATCTCTTTATAGTCAACACTAGTTCTGTTTTTTTTCCAATATTTACCAAGCTCTGTAATACCATCATCCGCATAAATGGTGGTGGCAAGCAGTTCTTCTTGATTTTCTAGAATGGCAAGCGATGGTAAATTTTCATTGTCCGTGGTGATATATCTCAAATAAAGAATACCAAACAATGGTAATAGTCCGCCAAACCAAACCAGCAACACAAGGATAGTCGAAACTTTTTTGGAAAACATAGGTTTGTTTTTCGCTGCTTGTTTCTTGGTTTCTTTTCCTGGCATAATGCTATTAAATTCAGAATGTAAAATTATCAAAAATACTCATCCGTTTGGAAGAATGAGACAATAAAAACGATTGCACACAGCTAAAATTTTAAGAATATAATTATTTTAACGAAAATTTTTAAGATGAAGCTCTATTCGAATAAGCAACGCTGGAAGATAGTTTTACTTTTTATCGCTATTGGTTTAGTAGGTGCATCGCTTTATATTTCTAATGACATTGTTCAAAAAGTTGCAATGCGAGAACGAGAACGCGTAACCCAATGGGCGGATGCAATTAAGAAGCGTGCTGAGCTAGTTAGGCTTACAAATCATTCTTTTGACCAATTACGAGATAAAGAGCTTGCCGAAATGGAGCTTTGGATAGCTGCCACTAAAGAGATTTCTAAATCAACCCCACTCAACTTTCAGCAATCCTACGATTTGCCACTGAAAATTATCAATAGAAACAATGACATCCCAGTTATAGTATTGGACCAAGATAGAAATGTTTCTACCTATATCAATCTGGATTTTTCCATTGAAGAAATGCAATCAAAACATCCTGATTTGGAGCCAAGTGAAGTTAAACGAATGTTTGATTCTACGCTTGTACGGCTTGCTTTTAGCTGGGTGAAAATAAATCCATCCTTCACAATTGAGATTTATGACGATTTATTCATGACCTACTTTTACAATGATTCTAGGGATTTATTGCGATTAGAAAAAGAACGTGATTCATTAATTCAAGCATTCAACAAAGAATTAATTGAAAACCCTGATTTAGTTCCAGTTGTGCTAATGAATTCCGATACAACTAAGGTTATTGCAACAAATTTAGATTCTACTGCTATCCAACCCGAAAATATAAGAACCACGCTGGAAGAGCTAAAAGGTCGAAATGAGCCTATTTCAATTCAGTTTACAGATTCTGATGAATACTATGTCTTTTATGCGAATAGTCCGGAATTGAGTCAATTGCAACTTTTTCCTTACATTCAGTTTCTCATAATTGGACTTTTCATTTTTATCGGATACATTATTTTTAGTACTTTCCGTAAAGCTGAACAAAATCAAGTTTGGGCAGGAATGGCAAAAGAAACCGCACATCAATTAGGAACGCCTTTGTCTTCTCTCATGGCTTGGATTGAACTCCTCCGAAATATGGATATGGATAAAAGTATTCCAGAAGAGATGAATAAGGATATTGAACGACTTACAAAAATTACAGACAGGTTTTCAAAAATCGGAACAGGTGCTCAATTATCAACGACAAACATAGTAGAAACATCGGAAAGTATTTTTGAATACTTAAAGAGCAGAAGTCCCAAAAAAGTAAACTTTGATTTTCAATGTTCCAATGCTACTATAGAAATCCCGCACAATGCGCCACTATTAGAATGGGTGATAGAAAACATTTGTAAAAACGCCATAGATGCCATGGAAGGCGAAGGTGATTTAACGTTATCAATTACTCAAGAATCCAATAAGGTAATTATTGATATATCCGATACAGGAAAAGGAATGACACCCAAAGAGCAGCGTTCGGTATTTAAACCAGGGTTTACGACCAAAAGAAGAGGTTGGGGGTTAGGGCTTTCACTTGCTCAACGCATCGTCAAAGAATACCACAAAGGAAGATTATTTATCCTAAAATCAGAATTAGGAAAAGGGACTACCTTTCGGATACAGCTTTCTGTTTAAGAGATGTACCTCCTTCTACAACACCTGTACCTTTAAAATACCTTTTTTAACTAGTAGCTGAGCAATTTGTACTGCGTTTGTTGCTGCTCCTTTGCGTAAATTATCAGCAACAATCCACATGTTCAAACTATTTGGCAGGCTTTCGTCTCTTCTAATTCTACCAACAAAAAC
>SKGS01000228.1 GCA_007117355.1 Lishizhenia sp. | reverse complement strand
CGATGGAAAATTATGATGGAGTGAATTCAAAAAATTGCATATCAATAGAAGATGTTGAATTAGACAAAAACTACGCCGTGGTCATTTCCACAAATGGAGGACTTTGGCGTTATATTATTGGTGATACGATTAAGTTTACGAGCAAATTTCCTTATAGAATTAAAGTAACAGGCAGAACAAAACATTTCATTAATGTCTTTGGCGAAGAGGTTATAGTTGAGAATGCAGATAAGGCTATTGCAGAGGCTTGTCGTCAATCGAATGCAGCAATTAAGGATTATACTGTTTGTCCAATCTTTATGAATGAAGGAAATAATGGGGGGCATGAATGGCTAATAGAGTTTACTAAACACCCTGAAAATTATGAAGCATTTATGACTTTTTTAGATAATTCGCTGCGAGAAATTAATAGTGATTATGATGCAAAAAGAACAGAGAATTTAACCTTAGCTTTTCCAAAATTGAATATTGCCTCTGAGAACCTTTTTGATGATTGGTTAAAACATAAAGGTAAACTTGGTGGGCAACATAAAGTGCCTCGATTGATGAATACTCGTGATACATTAGAAGATATTTTAAAACATCAAAATGAATCGCTTTTAATGAACTAACGCAATTAAATATGATAAAATAAAATGACAAAGTCTATATTCTTATTTTTCTTGATTTTTGTGAATGTCTTTTTATTTGGACAAGCGAATCAATGGAGTTTAGTAAATACATACGCCAATACTAAAATCAAAGCATGGGACATAGACCCTATGGGTAAACTTATTTTTGCCAAAAATGATGCGATTACAAAGTTGGATACTAGCTTTCAAGTTCGATTTACGCAAAGCGTTAAAAGTTTTGGAGAGGTCACTAAAATTGATGCACGCCATTCTTTAAAAACGCTTTTGTTTTCCGAAGAGCAGCAAGCTATTGCTTTTGTGGATAATACGCTTACCATGCACAAAGGCATGAAGGACCTTTCTAAGTTAAACATTTCTTTTGCAACAACTGCAAGTTATTCTGCGCAAACCAATCGCTATTGGATTTTTGACGGTGACAACTCTACATTAGTACTCATAGATGAAATTCGCAACAGACCTCAGACTTTGGAGAATTTAGGTGGAATTGTTGGAGCATTTGACATCACTGATTTAATGGAAATGGAAAATGTATTGTTGTTGTTTGATAAGTCAAAGGGGATTTACCTATTTGATGTTTATGGTTCGCTTATTGATTTTATTGAAACCACCGAAGCAAGAGCTATTCATTTTTCTGAAGGAGTGATTTACTATATTACAGACAAGGAATTAGTGAGTATTAACACACGAAATAGAAATCAACGACGCATTCAGCTCCCAGAAGAGAACATTGATAGTTTTCGAGTTTTAGGAAGTTATTTTTACTTTAAAACTCCTCAACACATTAGAAAATATTTGCTAAAAAAAAGAAGTTGATTTCAAATCAATTTAAACTTAATTAGTATTTTAGTCAACAAAAAAGAGTCATACTATGCATGTTGCTGTAGCAGGAAATATCGGTTCAGGAAAAACCACGTTAACAAAATTATTAGCGAAACATTATGGTTGGGAAACACATTTTGAAGATGTGGAACAAAATCCTTATTTGAATGATTTCTATGAAGATATGCAAAGATGGTCTTTCAATTTGCAGATTTATTACTTGAACAGTCGTTTTACGCAAATTCAGGAGATAAAGCAAACCGATAAAATGGTTATCCAAGATAGGACTATATACGAAGATGCATTTATTTTTGCTCCAAACCTTCATTCTATGGGGCTTATGACTACTAGAGATTTTGAAAATTATTTTTCATTATTTAATTTAATTGAGTCTTTTGTATCTGCTCCTGATTTGTTGATTTATCTGCGTGCTAGTGTTCCTACCTTGGTGAATCAAATTCAAAAACGCGGCAGGAATTACGAGGAAAGCATCCGATTGGATTATTTAAAGCGTCTAAATGACCGCTACGAAGCTTGGATAAGCACTTATGACAAAGGGAAATTATTAATCGTGGATGTGGATAATAATAATTACCATGAAAACCCTGAAGATTTAGGAACAATAATTAATTCCATCGACGCCGAAATAAACGGATTGTTTTAGAGTTGGTTTTTTAGATTGACATAGTTGTTGAACGTTTTTAGCGTTTTATTAATTCACTCCGACCTCTCTAAAAGATTTTTATAATTCATTTGCAGACCTTGGTCATCAGGGAAAATTTCTAATCCATTCTCTAGCGCTATTAACGCACTGTCTATTTGCTGGTTATAGAGGTATCCATTAAATAAGAAATTATGTGCATCTAAATTATCAGAGTGGTGTTGAACCATTTCTTTTGCAATTGCTTTGTAGCTCTCGTTGTTATTTTGCTGACGATAAATGTCTATCAAAAAGTAAAATGGATTAATAAAACTAGGGTCAATTTCTATGGTTTTTAAAAAGCCCTCTTCTGCTTTCTCGAAATCACCAACTGTAATTGCAGCTCTTCCTTTATCAAAATGAGCATTAAAAAAATACGGCCAAATTTGGGTGGCTTTATCGAAATGTCGAACAGCCTTTTGTTGCATTTTTAAACGTTGGTCTTGAGGTATTTTGTTATTTGTTGTCGAAACCATCATTAAATTTAGGGCTAAGAGATTATTAGCCTGAGCACTATTCTCTAAATATTTCATATCCCTTGTCATTAAGGTAATTGGGTCTTTCCAATCAAGATTTCGATAAACTGTCCTTGTTCCGAAAATCAATACGATGGCAAGTAGAATAAGTTCAGGATAGCCAGCTTTTAGCTTTTTTGTGTCCTTTTTTAGAAGCTGAAAATAGCCTGCCAACATAGTACAAAATCCAACAGACGCCGCAAACGCAAGACGTTCACCAACCATTCCAGCGATGAGTTGCACCCAATTACTGAAGAGTAAAATAGAAGTTAAATACCAGATACCACCAAAGGAAATGAGCGGGGAACGATTGAAAAAATAAAAAATAGAAAACAATATTCCGAGGTGAAAGAGTAATGAAGCCCAAACCCAAGGACTTGTAAAATCCACTGTTTTTACTTTTTCAAATCCATAATAAAACAACAATTCTTTAGGGAACAGATGAAGCCTTGCGTATTCCCCAAAAACAGCTACACCCGTAGCAAATTTTTCTGCTCCAGAATGAGGAGCAACTAATGTATTTTCTACATAAGCAAGTATTCTTCCTTCGCCTTTACCTTGATTTTCAGCGTCGTATTGTTGATACACCCAAGACATGTCATTAGGATCAGCGTAATTGCCTCTGAAAATTTCATTTCCAGGGGTGTAACCAAAAAGTGTAAATACTATTACTAGGATAGCGGGAAAAAACTTTGATGCGTTAACTGAAAGTTTATTTAACGTATAAACAATAGGAATAAAAATGAAAATTAAAATATCAAAATTGAAATAAGTAAATCCATCTTTTTTAAAAAAAAGTTCTATTACAGATATGATTAAAGCAAGATAAATCAACGATAAATAAGGGTTGAAAATTGCAATAAAGGACATTGTCAGAATAGAAACTATTTTTAAAATATAACCTACATCAGGTTGGTCAACAATAAAAAAATCAATGAATAGATTACCAATACTTACACTAACTAATAACCATAATAACCGTTTATTCTTTTCTTTATTTTTTAAATCGGAAAAAAACCGTAATGCAATGATGATTATCGCTAATAGACTCAATTCATCGCTATCAAATGTCAGATGAAACACTAACATGGCTACACCAAAATGGTAAATAGCCTCTTTTTTGTGTTTGTAAAGGAATAAAACACCAAGAAAGAGTGTCAAATAGATAGCTATCGTAAACTGAAGAATTAAACTCACTAAAACAACCACCCAAAAAACATAACTAAATTGCTTAGGGTTATTGTAAGCTGTCAATAAAGTATCCTTCCATGTATTTTCTCGTGTTAATTGTAAAACATAGGAAAAAGAAACTGAAATAGCAACAGGGGTAAAAATAAGTAACAACATTCTAATCCATTGCATCTCTGAAGCCACTAAGGCAGCGGGTATAGCTAAAGCTAATGTTGCAAACAAGATTTGTTTCCATGTGGTTGACTTAAAAATAACAAACCCTATCGGTAATGCCATAACTAGAGGGTATATCCCTTTTTTAGACAACATCCCTATAGAAAAATAGAGCGCTGCAATTAATAACCAATACCATTTTTTGGAATTAGCGATGTAATTTGAAAGCGCTAATCCAGCGGAGAGTGCAAACAAAAGCGCTAAAATTTCATCTCGATTCTTGATACTCGCAACTACCTCTGTATGTATTGGGTGAACAGCAAACAATATGGTAATGATAGCAGCGATAAATATTGAATTTGTTCCTATCCATCTAATCAATAATCGAAATAATAAAACAACTATCAAAGCAAATAAAAGCGTGTTAACTATGTGGCTAGTTTTTACACTTTCACCGAAAAGTTCATGTTCTATTGCAAATGAAATATGCACCACAGGTCGATAACCATAGGCATATCCCATATCGTCTTGGTGGTAAGGAGAATTTAAAATAGTTGGTATTGCAGAAACCCCTTGTTTAGTCAATGGATGGTTTTGAGTTACCAAATTATCATCCATGTTATAATCATGGTTAAAAGTATTGGAAAAAAGCATAATTGTTAAAATAGCCAAAGCCCCACTTATGAATAGTAGCGTGTTTTTGGGGTTTTGCGCTAGCTCATTTTGCTTTATTTTTTTCTTTTTAGTTTTTCCCATACGATTTTGTAGTAGTAGTCGCTAAGGTAGAAATTATATTTGATACATAGTTGTTTTCCGTGAATCAAAAATTAGAAGTTAAGAAAATATAAAACTTTAAGTGGTGGGTTATGATTTTGAATAAAATGAGTTAAATCTTGTATAAATGGGTAATGTAATCTTTTGGATAGTTACGGTAAACTGCACTCAAAGAGAAACGTTTACTAACCGCTAGTGTCATTCCATGAAGTTATGCAATACTTTCTGAAGATCTGCTTTGAGCAACTTCACCAAAAACACTTCAATTCTTGTAAAGGTAAGAATAGTCGGCACTTAAACTTAATAGTTCATTACCACTAAACTCATATTGATTAACAGGTCTATCTGCTCGTTCGAGTGGTGTGTCATACATTTGATTTATTG
>SKGS01000141.1 GCA_007117355.1 Lishizhenia sp. | reverse complement strand
CATACATGCGGTGACCTGGTCGCTCAGAGTGCATGGTTAAACCATGTAACTGACGAGAAAGACCAACTGCAAAATCACAGATATCAATCATTTCCTGAACTTCTCCCAAACCTTCTTGCAAAGATTTACCCATTTCATAAGAAACGAGTGCACCTAGCTCTTGTTTGTATTTACGTAATTCATTACCAATTTGTCTTACTACTTCTCCACGTGCAGGAGCAGGAAAAGTGCGCCACTCCAAGAATGCTTGATGCGCTTTGTCTATTACTTGATTGTACTCCTCCACAGTTGCACAAGTCACTTTTGCAATAGTTTTTCCATCTACTGGTGAAACAGAAGAAATTTCTTCGCCTGAACCTTTTAACCAATTTGTTCCCGTTGATGCGCCTTTGTTTATGTCTTCTACTTCAAGTGTTTGAAGAATAGCTTTAACATTCAAATCTGTTGACATATTATAATTTTTATGTTTGATGCAAAGTTATAAAGATGTTTAGAGAATCGTTAATAAATAAAAACATAATACGGTTAAATCTGTGAAATATTTAACATTTGGTTTGTCATAATTTCACCACCTGCTTTCTCAATTAATTGATAAATGAAGGCGTTGTGTTGGGTTAACTTATTGTTTTCACAGTGCAAAAATATGATTTTCAAGGATACTTAACTAAAAATAGTATTTTCGTACCATGAAAACCAAAACGATATTGCTATGAGTAAATTGATTTTATTCAAAAATGCTATTTTTTGCATATTACTAGTCACATTTATTCAGCTACCGATAAGTGCTCAGATTCCCGATTATGTTCCGCAGGAATCATTGGCAGCTTGGTATCCTTTTGAACAAAATGGCTCAGATGTAAGCGGAAATAACAATCATGCAATCATGTCGTTAGTTCAATATACTACTGACGCATTCGGCAATTTAAATAGCTCCGCTTACCTTACAGGCACCTCAACAAGCTACATGCAATTAAATCATAACGAACAATTCAATTTTGGAGAAGTAGATGTAGATTTTTCTATTTCTTTATGGATCAAAGCGGAGGAAAATGAGAATAGCAATGACACTTCTATTTTATTCACTAAATGCGAAGGATTGGATAATTCAGCCTCTTTTCCTTTCCGAGTAATATTAATTAATAAAGGTGACGGAACATCTGATTTACTTTGGCAAAGATATAATCCCGATGCGTTAAGTAATCCATCGGTAACCACCAATATCCCGAATAACGAATATCTTCACTTGGTTTTCACCAATTACAACAATATTGCATACATTTATGTAAATGGAAGGTTTAGAGCACTACTATCCACCTCCGTCCTCAATCGTCAAAACAACAATGAAATATACTTTGGAAAACGATTGGATGACCCACATACAAGTTTTAAAGGCAACATTGAACAGTTAGGCATTTGGAATCGCGCCATAACTAGTTGTGAAGTCTATTCGTTATTTCGCAGAAGAAATATGTTAGATTACCCAAATCAAATAGAGCAACAAAACGATGGTTTATATTTTACAGATGCTAATTACTACGGATATACATTTCAATGGTATGAATGTCTCGAACAAGACTCTTTAAATTTTATTGAGGGAGAAGACGAGAGCCACATACTTTTATCCGAAGGAGGAAATTATAGTTTAGAAATTAACACCCCATTGGGTTACACTTGTGTTATGCAATCCGATTGTTTTGAATTCAATCCTTTCTTAAATTTACCAATAAATAAAGTTCAAAAACTAAACATTACTATTCATCCAAATCCTGCAAGCGAAGTAATTATAGTTTCCTTAGAAGAACCCACCGAAGAAAAAACTAAGGCAATACTTCTAAATACACAAGGTAGCGTTTTACAAAAATTAGAAATCAAGAATAAGGCAATTCAAATAGATGTAACAAACTTCCCGAATGGCACTTATTTTATCCAATTCCCAGAGCATTCAGTAACGAAGTCTTTTATTATTAATAGGTAGGTTGGTGATTTGGAGTAAAGTTAATTTGGTAATATTGCAGTGTGGAAAATAAAAAGTTGGGAATATTGAAAATAGGGATGATATTAGATAATAAATTCCCTCCTGATCCTAGGGTTGAAAACGAAGCATTAACCTTAATTAAGGATGGACATGAAGTATTCCTGTTTTGTCTATCCTATTGTAAAAAGTTTATCCCAATTGAAACCCACAAAGGAATTAATGTTGTAAGGTTTTACTGTAACAAGTTGACGTATAAATTTTCCGCATTGGCTTATACATTGCCTTTTTATCACATAATAATGAAAAGGAAAGTAGAACAATTTATCATACAGAATTCTATTGATGTAATCCATGTTCACGATATTCAAATTGCTAGAAGTGTTTTTTGGTTGAAGAATAAGTTTGATGGAAAAATAATTCTTGACCTACATGAAAACAGACCAGAGATAATGAAATTTTATCGTCACGTAAATCGGTTATCGGGAAAACTATTAATTTATCCAAAAGTTTGGAAAAGATTTGAATACAAATACATTCAAATTGCAGATAAAGTTATTGTCGTTACTGAAGCTGCTAAAAATTATTATTTAAAAGAAATAAAATCGCTAGATAAAGAGAAGTTTATTATTACTCCAAACACGTCCAGTAGTTTATTTACAACAAATTTTAAAATTAATTCTGATATTCTTACAAAATTTGAAAATAAACAGGTTATATTGTATCTCGGTGAAACAGGATTGAGAAGAGGCTTGTTAGATGTAATAAGAGCAATTCCTAAAATTATAAAATCACACAAAGATGTTGTTCTCGTAATTGTTGGAAAAAGTAAAGATGATGAATTACTAAAGCATGAAGCAGAAAAACTAAGACTTACTAATCACGTAATTTTTGAAGGTTGGAAGGATTTTAGTTTATTTCAATCCTATTTAAAGATTGCAAAAATTGGAATATCTCCTCTGCATAGAAATATACATCATGACACCACTTATGCCAATAAGCTATTTCAATACTTGTCATTCGGAATTCCTATTTTAGTAAGTAATTCCACTGCTCAAAAAGATTTAGTAGAAAAATATAATTGTGGTTTGATTCATAAAGAAAAAAATTCAGAAGATATCGCAAAAAAGCTATTGAGGCTTTTAAATGATACAGATATTTATACCTCTTTTCAAGCGAATGCCAAGTATGCAACTAAAGAATTTTTAAATTGGGAAACAACTTCCATGCCTTTAAAACAATTTTATACTCAATTAAAAAGTAATTCATAAAATTATTTTGATTAAGACAATATATTTAGTACATTTACAAATAACGTATTAAATAATCCATAATGAAACCGTTTGTATTATTTGTCTTCTGCGCTTTATTATCAAGCACATATTCACAAGACCTTAGTAATGGTCTCCTTGTTCATTATAACTTTGTCAATGGGGAAGCTATTGATTTAAGTGGAAATAATTATGATGGAATTGTTAATGCCACTCCAATAGCAGGAATGTCAGGAGACAGTTACACTGCTTTTTCGTTCAACGGTGAAAATGAATACATAGACTTGCCAAATAGCTCAGTTTTAAAACCAAATTTACCAGTTACGATATCTGCAACAGTACGACTAAACACAAATTCATTTAGTTCAACATCTATATTCACAAATGATTTTGAAAAAGACAATCATACAGGAGTATGGATTAATACATCTTCGCAAGGGATGTTTGCTGCAAATTTTGGTGACAATACTGGTGGTACATCACCTCCTAATCGTCGGTCAAAAATTGGCACAACAGTCTTGAATGTTGATGAATGGTATGTTTTAACTGCTGTAATCCGAGGTGCAAATGATATGGATCTTTATGTTAACTGTCAAAATGATGGGGGGCATTATGCTGGATCGGGAGGAAGTCTTGGTTATTCCAATAAACCTGGCAGTTTAGGAAGAAAAGATTCTCATTTTTCTGCACCTGCATACTACTTAAATGGTACTATTGATGAATTTAGATTCTGGAACAGAGAACTTTCTCAAAATGAAATTCTTGTCATGTGCAGAACGCTGAACGATGTTTCAATAGAACTTCCTAAGTCAAAATATGAAATACAAGTTTTCCCGAATCCTTCAAATGATATTATTTCCATTCAAACATCTTATAACAATGATGTTAATGTTGAAATATATTCAATGCAAGGGAAACTAGTATTACAAAGTACTGAATTGAATAATATAGACATCTCAAACATTGAAAATGGACAATATATCATTAAGCTAAAGACACCAGACAATAATGCGCATATTTCAGTTACTAAATTTGTTAAAATTTAGATTACCTAAAACCAATCTTCATTTTTTTGATTTTTAAATCCCTAGGACATTTCCGTCTTTGTAAAAAATAGTGGTGCTTTTATGATTTACACCACCCAAGTTTGTTCCCCAGAAAGTTAGGTGTTTATATCCATGCTGTTTGCAAATAGGGAAAACCTCCTTGTAGTTTGAGCGCTCTGAATCATCTAAAACAAGAACACCATGTTCGGTAATTTTGTCCAATGAAGCTTCGCAACATGCAACTCTTTTTCTACCATCAACCAAAATAATATCGAATTTCTTATTCGGTTTTGATACGGCATTTACATAATCTGATCCCAATTTAGCGTAAATTATTTCATCAGTACTTAATTTTAATTTCGCACGAATTTCTTCATACCATAGCGCATGATGTTCAACAGAGACAACTTCTTTTAAACGCTTTTTAAAATAAATAGTAGAGTTCCCTGCGCCATATTCAAATAAGGAAAGGTTTGACAAATCTTTTTCCTCTAAAAAATATAATAACGGCATTACAAGCCACGGCATCTCTTCGCCTTTTATGTTTACAGGTCGTTTAATTTGAAAAGATTTAATCCAACCAGTTTGATATAAAAAGGTTTGCTTTTTGTTTAGTAATAGTTTTAAAAACCAAAATTTACGTATTGTTATATTTTTCAAAAAATTTATGACCATACCTTTAATTTGGGTTTAAAGTTACATTATTTGTTTTATTTACATTAACAATAATCAACAATAATATTTAGATAGTACATATTATCCCTATGAATAATTAAAACAAAAAAAGCCCTATTGCTATGTGCAATAGGGCTTTTTTAAAAAGTGGCGTCGACTTACTCTCCCACCCTCAAAAGGGCAGTACCATCAGCGCAAGCAGTCTTAACTTCTCT
>SKGS01000003.1 GCA_007117355.1 Lishizhenia sp. | reverse complement strand
ATTTGGGAGAAAATGAAAGATGAATTGGATGCGAAGTTTAAAGAAACGGGACATTCTAATGCTTATTTCCCTTTGTTTATTCCAAAGTCTTATTTAAGCAAAGAGGCAAAACACGTGGAGGGATTTGCCAAGGAATGTGCTGTTGTGACTCATTACCGCTTGAAAGATGACGGCAAAGGTGGAGTTGTGGTTGATCCAGAGGCAAAACTGGAAGAAGAATTGATTGTTCGACCAACTTCAGAAACAATTATATGGAACTCATTTAAAAACTGGATTCAATCATACAGAGATTTGCCATTGTTGATTAATCAATGGGCAAATGTGGTACGCTGGGAAATGCGAACACGTTTGTTTTTACGTACAGCAGAGTTTTTATGGCAAGAAGGACATACAGCACATACCACTAAGCAGGAAGCAATAGAAGAAGCGGAGAAGATGCTGGATGTGTATGCAGATTTTGCAAAAAACTTTATGGCCATTCCAGTAGTGAAAGGAGTAAAGTCTGCCTCGGAACGATTTGCGGGAGCAGAGGAGACGTATTGTATAGAAGCAATGATGCAAGATGGAAAAGCGTTACAAGCTGGCACGTCTCACTTTTTGGGGCAAAACTTCGCAAAAGCTTTCGATGTGAAGTTTTCCGATAAAGACGGTAAGCTTGAACACGTTTGGGCAACGTCTTGGGGGGTGTCTACGCGATTAATGGGAGCTTTAATTATGACGCATTCCGACGATGAAGGTTTAGTACTTCCTCCAGCTTTAGCGCCTATACAAGTGGCTATTGTGCCTATTTACAAGTCAGAGGAGCAATTAGAAATAATTTCTGCACGTGTTGCAGAGCTGACAAGTGGATTAAAAAAACTGGATGTTTCTTTTAAGTACGACGACGATGACAATAGAAGGCCAGGTTGGAAATTTGCAGAATACGAAGCAAAAGGAGTTCCAGTTCGTGTAGCGATTGGACCAAGAGATTTGGAAAATAATAAAGCGGAAGTTGCACGTAGAGATGAAAAAACTAAAACCATTGTAGATTGGGATGGTTTAGATCAATATATAAAGAGTTTGTTGGATGAAATTCAAGAAAACTTATTGAATAGAGCTAAATCTTTTCAGCAAGAAAGGATTACCACAGTAAATAATTATGATGAGTTTAAAGATGTCTTAAACACAAAAGGGGGCTTTGTTTCTGCTCATTGGGACGGGACTGAAGAAACAGAGCAAAAAATCAAAGAAGAAACAAAAGCTACTATACGTTGTATTCCTCTGAATAATGTCAAAGAGGATGGCGTTTGTATATACAGCGGAAAGCCTTCCAAAGAACGCGTTCTTTTTGCCAAGGCTTATTAAATAATGATTATGAAGAATAATAAAAAGAAACCAGAGAATATATTGAGTTTTTTGGCAGAACGCTCTTTATTAAAGCAAGATGTGTTTTGTGTGTCTAAAGAAATGTTTCAAAGTTTCAAGGGGATTCTCTCTGTCAAGATAGAAGAGTTTAAAAAAGAATTGGACAATGAAAAAGTTCGGTTGCAGTTTGTTGATAAAAGTGAGTTTGAAGCATATGCATATGTAGGGAGTGATATTCTGGTCTTTAGTATGCACTCAAATGTGTTTACTTTTCCTAAGGAGCATGCTATTTGGAAAACTTCTTATGTGGAGAAAGATGCGGATAGAGCGTATTGTGGAGTGATTCACATCTATAATTTCTTGGCGGACTCTTTTTTGTATTCTAGACAAAATGATTACGGCTATCTTTTAGGTCGTGTTTATATCAATAAAGATAAGCACTTTTTTATTGAAGGAAAAGGATCCTTAGGGATTCAATATAGAGATTTTGTAAATGGAGAACTCGATAATAAGGTGGTCGATGAAATTATTAATGCAGCTATAGCCAATGCAGCAGAGTTTGATTTACTGTCCCCTCCGTATGAAATGATGAGTGCTATTAGTGTGCAACAAATGCAAGAAATGAGTTCGTCGGCCCAAATGAAAACAGGTAAGCGATTGGGATTCAGGTTTAATTCGGACAGTGATAAAATTATTTAGAAAAAAAATATTTTTTTTGTTTGCAGTATCAAAAAATGACATTATATTTGCACTCCGATTTTTGAAAGATTAAAAATTAAGGCCCATTCGTCTAGTGGTTAGGACGCCAGGTTTTCATCCTGGAAACAGGAGTTCGATTCTCCTATGGGCTACCAAGTTTTAGCAATAATTGCTAGTGTTTGGCCCATTCGTCTAGTGGTTAGGACGCCAGGTTTTCATCCTGGAAACAGGAGTTCGATTCTCCTATGGGCTACGATTTAAAATGAATTAATATAAAGTAGAATGGCGAATCATAAGTCAGCATTAAAAAGAGTAAGGTCAGACGAAACTAAACGTCTACGCAACAAATATCAGCACAAAACAGCGCGAAATGCTATTCGTGCTTTACGTGCAACTACAGATAAGAAGACAGCAGAGGAAATGTATCCAAAGGTGGCTTCAATGATCGATAAGATTGCAAAAAGAAATATTATTCATGATAACAAAGCAGCTAATTTAAAAAGCGGTTTAAGATTGTACATTAGCAAGTTGAGTTAATCTTTTATTTATATAGTTTTATTAGAAAAGAGTGGCATTGCCACTCTTTTTTTTGTTCTATAACTTTCTATTTTTACAATAACTCATTGGCTAAATTGGCTAACTCTGAACGTTCCCCTTTTTCAAGTTTGATGTGAGAGAATAACTGCTGGCCTTTTAATCGATCGATTAAATAGGCTAAACCATTAGAGTGTTCATCAAGGTAGGGTGTGTCAATTTGATGAATGTCTCCAGTGAAAATAATCTTAGTGCCCTCACCGGCACGCGTGATGATTGTTTTGACTTCATGTGGAGTTAAGTTTTGTGCTTCATCTATGATGAATAAGGTATGGCTGAGGCTTCTACCACGTATAAAAGCTAAGGGCGTTATAATTATTTTACCTTCTAGCTGCATTTGTTCAATGGCCTTGTACTTTTTTTCACCAGCGTTGAATTGACTCTTAATGAACTTCAAATTATCCCATAACGGTTCCATGTAGGGAGATATTTTATCATTGGCGTTACCTGGTAAGAATCCAATGTCTCTATTCGATAAAGGAACTAATGGACGTGCCAAAATAATTTGTTGGTATTTTTTATGTTGTTCGAGTGCTGCGGCTAATGCTAAAAGAGTTTTTCCTGTACCGGCAACTCCTTGAAGAACTGTCAATTTAATATTATCATGCATTAATGTGTGCAAGGCAAAGGTTTGCTCTGCATTTTTTGGTTTTATGCCATAAGCATAGGTTTTCTCTACTCTATGTATTTCATCATTCATGCAGTCATAAAATGCCAACGATGAGGAACGACCATTCTTTAGTATAAAATAAGCATTCGGTGATTTTAGCCCGTTTAGCATTCCATTCTCTTCAATTTTTCCTTTTTGAAATAAGGTCTGTAATGCATTAGAGTCAATGTGTTCAACCGTTTTTGAACTAGATTCATCGAGGTTCTTTTCTGAAACTTTACCTGTTTCATAATCCTCGGCAAGAAGTCCTAGCGCTTTAGCTTTTATTCGCAAGTTAATGTCTTTTGTGACTAACGCAACAATCTGACTTGTGTATTTTTCTTTTAAAAATAGAGCAGCATTAATTATTTTGTGGTCATTTTTCCCCTGTGCGTATATTGATTCAGCATTGAATCTATCTGGTGCGTTAGCAAAAACAACCATAAACTTTCCTTTTCCTCTTCCAAGCGGAATCCAATCTTGTAGCGATTTTTCATTCGATAAACGATCCATAAAACGTATGACTTCACGAGCGGAAAAGTTTTTAGTATCATTTCCAATTTTGAATTTATCTAACTCCTCTAAAACAGTTATTGGAATAGCCACGTCATGTTTTTCAAAATTCGTGATTGCTTGGTGGTCATGGAGTAACACAGAAGTGTCTAGTACGAATATTTTTTTCTTTTTAGCCATAGTGGTTTTTGTCCTTAAATTACATCAAATCCAGTGTTATGAATATTAAGTTTCTAATCTTTATTAAATATGTTGTGTTGAATACTATTGAAAGCCTTGTTGTTAGATTGTTTCAGAGCAGTCATGTTTTTGAGTTAACTAAAGCGAAACACAAGAAGAAAATTGAGAAGCACACCTTTATCTTCAGTGTTTTAATTTTTTCCTCATTCATCACAACCTGTTGACCATTTTTTTGAACCATTAAGTGAAGAGAATTAAGGGGCACACCCTTAATGTACCTAAACTTCTTAATGGTTTTAATTTTCCATCGTCCATCACCGTCTGATCTCCATTATTTAAAACTAGTAAGCGATGAACAAAATGCTAACGCGTCTTTATTCTTGTATTTCAAAATAATACTTCCACAAATAGGTTCTCCTTACGCTATATTCTAAAAAAGCACTATTTTTGCACTTTAATTTCTATTCTATAGAGCGTAATGTATACTAAAAACTTTGCTTCTCATTTAACACATCCCGTCTTTAAAGTAACAAGAGATATTCTCTCTGAGGAGGGGTTAGAAGCGTATGTTATTGGTGGTTATGTTCGTGATTTGCTACTTGAAAGACCATCGAAAGATATTGATATTGTGGTTGTGGGAAGTGGCTTGGAACTAGCAAAAAAAGTAGCTCAAAAATTGCGCGTTAAAAAAGTGAATTACTTTACTTCATTTGGTACCGCTAATTTCAAATACAAAGACCTTGATATTGAATTTGTTGGGGCTAGAAAAGAATCATATCGCTCAGATTCAAGAAAACCAATCGTTGAGAACGGAACTTTGTCTGACGACCAAAATCGAAGGGATTTTACGATTAATGCGTTAGCCTTTGATTTACGAAAAGAAAGTTTTGGAAACCTTATTGATCCTTTCGATGGGCTGTCTGATCTTGAGAATAAAATTATTCGCACACCTTTAGATCCTGAAAGGACATACAGTGATGATCCCTTGCGGATGCTTCGAGCGATTCGATTTGCAACACAATTGGATTTTAAAATTAAGATTGAAAGTTTACATGCTATTCGTGACCACGCACATCGTTTGGATATTATATCGAAAGAACGTATTATTAGCGAGGTAAATAAAATCCTTCTAACAGATCAACCTTCTAGAGGGTTTAAATTGTTGTTTTCGACAAGACTGATACACCAATTTTTTCCTGAATTAGTGGCACTAGAAGGAATAGAAACTATAAATGGTAAATCACATAAAGATAATTTTTACCATACCTTGGAAGTGGTAGATAATATCTCTAAGGTTACGGATAATTTATGGTTACGTTGGGCGGCATTATTACACGATATAGCAAAGCCTCCAACGAAACGTTTTGATGAGAAAGTCGGTTGGACATTTCACGGTCATGAAGATTTAGGAGCGCGTATGGTGCCTAAAATATTTCGTCGTTTAACGCTCCCGATGGATCAAAAGATGAAGTATGTAAAAAAGCTAGTCCGCCTTCATTTACGTCCGATTGCGCTGGTAAAAGGGGATGTGACAGACTCTGCTATCCGCAGGCTGTTAAATGAGGCGGGAGACGACATTGATGATTTGATGCTACTTTGTAACGCAGATATTACTTCGAAAAATGAATTCAAAGTGCGTAAGTACAAAAATAACTTTGCCCTTGTAAAGCAGAAATTAAAGGATGTTGAAGAAAAAGATCACGTTCGAAATTTTCAACCTCCAGTGAGTGGAGTAGAAATTATGGATGCTTTTGGGATTGGTCCGTGTAATGAGATAGGGGTCATTAAAGCATCCATTAAAAATGCTATTTTAGATGGGGTTATTCCCAATGAAAAACAACCCGCACTCGAGATGATGCTAAAAATTGGGAAAGATTTAGGGTTAGAACCCGTGCAAAATAGGTAATTTTGTAGCGTAAATTAAATGTTGTCATGCCAGGACTAAAGTTTAGAGTTTTATTTGATAGTTTGCCGAATCAAGAAATTTTTAGGGACATTGTAATCGATGAATCTGCAAATTTCGAATCTTTTTACCAATCTATTTTAGAAGCATTTTCTTTTTCAAACGATCAAATGGCTTCGTTTTTTGTGAGTGATCACGAATGGAATAAAGGAGAAGAAATCGCATTGATGGATCTATCAGATGATGGAGATGAAGCGGTTCAAATGATGTCTTCTACTGTATTACGTCACCTCATTTCATCTCCACGTCAACGTTTTATATTGGTGTACGATTTTATGAATATGTGGATTTTTCTTGTGGAACTTCAAGATATTGTCTCTGAAGCTCCTGCTGCACCAAAAGTACTGATGTCCGTGGGAGAAATTCAGAAAGAACTCATTGAACAAGGAAATGAGTCAATGAATGACATTACTTTTGAGTCGGAGAAATTAAAAGGTATGGACGACTTTGATTTTCCTGATTTTGACGATGATTTCTCCGAAGACTTCGATAATATTGATGATTACGATATTTAATAATTACTCTTTGAATGAGTTATACTGCATTTGATACAGCTTTATCCGATTATTTAAAAGGAAAAAAAAATGCTGAAATAACTGTCCTTTCAGATTTGTCGGAAGACGACATTATGGATGCATCTTATTATTTTAGATCCGAAGAAACGCTTCTGCCTCTTGAAAAAACAGCACTTTCTCATTGTGGAGATTCCATATTGGATGTCGGAGCGTGTGTGGGTGCGCATAGTATTCCATTAGTTAAAAAAGGAAAAAAAGTTACAGCGATTGATATATCAAAAGTCGGTGTAGAATATATGAAGTCTAAAGGTGTGAATGCTAAAGTTTCCTCGTTTCAAACATTTGAAACAACGGAAAAGTTTGATACTATTTTGTTGTTGATGAACGGAATTGGTTTGGCAGGAAAGTTGTCTCTACTGGAGTCGTTTCTACGCAAATGCTACGATTTATTGAAGGAAGGAGGAGAGGTGCTTTGTGACTCCACAAATGTTCAGTACTTTTACGAGGACGAAGAAGGTGCAATGTGGTACGATTTAAATGCTGATTATTTTGGTGAATTCAAGTTTAGAATGCAATACCAAGATAAATTGGACGATTGGTTTGATTGGGTATATGTGGATAAAGAAACACTGCAAGACTATGGGGGACGCATTGGTTTTGTTACAGAGTTGATCTACGAAAATAAAGATGAATGTACTTTTTTAATGAAGCTTAAAAAATAAAAGAAATGAATAGATTAAAATTACTGATTCAATTGATGAGCTTTTTGTTCTTTGTTCCTTTTAGTTCACTGAGTCAAGAACAAGAGAGCGCTTTACTTTGGGAAATTACGGGTAAAAAGGTCAAGACGCCCAGTTATCTTTTTGGTACCATGCATTTGATTCCAAAAGATGATTTTTTATTTCCAGATCACTTGCGAGAAAAAGTAGCTTCCACAAAACTATTAGTAATGGAAATTGGAGGGTTGTCAGAACAAATGCAAATGGCGTCTTTACTTTTCTTACAAGAGGGAAATGTATTTGATTTTTTTGGAAAGGAGCAGAAAGACACTTTGTTTCAGTATTTGAATGATCATTTAGAGATGGACTCTACAGCAGCTAAAATGCAGTTTGGACGGATGAAGCCTATGGGACTCATGCAGTTGTTTACACAAAGTAGTTTTGGAGAATCTCCTGAAAGTTACGAAATGACATTGGAGCAAATAGCCAAGAAACATGATATGGATATTCAAGGCTTAGAGACTGTTGAAGAGCAAATGGCCATTTTTGATGGTATGACAATGGAGGATCAAGTGGAAATGGTAATGGTAGCCATGCGTACGGGTGATGATAATACTGAGACGAGAAAATTAATAGATTTATATCTTACCCAAGATGTGGAAGCGCTCCATGCTTTTATGCATAAAGATGAAGGAGGGTTAATGACCTATCAAGATGAGCTCCTAGATAATCGAAATGAGCGATGGATTCCGCAGATTAAACGTTTTATTAAAAAGAACCCGACATTTATTGCTGTGGGCGCTGGTCACCTCGGAGGAGAGAATGGAGTGATAGAATTATTGCGAAAAGAAGGATATACATTAAAACCTATAAAATTATAATTATGCGTAAAAATAAGTTTGTTTTTTCTGTTGTTACATGCTTAACTTTTTGTCTTAGTTTAGCTTCATGCGGTCATTCCTATTCGGAAGAGGAACGCGAAGCGTTTGATGTAAGAATTAAAGCTGTGATAGCCGAAAATGATTGGGATTATGATTACGATGAAAATGGAATGTATTTTAAAGTTATTTCAGAAGGGGAGGGAGATGGCTACGTGCAACTTACGGATAAAGTCACGTTTTCTTATAGTGGAAGTTATTTGAATGGTGAGGTTTTTCAAGAAATTACGCAAAGAGACGCATTGACTTTTATGGTAGGAGAGTTGATTCCTGGATGGCAAGATGCTTTGTCAAAAGTTAAACAAGGTGGAGAAATTAAAGTTATTTTACCACCATATCTTGGTTATGGTTCCAAAAAAACGGGAATTATCCCTGCGAATTCTATCTTAGTATACGATTTAAGGGTTCACCGTGTTCGATAGTTGAGCAGTATGGAAAGTATTCAATCGGCGATAGAAGTGTTAAAAAACGGTGGGACAATTTTGTACCCTACCGATACCATCTGGGGGATAGGTTGTGATGCAACAAATTTTAAAGCGGTAGAAAAAGTCATTCAAATAAAACAACGTCCTAGTGAGAAAAGCTTCATTGTATTGGTGGACAGTATAGCTATGTTAGAACGGTATGTCACGGAGTTTCCGGATGTATGCTATGATTTAATTGACTTTACAGATAAACCGCTTACAGTTATTTATGAGGATGTTGTGGGAGTAGCACAGAATACATTGGCTCAAGACGGCTCGTTGGGAATTCGTGTAACAAGTGATCCCATTTGTTTAAAACTAATTCGAGGTGTACGTAAACCATTATTATCTACAAGTGCTAATTTTAGTGGAGAACCGTCGCCATCTTGTTATGATGAGGTGAGTGAGAAGTTAAAGCAACAAGTAGATGTAATTGTAAAAGAGCGATTGAACGTAAAATGTTCAAAACCATCATCCATCATTAAAGTTGGAAAAGACAGCAGTATTAAAATAATAAGGAAGTAGATACATTAAGCAGATGAGTTTTTCAAATTTTAAATTAACAAAACAGTTGCAAAACGCACTGGAAGAGCAAGGAATTGAAACACCATCTCCCATTCAAGAAAAGGCTATTCCTATTATTTTATCGGGAAAAGATGTGGTCGGTATAGCGCAAACAGGAACTGGAAAGACCTTAGCTTATTTACTTCCCATTTTGCGCAATCTAAAATATTCAGATCAACGCTATCCAAGGGTGTTAATTATTGTTCCAACTAGAGAATTAGCCGTTCAAGTTGTACAAGAAATAGACAAATTGACAAGTTATATTTCAATACGTACTTTACATGTCTTTGGAGGAACGAATATCAATACCCAAAAAGAAAAAGTGCAGAATGGTTCTGATATTTTGGTTGCTACACCGGGACGTTTGTATGACTTGACCATGACAGGTGTTCTTCGTCTAAAAGACATTAAAACCTTGGTGATTGACGAATGCGATGAAATGATGAATTTAGGTTTTCGTCCTCAATTGGAAAGAATATTAGAATTATTACCAACGAAAAGACAAAGTTTAATGTTTTCTGCTACGAGTTCTGAAATTGTGGAGGAAGTAGTTGATCAATATTTTAAAGATACAGAGAGAATTATTGTAGCACCTTCAGGTACGCCGCTTGAACAAATAGATCAATTGGCTTACAAAGCACCGAATTACCATACCAAATTAAATTTATTGACCTTCTTGTTAGCGAGTCCATCGGTTCAACGGTGTTTTGTTTTTGTCAGAACTAAAGCTATGGCCGATCGCTTGCATGAAGCAATAGGGAAAGAATTTCCCGAGCAATATGGTGTGATTCATTCCAACAAATCACAAAATTATCGTTTAAGAATGGTAGACGAAATGAGGTCAAATGAATTAAAAGGACTTATTGCCACAGATGTTGTTGCGAGAGGGATTGATATTGATGATGTAACTCATGTTTTTAATTTTGACATTCCAGAACAGGTAGAGCAATATATTCACAGAATAGGACGAACAGGAAGAAAAGAATTACGTGGTAGTGCAATTTCCTTCTATACGCCAAAAGAGGAGGTTGTGTTTCGTCACATTGAAGCGTACATGGATAAAAAAGTGGAACGTTTTCCGCTTCCGGCTGAGGTAGAATATTCAGAGCGTCTTTTACCAGAAGAAGAGGAAGTCAATATTCATGACGCACCAACTTTACTTGGAAAAAATGTAGTTAGAGTAAGTTCAGATCAAAACCACCAGAAAAAAGAACAACCTAAGCGCAATATAAAGCCGAAGGAACGAGCCATGAAGAACAAAAGAAGAAATAAAAGGAAGAGAAGATAGGTTTAATCAGGCTTGTTTCATTACTCACTAAAAAAAAAGTTGAAAAAGAAAATATAAAAGGCAACCCTATTAAAGCTTTTAACGTCTTTTAACTGTAAAGGTGATTTCACTACTACTAATGATTCTAAAAACTACACTCGGGCTCGCTTATTTTAAGCGAGCCCGTTTTTTTTGCATGTATATACAAAGGCAGGCGGTAAATTTCGAGAAGTAAAAGTGATTTTCGTTTTTTCAAAGTAGCGCTGTATCATCTTTTTAGTTTTCAACGAATATTGGAATTGCACATAAATTCCATTCTCACACAAGCAGGTATGAACTTCTTGTACTATTTGTTCTCTGAGAGTTATATTGAAATTTGCCAAGGGAAGGGAGGAAAGAACAACATTAGCACATGAATATCCAGCTTGATTTAAGTGATGTAACATATTTTCAGCTGAATCGTGAATTACCACAGCTCTTTGGTCGTGTTTTAATTCGTGTTTCAATTTGTGATAAAAAGGTTCATGTAACTCAAAAATAAATAATACCGAGTCCTTTGGCATCTTTGATAAGATCGAGTGGGTGAAAACCCCCGTTCCAGGACCTAGTTCTACTAGGGTTTTGTGCTTTGAAAAATCAATGTTTTCCATCATTCTTTTTGCCAAAAACTTTGAACTTGGACTAATAGCACCAATTTTTTTCTTATTTCGGAGAAAGTGCTTGAGGAATTGCCGTTTATTTTTCAAAATATATAAGATCTATTTATGTTCTACCCAATTTCCATTGCGAATTATAGCAACGGGTTTACCTTTTAGTGTTTTATTCAATAGTGGAGTATTTGACACTTTAGACTCTAAACTATTTTCATTTAGTAACCACTCTTCTTCTTTTGAAAAAATAGTTAGATCAGCCATTTTACCCTCTTCAATCGGTAACTCTTCTATTTCAGCTATCGAACGCGCATGTAGCGCCAATTTGTCAATGACTAATTGTAATTCAAACTCAGGTGCTTGTTGCAATTGAGAAAACACAGTTTGTATTCCTATTATCCCAAATGAAGCGTGGTCAAATTCCACATCCTTTTCTTCTTTATCGTGAGGTCGGTGATCGGATACGATAGCGTCAATAGTTCCATCTTTCAACCCTTTCCATAATGCGACTCTGTCTTTTTCGGTGCGAAGTGGAGGATTAACTTTAAAATTTGAGTCAAAATCAAGTACAGCCTCTTCTGTATAAACGAGGTTGTTTACATGTACATCACAAGTTACGCGAATTCCTTTTTCTTTCGCTTTACGAATTAATGCTACACTTTCTTCAGCTGAAATCCCCGTAAAATGAATATGTGCATCCGTATATTCTGTTAATCTTAAATCACGCTGTATTTGAATCGTTTCAGCAATTATCGGATTAGCTTTTAATCCTGTTCGTGTAGATGCTACTCCTTCATTTACGAGACCTTGGTTGCTTATGCTACTATCTTGAGCAAACACAATGACTTTGCCTCCGAAATTTTTCGCATACAACAATGCTCTAAAAGTAATTCCTGCATTCAATTGATGTGTATCATCGCTAAAAATTCGAACACCATTACAGTACATATCGTACATTTCAGCGAGACTTTCTCCTTTTAACCCCTTGGTTACAGTTCCTATCGGATGAAGTCGGGTTACATGCCCTATGGAACGTTGCAACAGGTACTGAATTTGACCTTTGTTGTCCGTTGGAGGAATCGAAGAAGGAACAACGCATACGTGAGTAAATCCTCCGGCTGCTGCTGCATTGAGTCCCGTAGCGATGTCTTCTTTGTGCTCTTCTCCTGGATCACAAAAATGGGCTTTTAAATCTACCCAACCTTGCGAAATAAGAAGGTCTTTTCCGTCTATGATATGGTCATTAGATGTTATTTTAACGGTGTCTTGAATTTGAGAAATAATCCCATCTGTAATTCTGATGTCTTTTGTTTGTCCAAAATGAGAAGATTGCGAGTCAACTATTTTAGCTTTTTTTATTACTAATTCCATATTATACTTTCCAAATCTTTAAAAGTAATGTTTCTAATAAGAAGAAAAACAAGGCCAAAATTAACAGAATTCTCCAGTAATTCGGTGCCTTTTCAAATGTTATTTGATCAATGTCTGAAAGTTCAGCAATAGAGAAACTATTCACATTTAGCACTCCAAAATTTTTGAAATTAGCTGTCATTTCACCTAGTGAATTGTACCTTAAAATAGACTCTTTTCGTGGATAATTTACACTGATGATATCTTCTGTTTTATCTTCAATGTTAATGAAATAGTTCCCTGCAGGAAGCGATGTGAGTAAGTCTTCATTCTCCATTGAAATGTAATGAAAACCTCCACGTTTATAAGATGGTGGAATTAAAGAAATGCTATTATCTTCATTGGTTAGTGTAATAATCGTTTCAGAACCACTTTGATTTTCAACAGGGTAAGCTTTGGACTGTCCTAAGGTAAGCGCTAAGGGTTTATTCCCCATACTGAATTCAGCACTTCGAAGCAATAGGGTGCTAAATAGTGCATGTCGAGAAGCGCTGCCAAAGCTTTCATTTACACCGCTGTAGAAAATAAAGATATTTTCATCGCCTCTTTTTTTAGCAAAGTAGGGGAGGTCATTGTCAAAACTAACGAGTGAAATATGATTAGAATTACTAGCGATACCAGCAGGGAAATAGGCAGCTGCTTTTGGTAGGTTTAATCTTCGTTCAGTGGATTCAAAAACACCAGCAAAGAAAGAAGCTTCCATTGCCACATTTTTCAATGCTATGCTTTCCTTTTTTAAATTACCGAATAAAGGGAGTTGGTGTTTAGCCAGAAATGTATTATAACCACCGACAGAAATATCATCACTTGGAATAATGATTAAACTTCCGCCTGAAGCTGTGAACTCATTTAGTGTAGTGAGTATTCCACTAGGTATTTCAGTTAATTCATTGAGTACAATCACATTACTTCTTTTCAGTAGATCCAATTGGATTTGATTTTCTGGTAGTTCAGTCACTTTATAAAAATCATCGGTTTCGTAAACTTTACGTGGGAAGTTTTTAGCATTAGTTCCGTTGATAATTGTTACACTCACGGCGTTTTTTACCTTGTATGAAAAGTAATAGCGATCATCAAAATACAGTTGATCATCGTCAATTTCAACATATCCTTTTTTAAGTCCTTCAGTTCTGTTGTTAAAAGTAAATGTAGCTGTTTCAGCACCACTTGAAGGAATATTAATAAGTTGAGAACGGTTTCGATCGGCTAGACTTAGAGTAAGCTCTACATTTTGACGTGGACTGTTGGAAGTGTTTACTACACGAACAGACAATGTGTTTGGTAGGTTTATTTTTCGCAAGGGTGTTTCAAACCAGATACTGTCAATATAGAGGTTGTTATTGTTTTGTGGAGCTAACTGATGAAGAATCATATTCGCATTGGTATCTACATCACCCTGCTCGAAAGAACTATTCGTTTCTTGAAAATCAGAAAGTAAAAAGTAATAACGTTGCCCTTGATGGTTCCAATCGTTTAAATTGTTTTTTATGGTGCTTAATACAGAGCTTAAATTCTTCGAAGAGGAAGTGTAGTCCACGATATCTAAATAATCAAGTAACTCACTTTTTTTTACCAAACGTTGTTCTTTTCCTTTTAGATCATTCGTAACCATCAGAAACTGTGCATCAGGTGGCGCATTATCTATAATTTGCTGAATAGCTTGTTTTCCTTTTTGGAGTAATGAACCACTTGGACTTTGTGCCGACATGGAAAACGTATTGTCTAAGTAAAAAGCCATAATGGGAGCCATTCCCGCTTCCTTTCCTTGTTTGGATGGAAAAAAAGGCTGAGCAAATGCCAGAACAAGTGCACTAAAAGCCAATAGTCTTAACGCCAAAATCACGATGTGCTTCAGCTTTTGAGTTGATTTGCTTTCGTTTGTTACTGCTTTTAAAAATTGATTACTGGAAAAGTAAAGTACCTTAAATCGTTTGAATTGAAACAAATGAATGATGATTGGTATCAGGAGAACCAAAAAAGCATATAAAAACTCAGGATAAACAAAACTCATAGTCTCAAATGTACATCAAATTTAGTCAAGATACTTTAATCTTGATTTAAAATAGGGTTAATGTGTCGTTCTTTTTTGTCTTCGTAAATATCTGCTATTGTAACTAAAATAGCTGTTTCCTCAACACCTCCAAAATCAGGGTTTTGAGCCGTACCAAATGTTTTCATGGTAGGGGATAAATGCATGTAAATATTAATCAACGGAGGAATGTTTTCCCCTTTTTTGCGCACAAATTGATTGAGTACTTTAAAACCTTCTTTGAAATCATGCCCCGTTAATTGTTCCTTGAAAGGCTCATCCGGAAATACTTTTTTCAACGGGTGAATAGGAGTGGCTAATTTGTCCTTATCGGGAAAATAATGTTGCATGAAATACAATAGGAAGTCTCTACACTCTTTATCGTAATCAGGATACATGGTTACTTTTCCAAAGAAATATTTCAGGTTTGGATAAATTACTGTAAGTACCGCTAAACCATCCCATAAATTATCTAACGCAAAAAGTCCCTTTCTTGGATTCACGGTCGGTTGATAATTCGGTTGCACCCAACTTCTACCAAGCTCTATGGTGAAAGGTAGATAGTTCGTAATGAAATTATCCGATAGATTGAAATAATGGGCGGTACTAATCGGAATTGAATCATTCTTTTCGTCTAGTACCTTTCGACAATCCATAAAACGATACCCACCAATTATCTCTTCATCTTCTGGGGACCAAACGATAAGCTGTTCGTAGCATTTTTCTGTTATATCATAGTGGTCAATGTCAATGGATTTTTTTGTACCACCGCCTGCTGAACGAAATGAGAGTTCTCGGAGTCTCCCGACTTCAAGCATCGTATTTGGTGAGTTATGATGGTTAATTATGTAAATTTCGTTTTCGCCTTTTCGTGTAACTCTTGCGCGTTTATCTTTTGTTAATTCAGATTTTATTTTTGCTCTATCTATTGGAGGTATAATTTCTTCTACTTTCATTTGTTTGTTTTTAATGCGTATACTTTATTTTTCACAAATTCAGCCCATTCAGCATCACTTTTAGAATTATTCAGCTCTCTAGCAAAGATAGGATTTCCAAATCGAATATGAATATGTTTATCATGTTGTTTGTACAGCTCGTTTACTAAATAAAGCATCTCTATGTTTGCTTTTACACCAATTAATTTACGAAACTTATATAGGTTGTAGAAAAAGTTGGATAACTCACCATCTAAATGAACTGGAATAATTGTTTTTTGATGTTTTTTCGAACGGGTAATAAATGTTTTTCTCCAAGTCAAGTCTTGAACTTCTTTTTTTGTTTTTCTACTGACTAATCCAGCAGGAAAAATACAAAGTAATTCATCACTAGAAAATGATCGCTCTACTTGCGCTAATGCTTGCTTTGGATTCTTCCCCAATTTATTTACACCAACAAATAAAGGCTGTAAGTTTTCCAAGTGCATAAGCACATCGTTTACGATAAATTTTATATCAGGTCGCACTTGGTGCAAAACAGTCACCAATGCCATTGCATCCATTCCTCCAAGTGGGTGATTAATGGCCAACACTGCACCACCAGATTTAGGAATATTTTCCAAGCCATCATAGGTTACTGTGATGTTAAACTTTTTCATCACCGATAGACAAAACTCAATTGGGCTATCTTTTTTATGTTCTCGAATGAATTCGTTTACATCATCTTCGTGCAGTATTTTTTTTAAGTACCGTATGAAAAAGGAAGGAAGTCTTTTATGTAATGTTGGGTTTTTATCTTTAATTATTTTTTGAATGTCAATAAATTTATCTTCCTCCATTTCTTCCAACTAAGGTTAAATTTTACTTAAAATGGTTGTTTGTAAGTCCAAACGCTTATTCCCTGATCTCTTATTCCTGGTGCAGCAGTTGTAGCACTTTCATAACTGTCAAATGACGCCGCACTTACATAATGCATATTGTTGAACGGTCCAATAATCTTTGCAGAAAGTCCTTTGTCTTGTAATTCTAAAACTAATTTTTCTGCATTTGCACGTTCAGAAAAAGTACCTGCAATCAAATGAAAATCTCCTGAAGTAGCCGTAGCTTTTACAGAAGTTGGTTCAGGATTACTAGGCGTTTCTTCAACTGCGGGGGCATCTTCAACTATTTCGTCTTCTTGAATTTTCTCTTCCATTAATTGGTCTTCGTCTAAAACACCATTTACTTCATCGCTTGCGCTTTCAATGGGTTCTTCGTCTGTCAACACCTCTTCTTTATCCATCTCATTTGAGGCATCATTCATTTGTGCTACTTCATTCGCTTCATCAAATTTATCCCACCCCATATATGATTTTACCTCGTCATAATTAAGACCTATGAATGTAGCTCCAGCGCCTACAACAAGTAATAAAATTAAAATAAGATATTTTAGTTTCGAGCTTTTCGTTTTTACTGGAGGGACTGTTGTTTCGGCTACTTTTTCGTCTTCTCTATTTTCTACTAATAGGTTATCCTCGTTATTACTGGATGGATCTATAGGCGGAATATAGGTGTTTTCTTTTACGGATTCAGCTGGTTCGTTTTCCTCAGCATCAACCTCATTTGTCACATCTTTAGAAGAGACTTCCTCCTCTTTTGTAGCTTCATTCGAAATGTTAGATTCTAGCTCCTCAACTTGTTCAATAGGTTCATTTACTTCTAAATCTTTTGTTTCCTCCTCAGCAGCAGGTTTAGGTTCCTCTAGAGAAGCCTCTGTGTCATTTTTCGGCGAGAACTCATGTTTGTTTCCTGTAAACTCTACTTTTCCATCTTCGTCTTTGGAGAAACTACCTAATCCATAAATATCGTAGGTTTCACCTTTGTCCAGAGTGATCCCTACTTCACGGACATATTTAGCTATGTAGTTTTGTGCCTCTTGTTCATTCATGGTAGAATTATCCAAAATGATTTGATTTAACTTACCATCGTTGTAAGTGAGGTACTCGTTAAACATAAGTTTACCACTATTCTCATTTTCAACCACAATAGCTCCAAAACTCGGGATAATAACCGTGTTTTCTGTTTCCAGTAATAGTTTTAAAAATTTATCCATAGTTTACAAGTGTTTTGTGATTAAAAATAGTCGTTTTTTTCTGATAAACAATACTCAAAGGTAAAAACTTATACAGAAAAGTATTCGCTGAAAGAGAAACGATCTTTTAAACGCACACCTTTTTCGGTATGTTCCACAGTGCAACATTCGTTTTGAAAGTCATGTTCCAGAAAAAGGACATACTCTTCATCAGCTGCTTT
>SKGS01000064.1 GCA_007117355.1 Lishizhenia sp. | reverse complement strand
GCTCGTTTAATTTTGCATCAATCGACCCAACTGGAGCAGTTACTACTTATCCGAACCGTACACGTTTTAACAACAAACCAATTATTAAACTAACTTTTGACGGAGGAGGACAAAATGGAGATCCTGGAAATGGTGAGCCAGAAGAACCAAGTCCAAATGATTCATTGATTGTAGGTGAACTTACTGTACAAGGTAAGGCACAATTTAACGGACTTGCACAATTTGATAGTATAGTGCGCTTCAACGGCCTAGAAAGCATTGACTCTATAAGCTTGGCAGGCAGTCTTTTATATCTAGATGAAAATAATAATTTACAAAAATTGAATCGAGATGAAATAACTGAATTTATTTATGTTCTTCCAAATTTTGCACAATGTTTACCAGGTTACAAGCCGATTTGGAGCAATAGTGAAGGGAAATTATTTACCGCACACCTTGATCAGGAAAATTGCCAAGCAAATGTGGGTATTGGAACTTCAGATCCATTAGCGAAACTTCATTTAGTAGCAACAAGTACGGATGAGGAAAAAAAGGTATTCCTTGTTGAACAACGAAATAGCGCAACCGATTTTCGACCAGTTTTTCAAGTCACTAATGATGGATTGGTGCGTGCTCGAGAGGTTTTAGTGGATCAGGATGCATGGCCTGATTACGTATTTGATGAAAACTATGAATTAATGCCCTTAGCAGACGTAAAACGTTACATCCAACAAAACGGACATTTACCAAATGTACCCAAAGCATCAGAAGTAGAAGCAAACGGAGTAAGCCTTGGCGAAACAGCAAAAATAACGATGGAAAAGGTGGAAGAGTTGATGTTGTATATTTTGCAACAGCAAGAAGAGATAGAAGATCAAAAAGAAACAGTTAAAGAACAGAGAAAATTGATTGAAGAACAACGTGCGTTGATTGAACAACAGAAGAAAGCGTTGGAAGAGTTGATGTTGAAAATTAGTAAATAGTGGAGTTATGAAAAAGTTAGGTATATTACTTACGTTAATTATAACCTCGTTTTGTGGCTATGGTCAAACTATTGATACATTATACACAAATGACTACAGAGTAACTGCGGATTTATTGTATGGCGCGTTGAATCCTCAATATCATGAAGGTAAATTGTTAAATCGGGCAATTGACTTATCAGAGTGTAGCCTAAAGCAGCTTTTAGGAGATTATTCAGAAATACATAATGTTTATTCTTGGGGAGCAATGTATGATGACATAGCTATTTCATATTTTGACACTACAGTAGTTTGGAGTTCTATGCGCATGGCAGAAGAAATTCACACGGCTTTTTACATAAATGACACCATAGATGATGATGAACTTAGACAGCCTTTTGCCTTATTATATCATGACATTAATTACATTGATTCTTCTTTTAATGAAGTTAATTTTGACTTTTTAAATCAACAATTTATTCCGAAAAATGGAGTAAATGAAGCAACACTATATTCATCAACAACATTAAAATCTGCTGCATTACTAGAGTTCTATGAAAACAATGGTTATGAAAATGGCAAACTGGTTTATCATGAAGATTTTATTTCTTCAAGTCCTAACATTGAAATTCAAAAATTAAAAATCAGTATTGACAAAAATCGTTTTGAAGATTTTGATGATCTAAATAAGGAAATCACTTATTCAAGACTTCAAGATTCATTGTTAGCTCAAGTAGCTATTGAATTTCAAAAAGATGGTTTATCTTATAACGATACATTATCATTCTATCTAACAATGAACTCAGGTTTTTCTCAAAACTCGCAACCATTAGCAAGGTCTGGTTCACCCTGGGATAATGTATATACATGGAAAAAGCCAGAAATGAAATTTAGAGTAGCTATTAAATACGGGTGTGGTAATAGCGGAAAAATTAAACGACCAATTATTATTGCTCCTCCTTATAGACCCTCACTGCAACCTATTCACATGAATAAATATTATAACCAATTTGATTTTAAATCGCTATTATTTTCTCTTACTGAAATGGGGTATGATGTTATATTTATAAAGGAAAAAACAGGAAATAAAAAAATTGATGTTGCTGGTGCTGTACTTGCCGAATTTATTAAAGAAATAAATATTCAAAAGCAAGCTAACTTTCCAAACGAACATTTTGAAACAATAGTAATGGGCTTCAGTGCGGGTGGTCAACATGCCAGATATGCCCTTATGAAACTAGAGAAAGAACATATGGAGGAAGGTGGAGATCATCACCATACCCGTTTATATATACCTTACGATTCCCCTCATTTAGGCGCAAATGTTCCAATGTTTGCTCAAGCTGTGTACCACGACCATAGGTTTAAGCTATTCGGTGCATTGGCTTGGAATTCGCTCAATGACGATGCTTCCAAAGACATGCTAATGAATCATTTTACTGGTTCAAACCCTTCATTCAATTCTAATAATCATACGTATAGTTTGATTTCTGGGGCAGCTAGTTCTCGTACGAATTTATTGAATCAGTTTAATAATTCATTTACACATGCGTACACTAATTTAAATGATTTAAGAAAGTCATTTCCGTCTTTTACAAGAAACATTTCCGTATCAACTGGCAGGAATGACCAAGATTACGAAACTGAATTTGGACTATCCCCCGGACAAACGCTCTTTCAACAAAACATTACTGTTCCTACAGTCTTTTATCCAGGATTTAAATTTAGAAAGCGTTTTTTAAGGACCTCTAATGGTGATATTCAAAATGATGTATTTTGGAAAGATGACATTACAACGATAGCATTTGTTATACCCATTGTAAACAGAGCTACTTACCGAGTGTCTCATATCAATTCATACAATTGGGACATGGCTCAAGGAGGCTATAAAAACGAATTTTATGATAAATCTCCAGGTGGTATTATCCCTATTGCACCTGTTCCTCTACTCCGCCTTTCCGGTGCATGGATGCTAGGCAATAAAATTTACGATAACAATATGAACTTCCTGCCCCTCGTTTCTGCATTTAATATTAACCCCAATATATGGAGCGGAAACAGCGATGTGTTTTACGATGTGAAAGAGGAAGGGTTGATGTTTAATGAGTTTAACTTTAATCCAATTACTGATAAATCAGATTTATTCGGCTATCCTCATTTAGGCAACCCCACTAACCACTTCAATATCACTCCTTTTGAGGCGGTGTATGCCGACCCCCAAACGTATGAACACATCAAAATGAAAGCTTCTGTTATGGAGCAGGACTTAGAGCTTGAGTATTTAGTCCATCTTCGCAATTTCATCTTAGACGAAGTAGAGGCAGATGTTTTCGCCCTCCAAAACCAAGTAATCGGTGAAAACCATGTGCAAGACCCCAACTATAAATACCGTGCTTGGTACAAGGCAAAACAGGAAATCCATATCGGCCATAATGTTACCCCAAAAACCAATCCCGGGGATTATATTATTCAGGCAACGGGCGATATCAGAGTAAGAGCTGGAAATTCCATTTCGTTGAAACCCGGATTTCACGCACAGGCGGGTTCGGATTTTCATGCAGAAATTTGGTCAACGCTATGCGATAGACCTCGTGATGTAAAATCAATGGTTTTAAATAACGAAAAGACTGATTCAGAAGTGGAATTTGTAGAAAGTCAGTTGTTTAATAACCAATTTGATTCTAAAGAGAAGCATTTTATTCAGGTTATCCCCAACCCCAACGAAGGCAACTTTCAACTCAAATTGAATTATGACAACCCTGAGGGCATGGTTTACGTATATAGTATGACAGGCAGTTTGATGCATACACAAAAAGTGTTATTTAAAGACAACACTTTAAATTTAAACTTAGAGAGTGGGGTTTATATCGTACGTTGGTCCAACGGTGTGTTTACGGAATCTAAAAAAATGATAATACGATGAAAATAGTAATGATAGCATGTATGCTTTTTCTTGTAATCTCTTGCGGCAAGCATAACACGATAAAAGTAACCGCAAAAAATGCTGCCACCGGAGAGGGGTTTGCTGATTTGGGTTTTCGGATATATCGAATTAGACCCTACACAACACCCACTGGACAAATACAAGATTTAGTTTACGAAGGAAATTTCAACAACAATGGTGAAGCTGTGGTTGATTTACGCATAAGAAAAAACAGAACGTATAAAATCACTACCATAAGCCCCGGACCTATGTGTTACATCAATAACACATCTTACACGTTCGGTTCAAATCACAGTAACTTCAAATTTGATTTTTTATTTGCTCCGTGTGCTTATTTGAAGTTGAAAATTGAAAATGTGAATTGTGAAGGGGGGGATTTAATGGTATTATATCAAGGGAACCAAATTGGAAGCTTTAATTTCAATCAACCTTGGGAACATAATGGGTGCGCCTATTGGGAGTCTAATGGTTATTCGGATATTCCAATGGGAGAGCAATACTACCGTTGGGAGGTCACAAGAAATGGAGTTACACAAGAATTTCATGATACTATTTATTTAGAAGCGGGAGAATACAAATTTTATGAAATCAACTATTAATGAAATTTGTTTGCCTCACTTAGCTTCGGGTATCACCATGCAACTTATAGATGTAACGGGGAAAATACTAAAAACCGAAAAAGGAAACGCAATGCAGCAATCTTTTAACTTAGAAGGAATGTCAAGCGGTGTTTATTTTGTGAAGGTTGTTACGGAGAATGGGAAATTGGTCCGGGAGAGGAAGATTTTGAGAGAATGAAACCCATTTGAAATTTAAAAATAATTGTTATCTTGTAGGAGATTGTTATTATGAAGTATGTTTATCCCATATCGGATTTATGTTATATTGATTTGAATATCGATGCGAATAAATTTACCAATAACAACGCTGACATCACATCTAAAGACCAACTAGGAAGTATTGTAGCGTTGACGAATGAAAATGGAGATGTGGTTTTGGAACAGAGTTTTGATGCTTGTTCAGTGACACTTAAATTTGATGATGATAATCAATCAAATTTTTTAGTGGAACCAATCCCGAGTAGCGAACAAGCGAATCGGGAGGAAAGGTATAGAAACCCCGAGAATTGGACATACAACAATGTATTAGAATCTCCAAAACAGTGGTTTTGGAAAAAAATACTTCAAAACAAACAACGTACCTACAGAATACATAAAATCAATAAAACCATTGTTGTAATCTTGCACTAAAAAGCTTCCGAAAAACAGGATGAGAAACAAAATCAAGGATAACTGAAGTCCTAGATGACTGAATTTGAACGCTCCTTT
>SKGS01000106.1 GCA_007117355.1 Lishizhenia sp. | reverse complement strand
GTACTTTTTACACCTTCAATAATGTATTCATCGAGTGCTCTTCTCATTTTCATTATTGCCTCTTCTCTTGTTTGGGCAACTGTAATAAGTTTAGCAATCATTGAGTCATAATGCGGCGGAATTGTGTAACCTGCATATACATGCGTGTCTATTCTTAAACCATGTCCACCAGGCTCATGATACTCTGTGATTTGTCCTGGCGAAGGACGAAAATCATTATAAGGATCCTCAGCATTAATTCTACACTGAATTGCATGCATTGTTGGATAATGATTTTTACCACTTAACTTCTCACCTGCCGCTAACTGAATTTGTTCTTTAATTAAATCATAATTGATTACTTCTTCAGTAATAGTATGTTCTACCTGGATTCTTGTATTCATTTCCATGAAGTAGAAATCACGGTTTTTATCAACCAAGAATTCAACCGTACCAACTCCTTCGTATTTTACTGCTTTAGCTGCTTTGATTGCAGCCTCTCCCATTTTTTCACGAAGCTCTTTAGTTACAAATGGAGAAGGAGTTTCTTCTACCAATTTCTGATGACGACGTTGGATTGAGCAATCTCTTTCTGATAAATGACAAGCATTTCCATATTGGTCTCCAGCGATTTGTATTTCTATATGACGAGGCTCTTCTATGAACTTTTCCATATAAATACCATCATTACCAAAAGCGGCAGCGGCTTCTTGCTTGGCAGAGTCCCAGTTTTTCTCCATGTCCTCTTCTTTCCAAACAATACGCATACCCTTTCCGCCACCTCCGGCAGTTGCTTTAATAATAACAGGATACTTAATTTTTTTCGCTTGCTCTTTTGCGTCAGCTAAATCTTTAATTAGGCCTTTAGAACCAGGAATACATGGAACTCCAGCTTTTAACATTGTAGCTTTTGCTGTTGCTTTATCTCCCATTCCGTCGATTTGTTCTGGCGTTGCACCAATAAACTTGATGTTGTGCTCTTGACAAACTTTAGAAAATTTAGCATTTTCAGATAAAAAACCATAACCAGGATGAATAGCATCGGCGTTGGTAATTTCTGCTGCTGCGATAATATTTGGTATTACTAAATATGACTTTGCACTTGGTGCCGGGCCTATGCATACGGCCTCGTCGGCGAATCGAACATGTAAACTGTCTTTATCAGCTACTGAATAAACAGCTACAGTTTTAATGCCCATTTCTTTACACGTTCTTATAACGCGCAAAGCGATTTCGCCCCTATTGGCAATCAATACTTTTTTGAACATGCCTTGTGGGTTTAATGATTAAACGTTGTACTAATTAAGATGGATCTACCAAAAACAATGGTTGGTCATACTCTACTGGCGTAGCGTCATCCACTAATACTTTAACTATTTTTCCAGAAACTTCACTTTCTATTTCGTTGAAGAGTTTCATCGCTTCAATGATACATACAGTTGTGCCTGGCTTAATTGTTGCTCCAACTTCAACAAACACTGGTTTGTCTGGTGAAGGAGAGCGGTAAAAAGTTCCAATCATCGGAGATTTTACCGTGATATAATTTGAAGTTTCATCCGCTGCTGGCGCTGGAGTTTCAGTTGCTGGGGCCGCCGCCGCAGGTGCTGGTGCTGGTGCCGCAGGTGCAGGAGCTGCCACAGGTTGTACCATTGGTTGCTGCACATAAACCGTCTGCTCTTCTCTTTTAGACTCTGATTTAATAGTAATTTTAAAGTCTTTCTCTTCTATTTCTACCTCTGTAACACCTGATTTGGCTACAAATTTGATGAGGTCTTGAATTTCCTTTTGATTCATCATTGTTTGTGAGTTTTAAAGTTCTAAATGTAGTAAATTTTCTTAACTATTGTACGCCCACTTCAAATAAATGGCTCCCCAAGTGAAACCACCACCGAAAGCAGACAACACAATATTATCTCCTTTTTTAAGCTGATTTTCCCAATCCCATAAACACAATGGTAATGTTCCAGCAGTGGTGTTTCCATACTTTTGAATGTTTATCATTACCTTTTCTTTTGGTAAACCCATTCTGTTTGCGGTTGCATCAATAATTCGAAGATTTGCCTGATGAGGAACTAACCAATCAATATCTTCACTCTTCAAATTATTTCTCTCCATTATTTTCGCCGAAACATCTGCCATGTTTGTTACAGCAAATTTGAATACCGCTTTACCTTCTTGGTAAACATAATGTTGGCGCTTTGCTACAGTTTCATGCGAAGCTGGAAGCGCAGAACCTCCCGCAGGTTGGTGCAAATATTGCTTTCCACTTCCATCACTATGAAGGACAGCATCAATAACCCCTAATCCGTCTGTATTTGGCTCTAATAACACAGCTCCACCACCATCGCCAAATATCACACAAGTTGTTCTGTCTTGGTAATCAATGATTGAAGACATTTTGTCTGCTCCAACAACAATTACCTTTTTGTATTTTCCTGTTTCTATGAATTGAGATGCGGTAGCCAAGGAATAGATAAATCCAGAGCAAGCTGCATTAATATCAAAACTCCAAGCATTCTTCATCCCAACTTTATCACAGATAATATTGGCTGTAGAAGGGAACGTATGGTCTGGTGTAACTGTTCCACAGATAACTAAATCTATTTCTAGTGGATCAATTCCTTTTTTGTCTAATAGCCTTTTTACTGCATGGTATCCAATTTCTGAAGTTGGTTTACCTTCTAAAATTCTTCTTTCCTTAATTCCAGTTCGCGTGGTAATCCATTCATCAGTGGTATCAATGATTTTTTCAAAATCTTTGTTTGTCATCACCTTTTCTGGAAGGTAACCAGCTATTCCTGTTATGGCAGCAGTAATTTTCGACATATTATTAATATCTTCTTTATTTAAAAGCTTCTTTTATTTTTTGCGTTAACTTAGAGCTTGCAACATCATAAGCGTGAACGAGCATGTTTTTTACTGCAATCTCATTAGAGATTCCATGACCTATAATTACATCTGAGTTCACTCCTAAAATAGGAGTCCCTCCATAGTTCTCGTAATTAAAGCGGTCAAAATATTCATCCTTTATACCGCGACTTTTCAAGATTGAATAAATTCCTTCAGCTTGTTTCAGAACCACATTACCAGTAAATCCATCACAAACAACTACATCTGCTTTTCCCAGGAATATATCTCTCCCCTCAATGTTGCCAATAAAGTTAAAATCAGTTGTTCCGTCCATCAACTTATAAGCAGATTGCGTCAGCAGATTCCCTTTAGACTCTTCTTCTCCAATGTTAAGCAAAGCCACCTTAGGATTTTCTATTTCTAAAACATATTTAGCATACAAAGATCCTAATACAGCAAATTGATACAACACATCCGGCTTACAGTCTGCATTTGAACCAACATCGAGAATAATCGAATTACCCCCTGATTCAATTGGAAGAACTGAAGTAATGCAAGGTCTTATCACACCTGGGATTGCATTTACCTTATACATAGCACCGACCAACATTGCGCCAGTATTACCAGTACTAGCAAAAGACTGAATGTGATTGTTTGCCAATAAATGAAAACCAACGGAAATAGAGCTGTTAGGCTTAGAAGGTAAAGCTCTTGTCGGGTGGTCGTGCATCGTAATTACCTCTGGGGCGTGCACAATCTCAAAATCACTTGCTTCGGCATTTTCCTTAGCAAGCTCATCTTTAATTTGCTGTTCATCTCCTAACAATACAATAATTGCATCACTAGGGAGCTCTTTTTTAGCAAGAATTGCTCCTAGTACATTAGCACTAGGAGCAAAATCTCCACCACTTATATCTATACCGATTTTCATAGAGTGAAATTAAACTAATTCACTACTTGTGAAAATTATACCGCTACTTCTTTTTCAGCGATTACTTTACCTTTATAGTATAATTTGCCCTCATGCCAGTGTGCACGGTGGTATAAATGAGATTGCCCAGTTGTTGGACAAATTGCAATCGTTCCAGCAGACGCTTTCTTGTGCGTTCTACGCTTGTCACGTCTTGTTGTTGACGTTCTTCTTTTAGGATGTGCCATTTTACTCTATTTTAATCTAAATTATCTTTTAACTTTTTCAGTGCGTTCCAACGTGGGTCAGAACTCGTCGTATCTTCCTGCTCTTCTATTTCTTCCTCTTCTTGATCTTCGTCTAACCATTCAAATTCATCATCCTCACAATAGTCATGAACTTTTCTCATTGGCATAGCAATGGTAATCAACTCATAGCACAAGTCAGAAATATCGATGGTGAATTCTGTTGAACCAATGCAAATTAAATTTTCATCATCACTTGGTTCATCATCAAATTTGAATATAATTTGATGACTGCTAACGATTGGTAATTCCAAAGGCTCTAAGCACCTATCACATTCTGTGATAAGTCCGCCTTCAAAATGGAAGTCACCAACCATCATAGTCTCTCGCTTATCTAATTCAAAAGTAACCTTCACGTTACCTTTTTCAATGAGCGAGTACTCTCTCAATGCAAAGAACTCATCCGTAACATTCAGATTATAAATATGTTTCCCATACTTTAACCCTTCAAACGGAATAATAAATTCATCATTCGAACCCATGTGTTCAAAAATTGGACTGCAAATGTAAAAAAAACTTATGTATATCTTGTTTTTTATTCTACTTATTTACAGAAATATAGTAATCAGTAGGTTTGGGAATGAAGTTCTTTGAGGTGAATTGTTTATCAGTTCGAATGAATTTTATGACTTAGACTTTTAGCGTTAAAGTTGTTGAGGGTGAGGTTCTCTTTTTCGTTGTAAAAAGAAGAATGACTATTCCATAAATTTAATGAGAGTTAACCAAAGTAATACTTGGTGCCTGTTCAAAGCTACTTACCTTGGACAAAGCTTTAGTTTTACAAGTAAATGATCAGCCTAACCAATATCAGTAAATTGTTTTTATTCTGCTTTTTGAACAAATTCATTAAAATAGTACTATCAAAGCTTTCTTGCAAAGCTAATGAGTCTCTACGGTAATATTAGTGTCTTGTAAATTTTAATGATGACTTGAGCCATGCCTACCTAACAAAATAGAACCAAAAGTACATTCTTAACCCGCATTCAAAGACTTCAGAAATGTAATCCTTCGGCTAAACAGGAAGCTTTTACTGAGTCAACTTCATTATAACGTAATACATTCTTTTCTTGTTTGGCTTTTTTACTTTTTTTATTCAGCATAAAAGCTTTTCAGCGGTCTTTCCCGAAAGTCGGGACAGGCTATGAGCTCACTATGTTCGGTTCATTGCCAAAAATCCTTCGGCTATGCTCAGGACAGGCTTCAACAAAAAAGTCTAGCGCTGTATATTTTTTATTGATTCCATTCCTAAAATTCGATAATGTCGGTGATTTCCT
>SKGS01000173.1 GCA_007117355.1 Lishizhenia sp. | reverse complement strand
CTAGACCCAGAAAAAGCTCATCATTTTACATTTAAGCTAATACGTGTTTTATTAAGTGTCCCTGGAATAAAATGGGTTTGGAAAAAATCTTATTGTGTTGAAGATGCTAAACTTGAACGAACAGTGTTTGGACTAAAATTCAAGAATCCAGTTGGTTTGGCCGCAGGTTTTGATAAAGACGGAAAACTATTTAATGAGCTTGCATATTGCGGATTTGGATTTATAGAAGTCGGTACTGTTACTCCTTTACCTCAAGAAGGGAACCCGAAAAAAAGACTTTTTAGATTAATTGAAGATGAAGCAATCATTAACAGAATGGGATTTAATAATCTCGGAATTGAGCATTTGGTTACTAAATTGAAAAAGCGCAATACAGACGTTATTATTGGAGGTAACATTGGTAAAAATAAAGTTACACCAAATGAAGAAGCAGACAAAGATTATCAAATTACCTTCGAATCGCTTCATCCATATGTTGACTATTTCGTAGTAAATGTAAGTTCTCCAAACACACCAAACCTTAGAGAATTACAAGATAAAGAACCACTAACTAAATTATTAATGGGCTTAGTTGCTCTAAATAAAGAAAAAGAAATTCAGCGCCCTATACTTTTAAAAATTGCTCCCGATTTGACTAATGAACAGTTAGACGATATTATTGACATTGTTGCCTCTACAAAAATCGACGGTATCATTGCAACGAATACAACTATTTCTAGAGATGGTTTAACTACAAAAAACATTGAAGAAATTGGAGCTGGGGGTCTCTCTGGAAAACCATTAAAAAATCGTTCTACTGAGGTAATCAACTATCTCGCTACAAAATCAAATAAAGCCTTCCCGATTATTGGAGTTGGAGGAATACATTCAGCGGAAGATGCACTAGAAAAAATGCGAGCAGGCGCTGATTTAGTGCAACTTTATACAGGGTTCATTTACGAAGGCCCTAGCTTGATTAAAAAAATTAATAAAGCACTTTTACAAAAGTAAGAGTTAATGACTAAAGTGCGAAACGTATTTCTCGTTCTTACCTTAAAATCTTCTAATAAATCCTTAGCGAAAATGCAGATCGTGGTATAAATCGCTAAGAATTATGAACGTCTTACATCTTTACCTCCTAGATCTTCTCACAAACTTTACAATCGGTGTTGCACTTATTGAATAGGTTTGTATTTTTGTAAGTACATCTTTAACGATTTAAAAAGCACTAGGACGATATGAACAAAATCATTATTCTCTTTATTTTTCAGTTGTGTGTTTTTCACATCTGTATGTCGCAACATCATGAGCACGAAGGCATTCCTTGTGGAACAGATGAAATGCACCAGCATTTATTCGAAAATTACCCTCAGTATAACGATGGAATAATTAGAGCAACCGAACGTTTAAAAACTTTTACTGAAAATTACAAACAACAACCAAATAATAGGGATGGAAATCCTTACATCATTCCTGTGGTTTTTCATGTGATTCATAATTATGGTCCAGAAAATATATCGGATGCTCAAATTTTTGATGCAGTAGAACAAGTAAACATTCAAATGCGAAAGAGAAATGCAGATACTTCTGAAATCGTTGATGCATTTAAAAGTATTGCAGCCGATACCGAAATAGAAATTCGATTGGCTCAAATTGACCCTGATGGAAACTGTACTAATGGAATAACTCGCTCCGTATCTGGAACAACAATGATTGGTGATCACTCTGTAAAAGATGTGATACAATGGCCGCCAGACAAATATCTAAACATTTATGTTTGTAATCAGGCGGCTTCTTTGGCTGGTCATGCTTTGTTGCCAGGTGCTGCTGATACCATTCCTCAATGGGATGGAATAGTTATGCAACACAGCTACGTTGGAACAATTGGAACATCACAACCATTTAGAAGAACGGTGGTAACACACGAAATTGGGCATTATCTAAATTTACAACATATTTGGGGAGGAAACAACGTTCCTAATTTCTTCTACCTTCCGGTAGCACAAGCTAGTAACTGTGACCACGATGATGAGGTCGAAGACACTCCACTTACTATTGGTTGGCAAAGTTGTAACTTAAATGGAACTTCGTGTGGTAGTTTAGATAATGTGCAAAATTATATGGACTATGCCTACTGCGCTTTGATGTTTACCGAGGGACAAAAAGAACGGATGCACGCTTGTTTAAACTCGCCTGTTGCCAATCGTAATAATCTTTGGACACCAGAAAACTTAGCTGCCACTGGCACGGATGGTCAACCAGGTGTTCTTTGTCAAGCAAGAATATTTGCGGATAAACAAGTCGTTTGTGTAGGAGAAACAGTTACATTTTCGGATATTTCTTACAATGGCATTACAACTAGAAACTGGACCATAAGCGGTGGAAACATTACATCTTCATCCGACTCAACATTCCAAACTAGCTTTAGTGAAACTGGTTTCTATTCCGTAACGCTAGAAGTTTCAGATGGCACAGATAACTTGTCCGTAACTTTAGAAGATTATATCCAAGTAATACCAGATAAAGGTTTTTTACCAGGGTTTCCTGAAACTTTCGAGTATGCTCCGTCATTTGAAGAGCGTTGGATTGTTGAAAACTTGGACAACATTAACAATTGGGAAATTACGGACCTTGGCTACGAAAGCAATCATTCGCTTATGATTGATAATTTTGATTTAGTAACTGGCTCAGGATTTGGATTTTACAGTGTCCCTATGGATGTATCAGATTTATCAGAATTTTTATTGACTTTTGATGTTGCTTATGCAAGAAAATCGAATAACAGCTCAGATATTTTGCGGATTGAGGTTTCCACAGATTGTGGTGAAACATGGTCTGTACGTAGAAATCTTTCTAGCAGTGCTTTAAGTTCAGTAGATCAATTTGAAGAAAACGAGCCATTTTTCCCTTCATCAGAAGCGGATTGGAAAAAGATAGAAGTGTCAACGATTGGTTCTAACTTTCTTACGGATAATTTGATGATTCGCTTTTATTTTCAATCAGGTGGAGGAAATAATTTATTTATCGATAATATATTGATGGGACACCCGAATGAATTAAATGTAAATTCTTCCATTTCGTTAGATAATCTAAAGTTTTATCCAAATCCAGCTAATGAACTATTGAGAATAGAAGGGCTTAATGAACTTGACAAAGCAAGCTACCTAACTATTTTTGATGTTACAGGTAGAAAAGTTCAACAGTTAAACCTTTCAAAAGAATCGCAACAAATTGAGATTTCATTGAGTAATATTGAACAAGGTATTTACAATGTTGTTTTAACAACCGAGAAAGGAAATAATTATGCATCAAAAATTCTAATTCAACGCTAATAGCTTCTACCATTTTTTTATCAGTAATTAGAATTTATACATGACGAATACAACAATTGATCGAAGAGAAACAGCTTATTTTTCTGAAATGGCTAATCAGTTAGTTTATCATCAAGAAAAGTGGTCTGACTTTTTGTCCAATCCTTTTAGCATAGAAAATATCAAAAAATCAATAGAAAGTAAGTCAACGTTCAGTCTTGAAAATCGCAAAACTTTAGCAAGTGTTTTAACCGATTATTACTCCAAAATGGGATGTTTTAATCGGCATGAAAACACTATTAAATCCTTACAGTCTAAAAATACTTTCACCGTTACTACAGGTCATCAATTGTCTTTATTTACTGGTCCATTGTATTTTATTTATAAAATCATTCACGTCATTACACTTGCGGAGGAATTGAAAGCTCATTATCCAAATTTCAATTTTGTTCCAGTGTATTGGATGGCATCGGAAGACCATGATTTTGCAGAAGTTAACCATTTCAAATTATTTAATGAAATTATTCAATGGGACTCTAATCAAGAGGGAGCTGTGGGTAAGTTCGATACAAAAGAATTAGAAGAAATTAAAGCTTTAATAAATAAAAAGTTTGAAAATAATCTTGAATTTGCTGAGTGGGTTTCTAGTCAATATTCCAATAATCTTTCTTATGGAGAAGCAACTTTTAAGCTAGTTGAAGAATTATTTTCATTTAGTGATTTACTCATTATCGAGCCAGATAACAGTGCGTTAAAGCAGTTATTTCAGCCAATGATGCAAAAGGAAATAGAAGAACAGTTTTCCTATCAAGCTGTAGAAGCAACCAATGAAAAGTTAAGTGAACATGGGGTTAAACTGCAAGTAAATCCTAGAGAGGTTAATCTTTTTTATTTGGAAAAATCAGGTCGTCATCGCATTATTTCCGAAGGAGAAAATTTCTCAATTAATGGTAGTTCGATAACAAAATCTGATTTGTGTAAAGAACTAAAAAATTATCCTGAACGATTTTCACCAAATGTTGTACTTAGACCTCTTTATCAAGATGTTATACTTCCAAATTTAGTATATGTTGGCGGAGGTGGAGAAATTGCTTATTGGTTGCAATTAAAAGGAGTATTTGACGCTTGCAACATCCCTTTTCCGTTGATTCAAGTTAGGAATTCCATTCAGTTGATAGACAATAATTCATCTAAAAAACTTTCTAAATTAGGATTTTCTATTTCAACTATTTTTAAACCATCCGATGAACTGAAAAAGCAATTTATTTTTGACAATGCATCAAAGGAACTCAATTTTGAAGAGCTTGAACATGCAGCTGAGGAAATGGCCTCTAAAATGGAAAGCTTAATTTCTGCCGTTGACGGAGGTTTAGAGGGTTATGCGAAAAGCGAATCGGTTAAAATCCGAAAACAATTGGAACAAGTAAAATCAAAAATGATTCGTCATCAGAAAAAGAAACATGACGATGCCATGCAACAAATTGATAACTTGAAAAATAGACTTTTTCCAGACAATATCTTGCAAGAGCGAAAAGATAATTTTCTAGAATGGGCAAGTAAGAGCGATATTCAAACTTTTATCTCCACTCTATTTAAACGCTGTAATCCATTAGAAAAAGATATTATTGTTGTATTGGAGAAAGAATTTCATGGCGTTAAAGAAGAGTTAATTCAAGAGAAATAGTGATACGATTATTAATGATTTCATTTTTGTTTTCATTTTCTTGTTTCACACAAGATTCGCAGATTAATGCCTCTTCGGGAGATGGAATAGCGATATTTGGTTATATCAACAATGGTGCATATATCAACTTTACTGGACCAAATATCAATTACAAATCGGGTAATTCAAAATTTGTTTTCGGAATGTTACCATCTTTGCGCTTCAAAAGAGACGATGGACAGACAAAAAACAGTTTTGTCACACCTAATCTCGGCGTTGGCATGACGTATAGCTACAAATCTTTCGCTTTCCAAATCCCATTTTATTACAACCCAAAAACTGCACTAGAAAATGGAAAATGGCATGTAGGAATAGGAATTG
>SKGS01000193.1 GCA_007117355.1 Lishizhenia sp. | reverse complement strand
TAAGTACCTTCTTCTAAGCCTTCGATAGTGAAAGTAGCCTCAGAAACAGTTTCAAACCCTAAGTGATTTTCATCATCTAATGGATTCTCACCGTCTTCTACCCAAAGGATTTCCCACTCAGAAGCATCACCTTCTTCCCAAGTGATAGTTGCGTCTCCATCTTCTACTTCTACAGTTAATTCAGTTGGGTCAGCACACTCATCTTCGTCTTCATCGGTTGTGAATGAAACAGCAACCCATTCAGAATTCACATCGTCATCACACAACGCTCTTACATGTGCGTCATAAGGTGTTCCTGCATCCAATCCTTCAATAGTGAAAGACTCAACATCAACAGTTTCAAAACCAATATGGTTTTCTTCCTCTAATGGGTCTTCACCTTCAAGTACCCATACGATTTCCCACTCTTCGTGGTCTGTATCACCATCCCATGTTATAGTCGCTGAACTTGATGTAACACCACTAGCCTGAACGTCTTGTGGGTCATCACATTGACCAAAACTTAAGAAGGAAAACATAGCTAAAGTCAAAAATGACAGTACAATTTTCTTCATAGTTTAAAAATTTTATTAATTATCAAAGGCAAATGTAGTTTTTAAAATTCAATAATCAAAATTGTTTCTTTCAATTATTACAGTTGGTTTAACATGGCTAAAAACATCAAAAGTTCATAAAACCCTTTTTGTAGTGAAGATTATTAAATTAGAAAATAACATCTCCATCCTTAACATTTGATTAATATGTTAAAATGGGTGATTATATGGTGGAACTTAAGCTTTTTTAAACAGCACTTTGCCTCACAGAATTCTTTCTCTTTCTAATTCGAGCTTTCAAAAAAGCATTGGCAAATACTGCCCCAACAATTATGGTAGCTCCAAGGTAAAAGTCTAAATTCAACTCTTTATGCTCGTGCAATAACCAAGCTGCGAGTCCTAACGTATATATAGGCTCCATGTTTATGCTCAAACTTACGGTAAAAGCTCCAAGGAATTTGGTGATTTCTACAGTTACTAAAAATGCTACCGAGGTGCATATTATCCCTAGGAAAAGTAATAAAAGAAAGTCCTTATTTGTAATGGTGAGCGTTTCAACGGATAAGCCCTTATAAATGAGAAGTACTATTGACATTATGATACTTGCACTAAACATCTCATATAATGTGATTTTTGAAGCACTTACAGTTTGAACGAGCTTGGCGTTTAATGTGGAAAATAATGCGGCAAGAAAAGCAGCTAATAATCCATAAAATATAGCTAATCCATTTATTTCATCTGAGCTTCCACGAAATGTAATTAAAAGAATTCCTGCGATAATAATTAACCCGAGAAAGAACTCGGATTTAAGCGCTTTTCTTTTCATAATCATAGGTTCCAACCAAGCGACATGCAAAGTGGCAGTGGATAAGCATATGATAGCAAGGGAAGCGGTCGATTCTTTTATTGAAAGGTAAAAAAAGAGCCAATGCATGGCAACAATAACTCCAACGGTAAGCGTGAAAAGTGTTTTTTTAATGGAATCAATACGAATGGGCTTTCGTAATAATACTAAAAATAGGAAAAGGGATATGAATGCTAAAACTACTCTATACCAAACCAATACAAAGGCATCAGCTTCAATGAATTTACCTAGGATTGCTGTAAAACCCCAAATAAAAATAATTACATGAAGTGTTGTTTGGTGTTTGAATTTACTCCACACGGTTTCCAATTAAAAAGCGAGTAAAATTACGCTAAAATTGGTCATGGTTTTTACAAAACGAAATAAATATTTCGGGATTGCTAGAATAAGACAATCTATTTTTTAATCCCAATCCAATCTACTCCTTTTCTTAAGTGATTTAGTGTATTTTGCTCTTCTGAATTTTCTTCGGGAGAGAAATCATAAAACCATGAAGCATTTTCGGGTAAACTCATCAAAATTGATTCGATTCTTCCTGCTGTTTTTAGTCCAAATTTAGTTCCTCTATCATAGACGAGGTTAAATTCCACATAGCGCCCTCTTCGTATATTTCGCCATTGTAGCTGCTTTTCTGAAAAAGGAAGATTTCGTTTGTCTTGTGCTTGATGTGCATATAGCTTAGGAAATAGTCTGCCCAAATCCAATGCGAAGTTCAGCAAATCATGTTTGGAATTGTTGTCGTCCGCTTTTAAATGGTCGTAAAAAATGCCTCCAACTCCTCTTGTTTCATTACGATGAGGAATAAAAAAATAGTCATCAGCCCAAATCTTGAATTTTTTGTAAAAAGAAGCATCGTAATTATCACAAACTTGAGCTAGGCTTTTATGAAAATCCTGTGCAAGTTGAAAGTCAATATAATGAGGGGTCATGTCAATTCCGCCGCCAAACCAATAAGTGCCATTATCCATTTCAAAGTAACGAATGTTCATGTGCATTATTGGTACATGCGGATTTTTGGGGTGAAGAACAATAGAAACACCTGTCGCATAAAATTCTTTTCCATCCAACCCAAGCTGTTGCCGCATCAAATCAGATACAGGGCCAAATACCTCAGAAAAATTTACTCCACCTTTTTCTAGTAATTCACCATGATTTATGATTCTTGTTCTTCCACCACCACCTTCTTCTCTCTGCCACAAATCTTCTTGAAATTTCCCAAGTCCGTCAAGGGCTTCTAATTCTTGACAAATATAATCTTGTACTTTTTTGAACTCTTGACTAATTGTCTCCTTCATTGTCTTGTTCTTCTTCTTGTTCTTCTTGTTTTTCGGCAGTTTGTTTTGATAAAAATGATGCATTTTGAGATATGCCAAGTAATTTCAATTCAAATTCTTTTTGTTGAACGATAAATGCAGTACTGTTTTCCTTGCCATCTCTTTCGCCCAATGATTGAATTTGAAATTTATTCATGTAACCAACTTGAGGCATTCCATGTAAGATTTTTTCACTTATCTTAAAGAAAACTACATCAAAGCCTTGAAAAGTAAATCGAGATGGGTCACTCTTGAACTCTTCTCTAAACTTCAGGGTGAATTGTTCTGTATTTGTCTCGGAATAATCTAAGAAATTAGGCATTGCAGATGTGAAATTGAATCTATTTTTATAATAACTATTTAATGCACTGATGTTGTGCCAACTTCTCATTCCTACTACAATCAGCTTTGCTTCTCCGTGTCTTGAAGAAATATTTTTGGCAGAATTTAAGGCGTTTACAAACCGCATTACACCTTGTGCGTCATCAGCTAAACAAATAAAAATTGTTTTTCCGCTTAGGTCAAATTGATTGGCTAAATCTCGACCATTGGTGCCGCCTACATCCATTTTTATTAATTGTTTATCAGCAAAAAGCTCTCCTTTGTATTGTCGAAATATGGTTTCAAAGAAAGCAATACGTTTTTTTTCCTCTTCAGAACGCCCATTGATCAAAATGATTTTGTCATCAATATGATTGGCTGCTAAAAACTTTGCCATTCCGCCAATGAGCGTAAGTTCACTTGGAACCATAATGTGTATAAATGGATTATCCTCTAAGATATTAGCATTAGCGGCAACAGGTATCACCATAAACTTTCTATGTTCTTTAGCCCAATTTGCTGCATATTCAATGGGAGCTGGAAAGAATGGTCCAAAAATTAAATCTGAGTTTAATACCTCTGGTTTATTTAATAATGCTTTTGTTTTTTCTAAATCACCATTCGTATCAAAAACATGAATTTTTGCTCTTAATCCCATGCGCTGCAAGGAGTCAAGTGCTTTTTTTGCACCTAACCAAAAGTCTAACGCTATTTCTGAAACAGAGTTAAGCCTTGTATTATCATCATACAATTCAGAAACAACAATTGGGTTGGCGTCTATTTTGAAAGGCAATAAAAATGAAATAATGTATTCGTTCTTTTCTATTGAATCTTCCGTTGGTAAAAATATCCTGCCTTCTACTTGATTTAACTCCTTTACTTCTATAATGCTGGTATTTTCTCTCTTTATTGGAATAATTAAAGTATCTCCAAAACTTATGCGATTATTTCTAATGTTGTTTTCCGAAATTAACGTTTCAATTGGCACCATAAAGCGCTTTGAAATAGAGTAAAGCGTTTCTTTACTTTGAACAATATATTGTACAGTGCTATCTTCTTCACTAACAAAATAATTGTTCGATGACTCCGCTGCTGGAGAATGAGGCGCTACTTTTTTGGTGGCGATATCCCTTGCTTTAGAGGGTATCAACAATGTTTGACCAACTTTAATTCCGTCAATAGCTTCTGGGTTTGCTTCCAACAAATCATCCACACTGCAATCGTATTGTCTAGAAATACCGAAAAGTGTTTCTTGCTTTTGAACCACATGTTCTTTTTGAGCTAATTGTCCGGGAATAGAAGTTAATTCTGTTGGAATAAAAATACGCTGCCCAATTTGTAACCCTTCTTGAACGCTCGGGTTGAACTGAATAATTTCGGCTATTTCAACATCATATTGAGACTTTAAGCTATATAAAGTATTTCCTCCTTCAACTACATGAACGATAAAAATTTTACCGTCTCGCTCTTCATAATTATACGATTGACTGAAAGTAAAAACTGTCGCGCTTACAAAAAACAATATGATTAAAAGCCAATTTTGCATTATTCCCATTCTATTGTCGCAGGTGGTTTAGAGCTAATGTCGTATGTTACACGATTAATTCCTTTCACCTGGTTGATTATTTTATTTGAAATTTTAGCTAAGAAGTCATAAGGTAGGTGGCACCAATCAGCTGTCATTCCATCGGTTGAAGTTACTGCTCTTAGTGCAACAGCATTTTCATACGTTCTTTCATCTCCCATTACGCCAACCGATTGAATTGGTAAGAAGATGGCGCCCGCTTGCCAAACACCATCATACAAACCTGCGTCTTTCAGACCTTGTATAAAGATGTGATCTACTTCTTGCAAAATACGCACTTTTTCAGCGGTAACGTCTCCCAAAATTCTAATTCCTAGACCTGGGCCCGGGAAAGGATGTCTATTCAGAATGTTCGCTGGTAAATCCAACGATTTTCCTACGCGGCGCACTTCATCTTTAAAAAGTGATTTTAACGGTTCTACAACTTTCAGTTTCATATAATCTGGCAATCCTCCAACATTGTGATGTGACTTAATCGTTTGTGAAGGTCCACCAGAAACGGACACCGACTCTATTACATCGGGGTAAATTGTTCCTTGCGCTAACCATGTTGCATTTTCCACTTTCTTCGATTCTTCGTCAAACACATCAACAAATACTTTGCCAATTGCTTTTCTTTTAGCTTCAGGGTCTGTTACTCCTTTTAAAGCGCTAAAAAATAATTTAGATGCATCAACTCCTTTTACATTTAGTCCAAGGTGTTTGTAGCTTTCTAGTACTTGTTCAAACTCGTTTTTTCGAAGAAGTCCATTGTTTACAAAAATACAATGCAATCGGTC
>SKGS01000160.1 GCA_007117355.1 Lishizhenia sp. | reverse complement strand
TCTAACATCTAACATCTAAAGTCTTAAAGTCCCAGAATCCCAAAATCCTCCATATCTTCGCAGCCATGAAACAAAAAGATTTTTACAGTTCACAAATCAATGAACTAAATGAAGAGGTGGCTCGGTATGCTAAAAAAGCAAAACTCTGGATTCTCGTTCGTTTGATTTCATTTTTAATGATACCCGTTGGGATATATACAACGTTTGATTTTGGCGTTTATAGTGCTGTTGTTGGTTTTATTTTATTACTCGCCTTTTTATTTTTTGTGCGTAAAAGTGCTGAGAATAAAGAACGACTTTTTATAGCAGAAGAGTTATTACGCATGAATGAGCAAGAATTGAAATTAATAGCAGAAGACGATTTTAGTAGTTTTGGTGATGGTTCACGCTATAAAGATCCAGCGCATGCGTTTAGTTATGACATGGATGTATTTGGCCCCAAAAGTGGTTTCCAGTATTTAAATCGAACGGTAACAAAAGTGGGAGAAGAAAAGTTAGCAGCAGCATTTACCGATGGTTCACACGATATTTCATCTTTTAATGGAGCGGTTGAGGAGTTGAGCGAGCACATTCCTTGGACGCAGGCTTTTAGGGCAAGAGGTATTGCGCAACAATCCGAAGCTAAGAAATGGCAAACGACAAGAGATTGGGGGACAAGCGAAGTGGAGACAAAAAGTTGGATGAAGGCTATGCAAATCATATCTCCTATTTTTTCAATTTTAGCTACTGTAGCCTACAACTTTGATTTGATTTCAGGATTTCAGTTTGCATTGGTTTTTGCATTATTGCTTTTTCCTGTTTTAAACAGATTGAAAAAAACGAATCAATTAACTGCTGAGCTGGGGAATTTATCGGAACGTGTTCAAGCGATGAATGAACAGTTGGAGTTAATGTCGCAACATGAATTTAATTCAGAACGATTAAAGCATTTTCAAGAGGTGTTATTTCATCAAAAAGGAAACGGACAAGAGGCCTTGAGAAAATTGGCTAAAATTTTAAAAGAAGCCGAGTACCGATATAATATTCTGGTAGCCATAGCACTGAATTTTTATTTCGCTTGGGATATTAGAGTGATTCGTTCTGTTGCTGCTTGGAAAAATGAATATGGTTCACAATTAAAACAATGGGAAACGATATTGTTTGAAATGGAGGTCTTGATTTCTGCTGCTACATTTCGTTATAACAGAAGGGAAGAAACAAGTTATGCCAAGATTCCTGAAAAAGGGAAAGCTATTTCATTACTCAATTTGGGACATCCGCTAATTTCAAAAGAAAAATTGATTTCAAACAATTACGAAATGAAGGAGAATGAAAGCTTTGCTATTGTCACAGGTCCAAATATGGCTGGAAAAAGTACTTTTTTACGCAGTGTAGGAGTAAATTTAATGTTAGCAAAAGCAGGCTTTCCAGTCTTAGCGAAATCGTTCGTTTTTCCGAATGTGAATTTGTATTCGAGCATGCGAACGGCAGACGATTTGAGTAATGAAAGTTCCTATTTTCATGCTGAATTGATGCGTTTGCGATTTATTGTTGACGCTATCGAACGCGGAGAGAAAGTGTTTATTATTCTGGATGAAATATTAAAAGGAACGAACTCAAAAGACAAAGAAGAAGGGTCTTGGAAATTTTTGCAACGCCTTGTTCAGCTGGGATCTCAAGGAATAATTGCGACACATGATTTGAAATTAACAGAGCTTGCAGATGCTAATCCTGCGTTAAAGAATGTATATTTTGATACTACTATCACTGGCGATGATATCTCCTTTGATTACACACTTAATGAAGGTGTTGCACAAAATATGAATGCCAGTTTTTTACTGCGTAAAATGGGGTTGATTGGAGAAGAGCCAATAAGTAACAAAGCAGAGAATAAGTCATAAATTATTATTTCCATTTTCTCTAAACTTCAAATTTTGCTTTTAACTTTGTTTTAGTGGAAGAAAGAAAAACATATTTCGTGGATGTGCTCCTCCCCTTGCCTATTCGCAATTTATTTACCTATCGTGTTCCTTTTGAGCTAAATGAGCATCTCAAAAATGGCGTACGTGTTGTTGTTCCTTTTGGGAAAAGTAAACTACAAACAGGGATTATTCTTAAAATCCACCAAACCGTTCCTGAATATCAAGTCAAATATGTGGAGTCTGTATTAGATGAAGAACCTATTATTACAGGCAAGCAGTTCAAATTATGGAAATGGATTTCAGAATATTACATGGCTCCACTTGGCGATGTAATGAACGCTGCTCTTCCCTCAAATTTCAAATTAGGTAGTGAAACAAAAATTGTTTTACACCCCGATGCGGAAGTAAATACAGAGCATTTAACCGATAGAGAATTTCAAGTATTTGAAGCTTTGGAAATTCAAGGAGAATTAGATCTCAAAGAACTTTCAGAAATTCTCCAAATAAAAACTGTTCAACCAGTCATTAAATCTCTGATTGATAAAAGAGTGGTTATCACCAAAGAAGATTTACTGGTCAAATTCACACCAAAAACAGAACTTTTTGTACGATTATCAGAGGAATTTTCAAGTGAATTGGCATTAGAAGAGCTTTTGTCGAACTATTCACAAAAAAAACAGAAAGAAAAACAAGTTCATGCCTTGATGACTTACCTGAAACTCGGTGGTTTAAAAGACAAGAAAGTCACTCCAATCAAAAGAGCTATTTTGGACAAAGAAGGAGCTTCTGTTTCTTCTATAAATTCCCTTGAGAAAGATGGAATTTTTATCGTTAAAAGATTGGAAGTTTCACGATTATCCACTTATAGTGATGAAGTAAACCAACGAAAACAACTTTCTGAAGAACAATCCATTGCGCTTTCAGAAATAAGAGAATCTTTTCTTACAAAAGACGTCACTTTACTGCATGGTGTAACAGGTTCGGGAAAAACAGAAATTTATGTAGAACTCATTCAAGAACAGCTAGATAAAGGTAAACAAACTTTATTTCTTCTTCCTGAAATAGCTTTAACCACACAACTTATTGAACGCTTGTCAAATTATTTCGGCGACAAGGTTGGTGTTTATCACTCTAAATTTAATGCCAATGAGCGAATTGAAATTTGGAATACCTTATTACAAGGTAATAGCACTAAATTTCAAATAATTGTTGGTGCAAGAAGTTCTTTGTTTCTGCCATTTAGAGATTTAGGTTTAATCATTGTGGATGAAGAACACGAAAGTTCATTTAAGCAGTATGACCCAAGTCCACGTTATAACGCAAGGGATTCTGCTATTGTATTACGTTCTTTTCACGGTGCAAAAGTATTGCTTGGGTCGGCCACTCCAGCTATGGAAACGTATTACAATGCTAAAAATCAAAAATATGGCTTGGTAGAGCTAAACAAACGTTTTGGAAATATTTTGCTGCCAGAAATAATGACCGCCAATCTTAAAAAAGAGAAGAAAGCCAAAACGATGCAGTCGGAGTTTAGCAGTTTTCTAATGGAGCATATCAAAAAGGCGTTAGAAAACAAAGAGCAAATCATTCTCTTCCAAAATCGTAGAGGTTACAATCCCGTTTGGGCTTGTGAGGTTTGTGGCTGGACACCAATGTGTAAAAGCTGTGATGTTTCCTTAACTTATCACAAGCAGACGAATATTTTAAAATGTCACTATTGCAGTTATTTTACCCCACCCGTTGGCTCCTGCCCTTCCTGCGGAAGTAATCGTTTGAAAATGATTGGTTTCGGTACTGAAAAAATAGAAGATGAACTAAATATTCTTTTACCTGGTGTAAAAGTCCAACGACTGGATTTCGATACTACGAGATTAAAAAACAGTTACCAGCAAATCATTAAAGACTTTGATGATAGAAAGATTGATATCCTTGTTGGAACGCAAATGGTTACTAAAGGACTGGATTTTGATAATGTATCATTAGTTGGAATTTTAGACGCTGATATGATGTTAAAAAGACCAGATTTTCGAGCATTTGAAAGAAGTTATCAATTGATGTCGCAAGTGGCAGGAAGAGCAGGTCGAAAAAATAAGCGAGGAACGGTAATCATCCAAACCATGGATCCCGACCATCCGATTATTCAAAAAGTGATGGCACATGATTACAAATTGATGTATGAAAATGAACTTATCGAGCGAAAAAATTACCTCTATCCTCCATTTTATAAGATAATTGCCATTACGTTAAAACACAAAAACCAGCACGAGTTAGAAGCACTAGCCATGGAATTAGCACAACCGTTAAAAGCTGTTTTTGGAAATAGAGTTTTAGGGCCTGAATCTCCAATAGTTGCTCGAATACAAAACAATTACCTTCGCATTATTCGCTTAAAAATTGAAAAAGAAGCATCTGTTAAAAAGGTCAAGGAAAAAATAGAAGCAGTAATAGATGATTTTTACACTCGCCCAAGAAATAAATCTTGTCGCATTTCCATAGATGTTGACCCACTTTAGCTTTAAACGTGAAGTTCTAATTTAGAATTATTCTAATACCTCAACGACAAATGACATCAGGACAATTGAAGCACGTTGAACTAAATATACTTCAATGATTAACAGGATTTTAAAAGCTTTAAAAGTACGTTTGATGATTTGTAAAAAATTAGTATTTTTACAAGAAATAATCGGACAGAAGGTGTATGGTATCAGTTATATTGGTTGAATTATACACCTTTTGTCTAGGTATAAATGAGCAGACATTTTAAAACCGACCATGGTAATATGATAAGACTTGAGAGTTATTATGAAGTTGACAAAGAAAATTACTTAGGATTTTATGGATATGATATTTTTAAATTTGAAACGTTAGAAATCACGTTTCACCATATTCTGACAGCTAATTTATTGTCAGATTTAGAAAATAATGAACGTTTTGGTCCATTCAAAACCAATCGGCTTACCGAAAATGATTTCGATAAAATTGATTTCACTATTTTGAATAGAGTTTTAGGTGAATTTTATGAGGATGAAAATTGGGGTGCTGATTTAGAAGTATTCAAACGCAACACTTCAAAAGCTTTTAGTCGTTTAAATATTGAAAACGATGAGATTTACTATATAAACCTTGAAAGAGTAAGAACAGAGTTGAGTTGAGACCTGAAAATAATTTTTGGACTTATTATCGTTGGGTTAGGCTTGGGGTCTTGATTCCAACGCCTTCCTAAACGTGGGTCATATTCCCAATGTGTTGCAGTATAATGATTTCCGCTTCCGCTTATCTCGTCCACCTTCTCTTGGGAGTTCATACCATACCTATAATCCGAACTACTAACCGTTCTTCCATCCAACTGCACTCCAAACGGAGCGTAATCTGAGATACTTACCAAATGCACCTCAAAATAACTTACATTGCCGTTGTCTTCAATTGGGTATTTAATGTCATTGATAACGGCAAGTACATTTCCTAAATGGTTGGTTAACTCATAATACTTTTCACCCAAAACAGTATTTACAGGGTTTTCATCGAGTGCGGTGTAAAGGTCAACTTTATGGCTATTTCGTCCAAGGCGTGAAGAACCGTAGCTATTACGCTCGGT
>SKGS01000018.1 GCA_007117355.1 Lishizhenia sp. | reverse complement strand
CTCCTTCACAAAGAACTGTGGAACCATCCACTATTACACTTGGAGCATCAGGTGCATTTGGTTCAACAATAGAAACCATTAACTCATTGGAAACACACGGTCCGTTTTGGAAGGTAACGGTAAAGTTTCCAGCTGGTAAATTATCAAGAATTAAAGGTAGTTCTCCCTCTACTTGATTAAAATAATTATTACTAGTTATACTAATCATTCCATTTCCTTCACCCAGAATTTCGACTGTTCCATCAGCAACTCCACAGGCAGAAACATTTTCAACGTCACCTAAGGAAATTTCTTGTTGTTCAACAATATTTACTTTAAATACATCTTGGAATAATTGAATCGTTGCAGTTCCATTATCATTTATGTAATCTTTGATTATTTGACCATCATCAAAACTGAGAGATAAACCAGGGATAGAAATTTCTTGTTGAAAGTCACCTGGGACAAGGTTTATTGCTCCTTCGGCAGGATTGTTATTTATAATAATTACCCCAACTGCTCCTGCTAGTTCAGCTTGATACATTTTAGTGGAGAAAAAGCAACCTCCTCTATCTATTAAAGCGATTTTACCATCAAGTGAATTACTTGGGTAACCAGAACATCCTTCGAACGAACCATCATTATCTTCTATGTAAACAGCTTCAGCCGAAAAACTAGTATAATTTCCTCCAAAGTTTAGTGCACTTCCTGAGTTGAAGTGTTCCTCTGTTTCGATTAATTGAATTTCAGTTATACTTCTGTTAATTGTACCACAAGAGTTTTCAGCTAAAACATATATTTCACCAGATCCATCGTTTGATGTTGGATTTACTTGAATATCCAAGCCATTATTTTGTGTAATAAACAAATCACCAGAAACAAACCAGTTATACGTATCAATTCCAATTAAAGGATTTACTGAATAATTAGCTTGCTGGTCAGAACAAATATCTGAACTACCATTAACAAAAGGTTTGTCAGTTGGTAACGTTTGAGTAATTATTAAAGGTGTTTCAACGTCATATATTCTTGCAGGATTGGTTGATCTTAAACGAACAAACAATTCGCCAGCCATACTTCCAACGGGCACACCGAAGTTAATCACTCCATTCTCTGTAGCTTCAACTTGGTTAGCAATAGTCCAAGCATTAAAATCTTGTGAATGTTCAACGATAAAGCTATTGCCTTCTAGAAACTCATCTGAAGTTTCAAAAGTCAAATCGACTCTTTCTCTTGGACAAGCTTCTTCTGTACTTAATGTGGCATCAGTAATTTGAATATTTGCAAATGGTTGGATATCGAAACACTGTGTATTATTAGATAAATCAGGGTCATTAGGGTCTTGACCTCCATTGTTTAAGGTTTCTTGTCCAACACCTAATACCCATGCACAGATAGTCGTAGGGTCAGAAATGTTTTCATAATCCATGATGAACTGTCCAAAAACATTTTCAATATCTTCCCAAAATAATTTTTCGCCAGCATTAATAACATTAGGAGCAGAAATTCCATCTACAAATCCTTGGTTACCTTCGTTAAAATTATAAACCGTACCATTTTCCTGATAGGCAAAGTATATTATTTCTCCTTCTTGTATTGGATCAGGGCCATTGTTTACAATATTAAATGAAACAGGAAAAGAGCTTGGATTAAGTATTTCCCCTTCTTGCGGTGATATAAGTTCCATAGCAAGATCTCGCTGTATTTGCTCTGCCATTTCAGCATTAGGGTCAAAATTCATACGAACCATAACGGCATTATTCATGGAAAACCATCCATTACTCTGTAATTGTTTAAAAAAGACAGTTTGTGCTGGAGCTGCTTGTGCTCGTCCTACTCTTAAGTTTTGGTTCATTGAGCCAATAACTGCAATATAAGTGCTATCGGCGATAAGTTCAACAGGTTCATCAAATGTAAAGCTTGTCATTTGATCAATTTGTTGGTTATTTAGAATAATAGGAGAGGATATCGCGTCTGGAATCTCGATGAAATTAGCATTTGAAAAAAAGTATAACTTTACATATATTTCATCTCCAGGATTGACATTGGTCACTAATGCATCAAGAGCAAACAATTCTCCATCTTCATATATCTTAAATCGGTTACCTATTTCCATAGGTTCAGCAAATTGACCTATTGAACCATTCTGAATACCGTTATCTCTAGCATAAATGAATTCGGTTACGTCAAAATTTATTGGATCTATAAAGAGATTTGATGGATTGGCATCTTGACCTATAAAATCGGAAAGTATGAATTGATCTACGTTGTAATTACCGATTTCTTGCGGAATAAATTGTAATCCTAATTGCTCTGTCTCAAAAGGTTCTATAGAAATTGGTGGATTGGTTGATCCAGATATAGCCCCATTATTAACATCTACATTAAATGTCACTCCAGTTTGTGTTTCTGTACCATTATTTAAAATAGTAGCAGAAAAAACAGTATTTGAAGTTTGTGCTAAAGGAATTTGAAAATAAGGAATTCCTTCTGTTCCATAAAAAGTATTGGTAACTGCTAAATCATAAGCGGGTGATTCAATTATTCTAACATCATCAATCATCCAACCATAGGCCACCCAATCATTGGGGTTTGTTGATGCAGGAGACAATGAAGTCCAAGAGAAACGAATAAGTAAATCATCTGGTACGCTTTGCAAAAAAGGCGATAAAGGAACGGATACTAAATCCGGATTATCGAAAGCGGAACCTCCACCTCCAGTAAGCGTTTCGATATCATTATTGTTTCCAACCTCTATCCATGTATTTCCTCCGTCAGTACTTATCTGGAAAGATTGACGATCTAAGAATCGAGCGCCGAACTGAAGGAACTCTAAGCTTACATCTGTTCCTGCCCCAAGAGCAACTAAGTCTATAGGAACATCTAAAGTTAAATTAAAGTTGACGTCAAGTAGTTGTTCTCCAAGATTTGGATTACCATTATTCAATTCAGCAAAATTACCGCCTGAATTAGATTGAATGATGTTAGGACCAAAAAACCAGCTTGAGGAAAAGCCTTTAATAGACCAACCAAAATCATTGTCTGGACCAGAACCATTGTTATCAATTGCCCAATTAGTTGGATTGTCAAAATTATCTTCCCAATATACTGTTTGAGAAGAAAGACAAAAAACAGTAAATACTGCGATTAATGTCGTGGATAGATTTTTAAACATAGTTTATAGTTAAGAATTATTGCAGCAAACTTAAGGGTTGTTTTTTATAAAAAAAACACAAAACACTTTAATTAACAGATTTCTACCAAAATGTTAAAAATAAAAAAAGGAGTTAAATAAATAACTCCTTTTTCTTTGAGAAAAGAATTTTTCTTAACCAACTAACATAGAAACAGGGTTTTCTAAATATCTTTTGAATGTATTTAAAAATGCTGCGCCAGAAGCCCCATCAACAACTCTGTGGTCACAAGAAAGAGTTACTTTCATAACGTTTCCAGGAACTACTTGTCCTTCTTTTACGACAGGAACAGACTTAATTCCTCCTACAGCTAAAATGCAGCTATCTGGTGTGTTAATGATTGCGGTAAACTCTTCTATTCCGAACATTCCGAGGTTTGAAATAGTAAAAGTGTTTCCTTCCCATTCTTCAGGTTGTAATTTTTTATCTTTAGCTTTTTGAGCGAAAACCTTTACTTCTTCTCCAATTTGTGCAAAACCTTTTGCATCAGCAAAACGAACGACAGGAACAAGAAGTCCTTCATCAACAGCTACTGCCACGCCAATGTGAACGTGATTGTTTCTTCTAATAACATCACCTCTCCAAGAACTATTAACTGCTGGGTGTTTTCTTAATGCCATTGCCGCTGCTTTAACCACCATGTCATTAAAGGAGATTTTAACTCCTTCCTCGGCATTAATGGATTTTCTTGCTGCGATTGCATTACCCATATCAATATCTAATGTTAGATAAAAATGCGGTGCAGTAAATTTACTTTCTGACAAACGTTTAGCAATTGTCTTACGCATTTGAGAAACAGGAATTTCCTCGAAGGATTCTTCCCCGGAAGCAGCTAGTGGAGCAAATCCACCAGATGGTCTTTCGTAAGGAACGTAATTTTCTACATCTCGTTTTACGATTCTTCCATTATCACCAGTACCTTGCACAAGGTTTAAATCAATATTTTTCTCCTCTGCTAATTTCTTAGCTAATGGAGAAGCGAAAACCCTATCGTTTGAACTCGTAACATTTGAGGTTTTTTCTGATTTCTCAGTTGTTTCCTTGCTTTTTTCCGAGTTTACTTCTTCCGAAGTTTTCTTTTCTGATGGCTCTTCTTTCTTTTCGCTTGATGAGGTATCTTTCGTTTCTGCTTCTGCTTTATCTTCTTTTTCTGATGATGCCTTAAGTTCTGCTAGAATAGCTTCAACATCTTCTCCTTCTTCACCGATAATTGCTAATACATCATTAACTGGAGCAGTTGCACCTTTTTCGATTCCAATATGAAGAAGAACACCGTCGTAAAACGACTCAAATTCCATCGTTGCCTTGTCGGTTTCTATTTCCGCTAAAATTTCACCAGAAGAAACCTTATCTCCTACCTTTTTATGCCATTCAGCAACCACACCTTCTGTCATGGTGTCTGATAACTTGGGCATTAATACTACTTCTGCCATATTTTTATATATTATTCAATTATGTAAGGATAGTCCTCTGTTTTGTAAACGTCTTTATATAATTCGTCTGCCTCAGGATACGGAGATTCTTCTGCAAACTGAACAGCTTCTTCTACCTCCTTTTTTATCCAATCCTGAATGTCTTGAATTTCTTTATCAGATAAATATTTATTTTCTTTTATTACGGATAAACAATGCTCAATTGGGTCTTGAGATTGATATTCCGCTACCTCTTCTTTTGTTCTGTATTTCTGTGGGTCAGACATGGAGTGACCTTTATAACGATAGGTTCGGATATCCAATAAAGTAGGACCATCTCCTTTACGTGCTCTTTCTGCTGCCATGTCAATAGCTTCATGCACAGCTTCTGGAGACATTCCGTTTACAGTATATGATGGCATTTCATATGAAGAACCTAGCTTTTCTAAATCCATAACATTGGTCGTTCTTTCAACAGATGTACCCATCGCATAGTTGTTGTTTTCGATAATGAAAATAACTGGCAACTTCCAAATCATCGCCATGTTGAAAGTTTCATGCAAGGCACCTTGTCGAGCAGCACCGTCACCCATAGAAACAAAAACCACGTTATCCGTGCCTTTATATTTTTCAGCAAAAGCAACACCAGCACCCATTGGAATTTGAGCACCAACTATTCCATGTCCGCCCATAAAGTTTTTTTCTTTATCAAAAAAGTGCATGGAACCTCCTTTACCTTTAGAACATCCCGTTTGACGACCATATAACTCTGCCATCAAAACACGGACGTCCGTTCCTAAACCAATAGGGTGGGCGTGGTCTCTGTAAGCAGTCATGTGTTTATCATCAGGACGACAAGCACTTACTGTTCCTGCAACTACTGCTTCTTGTCCAATGTACAAGTGACAAAAGCCACCAAATTTTTGTTGAATATATAATTGTCCAGCTTTCTCTTCGAATTTACGCATCAAAAGCATGTCTTTGTACCATTTTATGTAGGTCTCTTTCGAGAATTTAGACTTTGTCTTAGCAGAACTTTTTCTGGTAGTTCTTGACTGTCCTTTTGTCGTCTTTTTTGCTTCCATTTAGTTTTATGTTAAATGCAACCGACAAATATAAAATATTTTAGTTGCCATGAAAAAATAATTAAAAAACTTTCCAATAAAGGATTTACTCGTGACCAAAAAGCAGCGGCATCAAATCTTCGGCTTTACTGAATAGTAAAACAGAATTATCGGGATTCAAGATAATTAACTCAAAGCTACAGCCTTGTCGAGTAATCACTTCTGCCATAACTTGTCGGCAAGCACCGCATGGGCTTAACAATGCTTTTTCATCAATTAAATCACCTTCAGAGGCAATAGCTAATTGTATAACTTTTTCGGTTGGATAAAGTGCGCCAGCAGAAAATAATGCAACTCTTTCGGCACAGATACCTGATGGATACGCAATGTTTTCTTGATTGTTTCCCAAAACGATTTTACCTGATTCTAATCGAACAGCAGCACCTACTTTGAATTTTGAATAAGGAGCATAAGCATTTTGAACTGCCTCTTTCGACTTTTCTATAATTTCAGAAATGTGTTTTGGCAGTTCGTCGTCTTTTGTAAAATGCTTGTATTCTATTTGTATTTTTTTTGATTTCATCAGTTCATACTGTTTTTATGTTCGACTAGTTTATAAACACTGCTAACTACTTACAGTTTACGAGTCGTAAATTTTATATACAAAAATAAACTATTTAAAGGACTGTTGTTTTAGCCTGAGTGTCAAATAACAATTAATTGACAATGATTAATGTTTCAAAAGGGTTATGTCAATGATTGGTAAACTTATAACCTACCCCTCTAATAGAATGGAAAAACTGTGGGTGTTTGTGGTCTTTTTCAAAAAGTTTTCTAAATTGAACAATGTAGTTATCAATGGTTCTTGAAGTAGGAAAACTTTCTGTACCCCATAATTTATCCAAAATAAAGTCTCGCGAAACTACTTCTCCTTCATGTTGTTGAAATAGCAATAAAAAGTCTATCTCTCGTTTCGTAAGTGTAGTAATTATATCTCCATCCTTAATAACTTCATAGGAAGAAATATTTACTTCTGAATCACCGATAACAATCACTTTTGGTTTTATATTTCCTAGGTTACTTCGTTGCATTAAAAGTTGAACCCTCAAAAGTAATTCCTCCAAATCAAAGGGTTTTGCGAGATAATCATCTGCACCAAGTTTTAATCCTTTTATCTTATCGCTTGAAGTACCTTTTGCTGAAACAAACAAAATAGGTGTATTGCTACGTTCTTTGAATTTTTCACAAATTTCCCAACCAGAAACATATGGTAGCATCACGTCTAATATGATTAGGCCAAATTCGTTAAGTTGATTAAGATATTGAAGCGCTTCGTTACCCGAAAAAACAGACACCACTTCATACCCCTCCATTTCGAGATTCATCGTAACCACATGGTTAAGACTTTCTTCATCTTCAATCAATAAGATTTTTGCCATGATACTTTCCTTTAAGCGTTAATTTCGTGGATTAGAAAACGTATTTACATCAAAACCATTAATTACCTTGTCGCAAAGGATAACCATACGCTCCACAATATTTCTCAACTCGCGAATATTACCCGTCCAATTGGTATTTTGTAATGCTTCCAATGCATCATCGGAAAACTTTTTTCTAGGAATACCATGTTCGGCACAAATCATAGTTAAAAAGTGTTCAGCTAGTAATGGTATATCATTTTTTCGGTCATTAAGAGAAGGAACATGCATGAGAATAACGCTTAAACGATGAAATAAATCTTCTCTAAAATTTCCTTCTTCAATTTCTTTTCGCAAATTCTTATTTGTTGCGGCAACAATTCTTGGGTTTACTTTGATATTTTTTTCACCACCAACGCGTTGAATGACTCCTTCTTGTAAAGCCCTTAACACTTTTGCTTGCGCAGAAGCGCTCATATCACCAATTTCATCTAAAAATAACGTTCCGTTGGTAGCTAGTTCAAACTTTCCTTTTTTCTGTTTCACCGCTGATGTAAAAGCACCTTTTTCATGGCCAAAAAGTTCGCTCTCAATTAATTCTGCCGGAATAGCTGCACAGTTAACTTCTATAAATGGTTCACCTTTTCGGTTAGAGTTTTCATGAAGCGCACGAGCTACAAGTTCTTTACCTGTTCCGTTTTCACCAGTAATTAAAACGCGGGCATCACTTGGAGCAACCTTTGCAATCATTTCCTTGATTTGCGTAATTTCAGGTGTTTCACCAATGATGGAAGAGCCTTTAAAACGCTGAACGGTTTTTTTAAGTACTTTCGTTTCTTCTACCAGCGCATGCTTGTCTTTTGCGTTTCTAATGGTAACTAAAATCCTATTAAGGTCTAGCGGTTTTTCAATGAAATCAAAAGCTCCTTTCTTAATTGCTTCAACGGCTGTTTCGATAGTACCATGTCCGGAAATCATAATAATTGGGGATTCAACCTTTTCCTTTTGGAGTTGCTCCAGAAGCTCCATGCCATCCATTTTTGGCATTTTTATATCACTAAAAATAATATCAAAATGAGAGGAAGTTGCTTTTTGAAGACCTTCTTTCCCGTCTTCTGCTTCTTCTACTTCGAAGTTTTCGAATTCCAGTATTTCTTTTAGTGAACGTCGGATGCTTCGCTCATCATCCACAATTAGTATTCTTCCCATTTCTTTTGTTTTTATCTGCTTTGTTTTGCAATTATTGAAGTTTAAAGATCAACAATAATTACGCCATTTATTATTCAATTATTCCTTAGCTAGTTCTTTATCTGTCTTTCTGTACCTAACCAATTTGTAAATTTCCATGACAATCAAAATTAGTATTGCTGTTGCAAACAATTTCCCCCAGTCCGAAATATTAACAGGCGCAATTTGCAATAAGTTTTGCATGACAGGGATTTGCATAGCCAAAATATGTACACCTTGCGCTGCTATAATACCAACAAACAACCAAGGATTGTAGCGCAACGGCAGCTTGAAAAACGATGTGGTTTCTGAACGACAATTTAGCACGTGGAAGTTTTGAAGTAAAACCATCAATAATAGAATGGTATTTCGAGCCGCAGCTTCTTCATAGTTTAAATTGTTAATCAAATGGTACCATAATCCAAAAGTTAACAAAGAAATTACAGAGGATGCCAACAATACTTGTTCTATCATCATGCGATTAAAAATCCCTTCTTTTGGGTCTTTTGGGGGCATTTGCATAAATCGTTTTTCTCCTTTTTCAAAAGCAAGAACTTTATCTTGAATACCATTGGTGACAAGGTTTAACCATAAGATTTGAGCTGGTAAAAAAGGAAGTGGAGTACCAACAGCCAATGCAAGCGCAATCATTATGAGTTCGGCTGCACCTGTAGAAATTAATAAGTAAATTATTTTTCTAATATTGCCATAAGTATATCGTCCCTCTTCAATTCCAGCCACGATGGATGCGAAGTTATTGTCTGTAATAATAATGGAAGAAACTTCTTTTGCTACGTCGGTTCCGTAACCCATAGCTACTCCCATGTTTGCGTTTTTTAAAGCAGGTGCATCGTTCACTCCATCGCCAGTTACAGCTACGAAATGACCATTTTTTTGTTGTGCTTGAACTATCGCTAATTTTTGGTCTGGACTAACCCGAGCAAAAACATGTTTCCCTAAAACAGCATCTTGAAATGCTTTACTAGATACGTCTCCTATTTTGGCTAAATCTGTCCCCGTTATAAGCTCTGATTCATTGGTTGCAATATGTAAATCTTTTGCGATAGCTAGTGCTGTTGCGGGATGGTCTCCAGTAATCATGCAGACTTCAACACCAGCTTGATGGCAGCGAACGATGGCGTCTTTTACTTCTTCCCTTGGTGGGTCAATTAGTGCGACAAATCCGAGTAAGTCAACAGCTGGGAACTCAGACTCTTCTAGTACTTCATCAACTTTACCTCCAGCTACAGCAATATATCTAAAGCCTTGAGCTGCAAGTTTGTCAGCCTCTTCTGACAGTTCGTGGTTAGAAGAACCAGTGGCCTCTAATAAAACCTCAGCAGCTCCTTTGACTGCAAAATGGAGTTCTCCTGCTTTTTTGTAATAAACCGCTGCATATTTTCGAGCCGATTCAAACGGAATTTCTTTAACGATTTCAATTTTATCTTTTACCTTATTTGGATTAGTTTTGCTTTTGTAAGCAAGCGCAAGAAGGGCAACATCTACCGCATCGCCCTCATGTTTCCAGTTTTCTCCTTCTCCGTTAAGGCTACCTTCATTACAAATAGTTACAGCTTCTAAAAATGAATTGAAAAGCGATTGGTTTTCTTGGTATTGAATTTCATTTTCTTTTTCATCTTTTATGGTTCCTTCACCATTGTAACCTTGGCCAGAAACGGTAAGCAAGGAAGAATCGGACAATAAAATATGCCTTACAGTTTGTTGGTCAACGGTTAGAGTACCTGTTTTATCCGTTGAAATCATGGTGCAGCTACCTAGTCCTTCAACGGCAGATAAATTACGAATGATGACATTCCGTTTAGACATTCTAAAACTACCCGTAGAAAGTGCTACAGTCATAGAAATAGGCAGTCCTTCAGGGATGGCTGAAACGGCAATTGCTACCACAAAGAAAAAGATTTCTTGTAATGGAAATCCAGCGTAATAGCCGCCAATACCTAAAAGCGTGCAGGCAACTAATACAATGACACTTATTTTTTTAGAAAATGCTTCCATGCGTGCAACAAGAGGAGCGATACTTTTTCCTTTGTCTTTTATGGATTCTGCAATTTTTCCTATTTCAGTAGCATTAGCAATTCCAGTTACGATACCTTTAGCTCTTCCGCTTGTGACAATTGTTCCTGCAAAGACCATGTTTTTTTGGTCGCCAGCTGTAGTTGCCTCAGAAATAATTGGATTTATATGTTTTTCAATTGCGACTGATTCTCCAGTAAGAATAGATTCTTCAACTAACAAACTGTTAACCTCAAATAATCGCATATCCGCAGGGATTTTATTCCCAGATTCAAGTATAACAATATCACCAGGGACTAACTCTTCACCGTTGATATTTTTAGAAACACCATTTCGAATGACTCTTGCAGTAATCTGAACCATTTCTTGCAAAGCTTCGGCACTGCTTTCTGCTTTCCATTCTTGTATTGTTCCAATTAGCGCATTAACGAATAAGATGATTAAAATAAAAATAGCATCTGCATATTCTTGAAGCAAAAAAGAAATAACTGCGGCACCAACGAGAACATATATTAACGGACTTAAAAACTGACGAATGATAACTTGTAATAAGGTTACTTTTCCTTTTTTTGGAAGAAGATTCTTACCAAATAGATTCCGACGTTCTATAATTTCATTTTCTGACAGTCCTTCTTGTGAAGAATTCAAATATCGGAACACATCCGAAAACTCCAATTTAAACCATTCTTTTTGTTCCGTCATTTACGCACTTTTAAAACAAAAGTAAAATTTAAACTTGAATTAGGTTTGTTTTTTGATCTTATAAATCAGTTCGTGCGAAATTACAAAAAAGTGTGATTTTGCTATAAATTGAAAAGCTACCTCTAGCAGAGATAGCTTTTCTGTTAATTTAAATTTGTAAAGTTGCTTATATAAAAGAAAAATACTTATTTCTTTAAAACTCCCAGTTTAACCTTTCAACTAATTGATCTTGGATATATGCTAGAACAGATTCATTTTTAATTTTTTCAAGAACTTCAGAAATAAATGCCACAACCAAAAGCTCTTTAGCTTTAACCTCAGAAATACCTCTGGCACGCAAATAAAAAACAGCATCTTCATCTAACTGACCAGTTGTAGAACCATGAGAACAGCGCACGTCGTCTGCATAGATTTCTAATTCTGGTTTTGAGTTAACAGAAGCTTTTGGGGAAAGTAAAATATTTCCGTTCGACTGATACGCTTCTATTTTTTGTGCATCTTGACGAACAATTACTTTACCATTAAAAACACCTGTTGACTGGTCATTCATTACTCCTTTATATGTTTCACTAGAAGTACAATGACCATAAAGATGGTCGATAAATGTATGCGTATCTAGATGTTGTTTGTTTTTGCCTAAATAAACACCATTCAATTCAGAATGACAGTTTTCACCATCCACCAAAATGTTAATTCCGTTTCTAGTAAGTAAACTTCCTAAAGTAACCGTATTTATTTCAAGATTACTATTTTTTTCCTGTACAAACTGTTCCTTGAAAATATGGAAAGTAGTTTGCTCTTCTAGTTGAAGCTGCGTAATGTTCAAATTAGCGTTTTCAGCTACATTTCCCTCGATTACAGCGTTAACAAAACAATCATTAGCATTTAAAGAGTGAAAACTCGTAATAACTTCACCCTTTGAACCGAATTCTGAAGAAACAAAATGGCGAACATTAGAAACTACGTTTTCTCCAGATACAACGTGTAGGATGTGAACAGGATAGTCAGCCTTTTTATTTTTCTTGAAATTTATACATGTTCCAGAAGTTGAATACGCTTTATTGATTAAAGAAAAAACATTTTCTTCAGTATCCTCTAAAGTGTCAGCATAAAGGTTTTCATCAAGCTCTTGAATAGTTTTGATTTCAAGACCTTCGTCTTTAAGAATAGACGAAAGCTCGTTTCGAAAATATCCATTTACGAACACCAATTGATGAGCTTCAAGATTAGGAATTCGAAATTTATTTATGTTAACATCAAGTATTTCAGATTGATGAAACTCTTTATTTGTAATTCGGGTAGTTCTTGTATATTTCCAATCTTCCACTCTCGTAGTTGGAAAATCCATATGTGCTAAAGTCGCTAATGCTTCTTTGCGGATGCTAGAATCATCCTTAGGAACTTCCCAATTATCGACAAAAGACAGGACTTTGTTTATTTGTGTTGTTTCCATGAATTAAACAGTTTGTTCTTCATTTAACCAATCGTATCCTTTTTCTTCTAATTTCAGCGCCAATTCTTTAGAACCTGTTTTAACGATTTTTCCATCAGCAAGTACATGCACGTAATCAGGGACAATGTAATCCAACAGTCTTTGGTAATGCGTAATTACGATAACAGCGTTGTTTTCATTTCTCAATTTGTTCACACCACCAGCAACTATTCTCAGAGCGTCAATATCTAATCCTGAATCTGTTTCATCCAAAATGGCTAATTTAGGTTCAAGCATAGCCATTTGAAAAATTTCATTTCTTTTTTTCTCTCCACCAGAAAAGCCTTCGTTTACCGAACGACTTGCTAGTTTCGGGTCAAGCTCAACGATTTTTGATTTTTCTCTAACTCTTGCCATAAAATCTTTAGCAGAAAGAGCTTCTTCTCCTTTGTGCTCTCTAATTTCGTTTAGAGCAGTTCGCAAAAAGTTGATATTGGAAACACCAGGAATTTCTACTGGATACTGAAAAGCTAAGAATAATCCTTCTTTAGCTCTTTCCTCTGTTTCTAAATCTAATAAATCAACACCATCAAAATCTACTGAGCCTTCGCTTACTTCATATTCTTCGCGACCAGCAAGTACAGAAGCTAAAGTTGACTTTCCAGCACCATTAGGTCCCATGATGGCATGTACTTCACCTGCTTTAACAGATAGATTTAATCCTTTTAATATTTCTTGCCCTTCAATTGAGGCGTGTAAATTCTTAATTTCTAACATGATAATTTTATAAAATCGTTAACCAACTGAATTTTCTAATGAAATTTCTAATAATTTTTGAGCTTCGACTGCAAACTCCATAGGGAGCTGATTTAAAACTTCTTTGCAATATCCATTTACGATAAGGCTAATTGCTTTTTCTTCACTTATACCACGTTGTAAGCAATAGAAAATTTGGTCTTCCCCAATTTTGGAAGTTGTTGCCTCATGTTCAATTTTTGCAGTGTTATTTTTGCACTCGATATAAGGAAAAGTATGTGCGCCAGAAGTGTCTGTCATCAACAAAGAGTCGCATTGGGAGAAATTTCTAGCGTTGTCTGCATTTGCATGAATTTGAACTAAACCTCGGTAAGAGTTGTGCGATTGTCCCGCAGAGATACCTTTGGAGATAATTGTACTCTTTGTATTTTTTCCAAGATGAATCATTTTGGTTCCAGTATCTGCCTGCTGAAAATTATTCGTAACTGCAACTGAGTAGAATTCTCCAACCGAGTTATTTCCTTTCAAAATACAAGATGGGTACTTCCATGTAACAGCAGATCCTGTTTCCACCTGAGTCCATGAGATTTTTGCGTTTTTCTCACATAGTCCTCGTTTAGTAACAAAGTTGAATACACCACCTTTACCGTCTTTATCTCCAGGATACCAATTTTGAACTGTTGAGTACTTTATCTCAGCGTCATCTAATGCGATAAGTTCCACAACAGCAGCGTGAAGTTGATTTTCATCACGCTGAGGTGCAGTACAACCTTCTAGGTAAGAAACATACGACCCTTGGTCAGCCACAACTAATGTGCGTTCAAATTGCCCTGTTCCGCCTTCATTGATTCTAAAATATGTAGATAACTCCATTGGGCATCTTACTCCTTTCGGAATATAACAAAACGAACCATCAGTAAATACAGCACTATTTAAAGCAGCATAAAAGTTATCTCTAGGAGGAACAACAGTACCCATATATTTTTTAACCAATTCAGGATGTTCTTGCACAGCCTCCGAGAATGAACAGAAAATAATTCCAAGTTCTTTCAGTTTTGCTTTAAAGGAAGTTGCAACAGAAACTGAATCCATTACAAAATCAACCGCAGTTCCAGTAAGACGTTTTTGTTCTTCTAATGAAATCCCCAATTTTTTCATTGTTTCTTTCATTTCTGGATCTACGTCATCCCAACTTTCGTATTTTTTCGTTTGTTTAGGAGCTGCATAGTAACAAATGTCATCGAAATTTGGTTTTTCGTAATGAATGTGTGCCCATTCTGGCTCAGTCATTTCTTTCCAAATGTGAAATGCTTTCAAACGATGTTCTAAAAGCCATTCTGGTTCTTCTTTCTTTGCAGAAATAAAACGAATGATATCTTCATTAATACCGTTTGGAGCGCGATCGGATTCAATGTTGGTTGTAAATCCAAATTTGTACTCGCTTTTTTCTAAGTCTTTTGCTAATTCTTCTTCTGTATAAGCCATTTAATTTCTTTTTAAAGGGTTATATGGAAAAACTTTCCCCGCAACCACAAGTTCTGTCAGCATTTGGATTTTTGAAAATAAATCCTTTCCCATTCAAACCGCCAGAGTAATCTAATTCTGTACCGATTAGATATAAATAACTTTTCTTATCTACTACGATTTGAACACCATTATCTTCAAAAACTTGGTCGCTCTCTTTCATCTCATTATCAAACTCAAGTTGATACATCAAACCAGAGCATCCACCGCCTTGAACTCCAACGCGGATGAAACTATTTGGCTTACTATCTTCTTCCATGAGTTTAACAGCTTGCTTTTTTGCGTTTTCCGTTACTTTTATCATACTGTTATTTTTAAAAACAACCTTTTTCTTATTTAGATTAAATTTAAATAAACTTAAATTTCACAGCAAAAATACCCATTTTATGGTATTTGACAAATAAAAAAAATGATTATTTCAAAATCGTCATCGAAATAACTTAATAATTAGCTGTTACGACGTTATGAAAAAACAACTTATCATTTGATTTTGTTTATTGGAAAAACAATGTCTGATTTATTTAACAGACTTAAAGAGTTTATTGTTTCAATCTAATTTTGAGGAGAAAAGATTTACCTTAGACCTCTCTAGAAGCTATGGGTTTTAATTTGAGAATAGTCTGTAGTCTAAAAAATAAACCCTAAACCAACCTCTATTCTATCTCCTTCAAATTCTCCTGTCGGCAGAGTCTCTTTATTCCAACGGAATTGATAATTAGCTTTGAAAACTATATTTCGACGCGTATTAAAGTTAGCTCCTAAGGTTAAAGTGGTTAAGTTACTGCGCAATATTTCTTGGTCTCTAAGTAATTCGTGAACACTTCTATGCGTATCTAGTCTTTCTATTCTAGCAAAAAGTGGAAGTTTAAACTCTTCTCTTTTAAAGAAAAAGTTGTCATTCTTTGCGTCATCTTTTTGCTTTTTAAATCCTAACAAGGGAAGAATATCATAACTGGCTTCTGCATAGAACCCCAAGATTTCACTACCTATAACTTGTGGGCCAATAGATGAATTTTGAGTTAAATAAAACAGTTGGTCTGTATTTGAAACATTCCCGAAAACACCTAGTGCCATTAACGATAAGTTCTTGTAAGTATAACGCGCATAAGCACTTCCTAAATATGTGTTGGCACGAACATTCTCTATTGCACCATTCCTTTCGATGGTATTTCCGAGACCTACAGGAGAATATAATCCACTAACAGATAATTCTGTATTTTCAATTCCAGTATATAGCAGTTTTCCATTCAAAAGGTAGGAGTCAAAATTAAATCTCAGCGCCTTATCTCTCCCTCTTCTAATCCATGTTGAACCATTTAAGTTTTCTGCATCCAAACCTTGGTAGATAGATGCGCTCCATTTAAAGTTGTCGTTTAAATGTCCATAAGTCATTAGTCCTAAATCTATCCATTGAGAAGGGATAAGCATTCTTTCTACCTCAGGTCTGTTTACAGAATAAAATAATATTGGTTCGTCATTATTGTTTATGTAACCTATCCCTGGTTGATGTGTTCCAATTCGAACATTGAATCTTTTATTAATTAAAAAATCAATAAAAAATTCAGGGAAGTATTCAAAATCACTTTCTTCTGTTCCGTCATTTGCAAACTCAGCAAAGAGCTCAGCATAAAGAACCAACCAATCTACTGGCTTGTAAGCCCCGTACAATACAAACCTTTGCAAATGAGTGTTATATAATTCTAGGTCTTGGCTTTCTCTATTTTTTGGTCCTAAATAATGATTGTAATTAGATTCACCAAAACCTGAAATAGCATAATTTTTGCCACTAGTATATATTTTTGATGCCGCCGCAGGAAGCCCCATGTGTTGTTCATAGGTTAAAGAATCAACTAGCTTTTTGTTCTTTTCTTTTTGTGAATAGGCAATTTGCGATAGCGCAAGAACCATGATAAAAACAATCAATTTCATGACTTCGTTTTAAGAGAATGCAAAGTTTAAACGAACCACCTTAAAATAAACTTAAAAAAGATTAATACCCCCTTAAAGTGATGTTAAGAAGTTTTAAAGTAGCTCAATTATCTAAACTTTAAATCAACGAAAAACTTTACTGCAAGAAGAAGGATTAGATAAATAGCCTCTTCGAATTGAAAAATAACAGCAATAAAAATGGAAAGAATTGCACCTGAAATAGCTAAGAACAAGGCTCTAATTCTTATTTTATAAATGTGTTCAACTCTGTAAAACAACTCTTTACGTTGTTTAATAAAAAAAGTGTGATACTGAGTGTAATTTCCTAAAATGACTAAGGGAAAAATGATGTAGCCTTGAGCAATTGGCAAATCTAGTTCTTCATAAACTAAAAATGCAACAATTTCTTCTTTAAAAACTATTCCACGTTCGATAAAGAATATTCCAAAGTGACTTGATATAATTACACCAACCATGAGGACAAGACTTATTATTCCGAATTTTCGAAAGTTCGTGTTCTGTTCTTGGTTGTTTTGATACTGAACAATTTTTCTACCTTTTAGATAGAGAAAAAACTCTGTAACAATCAAGTCAATAAAAAAGAAAAGTAAAATAAAGTACAAGCTCCATTCCCAGAAAAAGAATCCCAAAAGTGGAATTACAGCCTCTCCAATTGCTTGAAATAAGACAGCTTTTTTGGTCATTTTGCTTTTCGTAACTTTTCCTTTGCTACCAAGGTTGGCTCATAATTAGGATTCAACTGAAGTACTTCTGTGTAAGCCTTAGCAGCTTCATAATTCCTTCCTTGAACCCTGTATGTTTCGCCAAGTTGATGCCAAGCTTTTACATATTCTGGTTGAACTTCAAGACATAAATTGTAATAATATGCTGCACTGTCTAATTCATTTATATAATACTGCTTGATAAAACCTTGATTAAAATAAGCGATAAAAAAACGATTATCTACATCTAATAGATTTCGATATGTAGCTTGTGCTTCGTCGTAAAGCCCTATATCTTGATAGCTTTTTGCTACACCATAAATAGCTTCAATTGATTCGGGTTTTATAGAAACAGCGTTCATGTAATATTCTAAAGCAAGCTGATGATTTTCCATTTCTGTCAGCAAATAAGCAGTTTGTAAATTACTCATAAAATGATCAGGGTCCATCTGAACAGCTGTTTGATAACTTGATAACGCAAGTTTGTAGTTGCCCACTACTCTGTAGTTTGACCCTTTGAGAATGTATGCGTCTCTCAACCGGTCATTTATTTTTAACGCATTATTTATCAAGAGAAAAGAATTTTCAAAATCACCTGTAAGCGAATACGCATTAGCAAGCTCAATCATCGTCTGCGCTTCCTTTGGTTGAATGGAAAGAACGTATTTAAAGTGTCTTTTTGCTCTTTCAATGTCAATTAAAGGTGGTTCAGGCTTGTTTATAAGTGACCAAGCGTATAATTTTCTTGCTTCAAGATTTGTAGAATCTAGTCGAAAAGATTTTGCGGCTGCATCTAAAGCACATTCAAAATTAGACTCCTCTTTACAGAAAGAAGCTAAGTTAATCCAATCCTCGATATCATTTGTTTCTTCAGCTTTAACTCGAAGATTTTCGAAGCTTTTTAATTCTCCTTGATCGTCATTTTTTACAAGAAAATTATTCGCATCATCCATTTCTGAATTTGAACACGACAGAAATTGAGCGATTAAATATGTACAAAAAATAATTTTTTTCATGCTACAAAGATACAGAATATGGTTTGCTTGTGATAAAAATTGAGATTATTTAGAGTTTTGACTGTTTATTAATGTAAGAAGTACTTTTTTATAAATGTTTTGAACTAGAGTCTTTCGTGTGAAAGCCCACTAGATAATATTGGGTTAAAAGCTTAATAGTTCTTGTTGTGTTTTTCTTTAATTTTTATAAATCGTTAATAATG
>SKGS01000126.1 GCA_007117355.1 Lishizhenia sp. | reverse complement strand
CTATTTTTGAGGCGTCATTCCTAGTGCTGCCGAGTGTTCAAATTTTAGACAGTATTATTTTTACTATCGATAGCGCTAAATCGGGTAATGGAATAATGCAAAAGAAATCTATTTTTGATAAAATGATTTGGGTCAATACACGCAAACCCTCAATTACGAAAGTTTCACCATCTGTTTCATTAATTAATACAGAAAATAGCATTGACGGGTTTGAACTACATTTAAAGCTAAATAAACCCTGTGATACACAACAATTACCTTTTTTTGAAATAGTGCAACCGAGTACGCTTAACAATTCGATAGTTATAAATGAAGTGAATTCAAATTGGATAACAAGCGACTCATTAATTCTTTTATTCGATATTGATTTAAATGATGATATTGAAACTCTTATCACCTTCCAGATTTCCAATATAGTTGATCCTTTTGGAAATGAACTCGATACATATACTGCAACTGAGGTATTTCAAATTGATACTAAAGTTCCAAATATTGTAAGTGCAATTATCAATAAAACTGTTTTCAATAGGAATGATTTTGGTCCAAATAATGTGGAAATAACATTACAATTTGATAAAGTTATGGATACTACAAATTTGTCACCGCTGATTTTTTCCTTTTCTAATTTGGCGAATCAACCACTTGTATTTAATGCTTTAAGTTCAAGCTGGATTTCTTCAACTTCATGTAATTATAAATTTCATCTTCCGCAAAATGAAGTGGAGTTTTTAGATATTGATGTTTTTTTGATAAACATTATAGATACTTCTGGAAATTTTTGCGCTGATACTTTATCTGCTTTTTTCTCAATTGATACTGAAAGACCTTCGATATTAAATTTAGAAATGACAAACTCACCAATTTATGATGGCAATGCTGGGTTAGGAAATTGGAGTCTTTGGATAAATTATTCCGAAAAAATGGATGAAAATTCCATTCCATTTGTTGAAATATCTCACCCAGAAGGAATTAATAACTCTTTACAATATCGACCTAATGATAGTTATTGGTTGAATGATTCAATATTTGAAGCGAATTTCCTCATAGTAGATCAAAATTTAGAACGAGATAGTCTGGACTTGCTTGTATATTTTGCAAAGGATATTTCTGGTAATGAGCAAGTAATAAAAGATATAAATAAATCTGAAATTGGATTAGATACAAGAAACCCAAAAGTTAGTTCCTTCACAGCAAATACTTTTTTAGTGAACAATCAAATCATGGATTATCAAAATATTATTGTTTTTGACGAATCGATGGATACAAGTACAATACCAAGCTTATTATTCAATGAAAACGAATTTTTATCGGTTTTGACATGGAACTCTTCGCAAAGTGAATGGTTAACTAGTATGTTATATAAGAACTACTATGACGTTGAGCTTATGGATTATCAAATTGAAGATGTAGATTTATTTTTATATAATGCATTTGACGAAGCTGGTAATGAAGTTGAAATGGACACATTGAAAAATTACCTAACAATTGATGTCCAATTTTTAAATGTTTCTGAAATAGATAATTCTGAGAAATTCCTTGTTTTTCCTAACCCAATTAATCAAGGAGATTATTTATTTATTCAAAGCCCCGAAAATTGGTGTTCATCTGTTACTTTACACGTAATGGATGGTCAAGGAAGAATGATTGATAGTCCGTCGTTTAAATTATTAAATGACAACACTTTGCGAATTAAATCGGGCCAGTATTCTACGGGGCTATATCAATTACAAATATCTTGTGATGAAAATGTTAAAGTATTTAAATTTATTATCCAATAGTACTATGAGAGTTTTAATATTGGTCTTTTTTTTATGCCTTCTTTTTTCTCTTTGACCTTTGCCTTTTGTATATCTTTGTACAAAAATCTGATAAATGGAAAAAGCTCAATATACAATAACCGCTGCTTTACCTTATGCTAACGGACCATTGCACTTAGGGCATGTTGCAGGGGTTTATTTACCCGCCGATATTTTTGTTCGATTTTTGCGTCATAAAGGTCACGATGTGGCTTTTATTTGTGGAAGTGACGAACATGGAGCAGCGATAACATTAAGAGCGAAAAAAGAAGGTATCTCACCACAAGAAATCGTTGATAAATATCATAGCGTCTTGAAAAAGGCATTTGAAGACTTTTCCATTTCATTTGATATTTTTCACCGTACATCAACACCGATTCACCATCAGACAGCGCAAGACTTTTTCAAGAAATTAAATGAAGAAGGTAAATTCATTGAACAGCGCAGTGAACAGTATTATGATGAGGAATTTCAACAGTTTTTAGCAGATAGGTATATCACAGGGGAATGTCCTAAATGCGGTTATGAACATGCTTACGGCGATCAATGTGAAAAATGTGGGACAGCATTAAGCCCATTGGAATTAATAAACCCGAAATCTACGCTAAGTGGTGCAACTCCGATTTTGAAAGAAACTTCGCATTGGTACTTGCCAATGGATCAGCACGAGGAATGGTTGAAATCATGGATAAAAGAAGGTACATTGGATGGAAAGATGCATCATGATGTTTCTAAGTGGCGAAATCAAGTAGTAGGGCAGTGCATGAGTTGGATTGATGGAGGATTAAAGCCGCGTGCAATGACTAGAGATTTAGACTGGGGTGTTCCTGTTCCTGTTGAAAATGCAGAAGGCAAAGTGCTTTATGTGTGGCTAGATGCCCCAATTGGATATATTTCAGCAACAAAGCAATGGGCAATTGATAATGGCAAAAATTGGGGAGAATACTGGAAAGGCGACCGAAAGCTTGTTCATTTTATTGGAAAGGACAACATTGTCTTTCACGCTATTATTTTTCCAATATTATTAAAAGCGCATGGTGATTTTGTTCTACCGGATAATGTGCCAGCATCGGAGTTTTTGAATTTAGAAGGAGATAAATTTTCTACCTCTCGCAATTGGGCGGTGTGGTTGCATGAATATTTGGAGCGCTACCCTGATAAAGTTGATGAATTGAAATATACGCTGACTGCGATTGCTCCTGAAAGTAAAGACAGCGAATTTACTTGGTTGGAATACCAAGCAAGGGTAAATAACGAATTAGCAGATGTACTAGGTAATTTTATCAATCGTGCTTTAGTACTTGCGCAAAAATACTATAATGGAAAACTACCTCAATTAGGTGAATTAACCGATTTGGATGAACATATATTGGAACAGATGGGCCAGATTCGTCCAAAGGTGGAGGAGTTGTTGTATAAATATAAGATTCGTGAGGCCCAGAGTGAAGTGATGAACTTAGCCCGTCTCGGAAATAAATATTTAGCGGATACTGAACCTTGGAAAGCGGTGAAGACCGATGAAAAAAGGGTAGAAACCATCATGCACATTGCTTTGCAAATAACAGCTTCTCTTGGGATTTTGTTAGACCCTTTTCTTCCAACTTCTGCTTCGAAAATAAGAGATTTTATTTCGTTGAAAAACTTCGATTGGGATAAAGCAGGAACAATGGAAGTGTTAGATGAAAATAATCTTTTGAAAAAGCCAACGATATTGTTTCAAAAAATTGAAGATGAAATGGTCAAGAAGGAACAAGATTTATTATTTGCCACAAAACAGGAAGCCAACATTGAACAAGAAATCACCTTTCAACCACAAAAAGAGGAGATAAGCTTTGACCATTTTATGGGATGTGATATTCGCGTTGGTACTATATTGGAAGCCCAAAAAGTTAAAAAAGCAGATAAGTTATTGCAACTAATAGTGGATACTGGATTAGATAAACGTACCATTGTTTCTGGAATAGCTGAACATTATGCACCAGAAGATATTATTGGCAAAAAAGTCACGGTTTTAATGAATTTAGCACCTCGAAAAATTCGTGGAATTGAATCGCAAGGTATGATTTTGATGGCAGAAAATGCAGAAGGAAAATTGTCTTTTGTTTCCCCTGAAAAAGAGGTGAATGCTGGAAGTGAGGTGCGCTAATATTATGAGGTATTAATCTTTTATGAAGCACGCTATTTACATCTTTTTGTTGCTTGTGCTTGTATTATCAAGCGGCAAAATCTGTGCTCAAAACCAAAATAAATTTTGGAGAAAGTTTAATTTTTTAGAAGCTGATACTGTTCATAAGAAGGAAGGAATTTTTCTTTTCTCATTGCTGTATTATACTCCTGACACACGTTTTGCAGCGGGAGCGGTTGGAGTTTATTATTTCAATACAGGGAGTAAGGAAAGAGGGACCTATGAAACAACAAGACTATCTTATGTGAAGTTGTTGGCAGATTACACGCAGAATCGTCAGTTTGACGCCTGGTCCTCTTGGAATATTTTTACCGAGGAAGAAAAGTTTTTATTTAAAGGAGAAGCGCGTTACAGAAACTTTCCTGATCGTTATTATGGAGTAGGAAATACCACGCAAAATGACCAAATGGAACGCTATAGTTTTGATTTAGTTCATTGGAAGATTTTGGCAATGAAGCAAGTTGCTAATAAATTATTTGTGGGTTTAGATTACCAATTTGCTTATGAATATAATTTTGATTTAACACCTGGTGGAGAGTTAGAAAGCGGTGAAATAGTTGGTTACAAAGGAGGTTTTGGAAGTGGGCTTGGCGCTGTACTGACTTATGATACTAGAGACAATGTGGTAAATGCCTATTCAGGACAATTGTTTGAGATTTCGTCTTATTTATTTGACAATCGTTTTGGAGGTGATTTTGATTATGGCAATGTAAATGTTACATACAATCGCTATAGGGAAATCAAAAAAGACCATGTTATTGCTTTAAATTCTGTTCTATTCATGAACTGGGGAGGCGTTCCTTTTTTGGATATGGCTAGGGTAGGGGGAGACGATATTTTAAGAGGATATGCCCGAAATAGATTCCGAGACCATCATTTTATGGGTGCTCAAGTAGAATATCGTTTTCCTGTTTGGTGGCGTTTTGGAATGGTTGTTTTTGGCGGTGTAGGAGATGTTTTTCGTCAGCCATCAGATTTATCTTTACGCACATTAAAATATAGTTTTGGCGCTGGTATTCGTTTTGCTATTAATCCAAAGGAAAGGCTTAACTTGCGTTTTGACTATGGAATTGGTCGAAAAAGCAATGCGTTTTATATTATGCTAACAGAAGCGTTCTGATCTTTTTTTAAATACTTACTCTGTAATATTCCTCTAAACACAAATTCAATTTACAGGTTATAATAACCCGCTTTATTAACTGCGTTGAGCTCGCAGGCAGTTTGCTGCGATGCCCAGAGTTTACCGAAGGAAACTTGTTGAAGTGCTCGGTTCATGAATTTAATTTTGAAGCTATTTTAGGCACAAGCCCCATAGGAATATAAGCATATTTCACAGGGGTTGTAACGACAAATAGTTCAAAATTAAATCAAAATCTGTTAAAAAGAAGTGTCCCCAAAAATGGGGACTATATAAAATGCCATATTTACTTTTAAGATGCTTTATATCAATTTTTTAATTCGTGAAAAATGTCAGATTGGTGAACCGACTGCCTGCACTGAGCAATGCCGAATGTGTAAGGAGCTCAACACGATGTGCTGAGTTCACCGAAGTAACG
>SKGS01000102.1 GCA_007117355.1 Lishizhenia sp. | reverse complement strand
TATTTAGTCGTTGGTCTTGGAAACCCTGGATTGAAATATGAAGAAACACGTCACAATATAGGGTTTAAAGTTGTCGATTACTTTGCTTCAGTTTCTGACGTTACCTTTTCCACAGTCAAACTAGGCGAACTTGCCCATGCTAAATTTAAAGGGAGACAAATACTGCTGCTAAAACCATCAACGTTTATGAATTTAAGCGGTAAGGCAGTAAATTATTACCTGCAAGCTGAAAAAATTCCAATAGAAAATTTACTAGTTATTACAGACGATATCGCTCTACCCTTTGGTAAATTAAGAATGAAAGGAAAAGGAAGTGATGGTGGTCATAATGGATTAAAACACATTCAAGCGACATTAAACACCGTAAATTATGCCCGACTTCGTTTTGGGGTTGGAAATGAGTTTTTACCCGGACGACAAGTAGATTATGTTTTAGGCGAGTGGTCAGATGAAGAAAGAATAAACCTTGAGGAAAGAATAAAAACAGCATGTGAATTTATTAAAGGGTTTTCTACTATTGGGTTAGCGCAAACGATGTCAAATTGGAATAATAAATAAAAATTCAGTTATTTTAGGTATTCACAATTTGGTTATTTCTGACCGTCTGACTTTTTATTAGTTTCTAATCTTAATTTACAACAAAAAGTTGTTTTTATTTCCACTTTAATCTCATGAAAGCATTAATTTTGCTATTATTGGTCCTCAATTTACATTCATGGAAAGAGATATTAGAGCTATTCGAAAATTATTATTGATAATAGTAATTCCATTTGTGCTTTATTTAATGAAAGTGCTTTCTATCATTTTCGTTCCATTAGTGTTTGCCTTATTCCTTGCATTACTTTTCATGCCCTTAATGCGATGGTTTCAGCGTAAAAATATTCCAAACATTGTAGGTTTAATCGTGGTGATAATATTTATTGCTGGAGGACTTAAAATTGGCTTTGAAGTAGTGCAATTATCGAGTAAAGAAATAGCTGCATCGAATACTGATTTTTACAAAAAGTTTGATCAAAAACTTAACGATGTAATCCACCCTTTAATGGAATTAATTGGGGTTCATGCGGCAGAAGGTCAATCGGATATTCAAGCTCTTTTAGAGAGTGAAAAGTTTACCTCTAATGTGTTTGGAAACTTTGGCAACACGCTCAATTTTGCTCGCAAATTCGTAAGCATGTTGTTAATGACCATTTTCTTTTTGGTTTTACTGCTGACTGGATCTGTAAATATTCAAAAAGTAATGGAGCTTCTCATTTTTAAACAACGCTTTGCGTCTATTAAAACATTCCGACAAATAGAACAAGACATACTAAAATTCATCATTGTAAAATTTGTATTAAGTCTTTTCACTGGTATTGGCTTTGGTTTGGCATGTTATTATTTTGATGTAAGCTTTCCTTTATTTTGGGGTCTTTTTGCATTCTTAATTAATTTTATCCAAATGGTTGGATCCATTATTGCGGTTGTCGTTCTATCTGGCTTTGGGCTTGTGGAGTTAGATCAAACAGGGACATTACTTGGGTTTATTATCCTTTTAGCTGGAATCCAAGTGTTATTTGGTGGTATATTAGAACCAATCCTAATGGGGAAATCCTTCTCTATTAATACCGTTACTGTGTTAATAATGCTTGCCTTGTGGGGTTTCATTTGGGGTATTCCTGGTCTAATACTCGCTATTCCAATTACAGCACTTTTAAAGAAAATCTTAGAACAGTTTCCAGGCACAGCGGTTTACGCGAGGATTATGTCATAGCTCTTTAACCCGCTTTATTCTTGGAAGACTCTGTTTGTTTAATCTATTTACTAAAAGTTTAAACATTTTTTTGATTTTCGTGAACCAAATGAATTACCTCTTGTTTAGTAATTAGAAGTTTATATTAACTTTTGAACTGATAAAATTTTAAGTTATGACTACGGAATTAACAAAACTGTGGCACATTGATTCAATAAATTTGTTTGAGGGAATTTCTTACGAGGATAAGTTACGCATAGAAAAACTTACAGTAACAAGAAATTTGGACAAAAATGAATACGCTTATTTCCCTGATGATCCGTCAACAGACATTCACTTTGTGGCATCAGGGAGAATAAAACTTGGTAAGCATTCAGTTCAGGGTAAAGAAACCATAAAAGCGATTGTTTATGAGGGTGAGATGTTTGGTGAAATGGGGCTTCTTGACTCTGAAAACTGCGACAAGCGTAGAGATTATGCGCAAGCTATGGATGAAGATACAATAGTCTGTACTATTTCTTACCAAAATATGCAACAAATTATTGACGAGCATCCTAAATTGAATAATAAGGTAATTCAACAAATCACAAAACGATTAAAACGAACTGAGAATCGTTTGGAATCTATTATGTTTAAGGATGCAAGAACAAGGTTAGTAGAATTCATCAAAGAATTAGCTAACGATTTAGGTAAACCTGTTGGTCATGAAATTTTGGTAAAGCATAGATTAACACATCAAGAAATTGCCAATATAACAGCTATTTCACGCCAAAAAGTTACCACACTACTAAATGAGTTGAAGCAAGAAGATTTGATTTACCTTGAACGAAAATCGATGCTCATTCGAAATTTAGAGATATTAAAATAACGATTATTCATACAAATTACTTTTTCAGTTTCTTAGTTTGAATACCTTTGCTCTGTGAAGCAAAGGTATTTTTTTGAATTAAGTTATTTGGGTACTAATTACTGTGGTTGGCAAAAGCAGCCATCGTCTCCAAGTGTACAAGAAACTATTGAAAATGCAATTTCTAAACTGCACAGCTTTGAGAAAATTGATGTTGTGGGTTGTGGAAGGACAGATACTGGCGTTCATGCCTCCAATTATTTTCTTCATGTTGATTTACCGCCAAAATTTGAACCTGAACAGCTAAAGTTTAAATTAAACGGAATACTTCCTTCAGACATAGCTATTCACACTATTATTCAAGTTGATATGAATAATCATGCGCGTTTTGATGCTACAAAACGCACCTATCATTACTTTTTGCATACTACGAAAAATCCATTTATAACTGGTCAGAGTTACTTTTTTCCGCAAAAACTGGATGTACTTAAAATGAATGAGGCTTGTTCTATTTTGATAGGTACTAAAGATTTTACTTCTTTCTCAAAATTGCATACCGATGTTAAAACAAATATTTGCTCCATATCACATGCAAAATGGGTAGCGTTAGAGAATGATATGCTTCGTTTTGAAATTTCTGCTAATCGTTTTTTGAGAAATATGGTTAGAGCTATTGTTGGTACGTTGTTAGACGTTGGCACTGGAAAATTAACGCATAAAGATGTAGAACAAATTTTGAAACAAAAAAACAGAAATTCAGCTGGTTTTTCTGCCCCGGGACAAGGACTTTTTCTGGCCAAAGTAGAATATCCTTTTCTTAATGAAAGGTTAACCTAACGAATTTAGTGCATTATTTCTTATTTTTATACTTTCGATTTTTATAAGAACTATTGACAAACAACGTATGACCAAACTTTTCTGCATCTTTAGTATGCTATTTACAATTTCCGTTTACACCTTTTCACAAGGTTGGATTCCGCAAGGAGCTCGCTCTTCGGCTCTTGCTAACAGTTCGGTTACGCTTGTTGATTTATTTGCTTATTATCATAACCCCGGTGCATTAGGTCAACTAGAAAGTGGAGGTGCAGCAGTACATTACGAAACACGTTTTTTATTAAGAGAATTACAAACTCAAAGTTTTGTATTAGCACAGCCATTAAAAACAGGAGTTATGTCACTTGGTGGTCAGTTTTATGGATATGAAACTTTTCGCACCAATCGAATTGGCTTGGGATATTCATTATTATTGGCTGACAATTTTTCCGCTGGCGTGCAAGTAAATTACATGAGTTTAAGACTGGACCCTCAATACGGAGTAAAGCATACTGTTTCCGGAGAATTTGGAATGTTAACGGCTGTTGGAGAAGATGTAACATTAGGTGCTTCGGTGGTCAACTTAGGTAGAAACAGGCTTTCTGAGTTTCAAGACGACAGATTTTCGACCATCTTAAGATTAGGAATGTCATATAAAATCATGGAGGACTTATTATTGCTAACTGAAATAGAACAAGAAGTCACCTACAGTACGAGATTAAGGACTGGTGCTGAATACAGCTTCAAAGACATGTTTTTTCTGAGAATAGGAGCTCAAACTGCACCTTTAGAATTGAGCTTTGGTTTCGGAGGAAAATTCGGAAGAACACAACTTGACCTCGGGTCTCAATACAATCAAATTCTTGGTTGGACACCAAGTGCATCCTTCATTTTTAACTTCGAAAAAGTAAGCGAATGAGACGTAGCAAAACTATTTTGTTCTTTGCCTTATTCCTTAGTTGGATTCCGTTAAAAGTACACGGACAGAATAAAAACGATATCATTCAACAACGCATTGAATTTATAGCAGAAGAATTAGAAGCAGAAGATGTTTCGTTAGAAGACGTGTTTGACATTTTGTTTTATTATTACGACAATCCCATAAATTTAAACGTTGCTTCTAGGGAAGATTTAGTGGAATTGTTAATGTTATCTGATGTTCAAATCAATGAGTTACTAGAATACATAAAGAAAAACGGTGAGCTAAATAGCTTATATCAACTTCAAGAACTTACGTTTTGGGATCCAGTAACAATTGATAACGTTATGCCATTTGTTGTGGTTCGAAGCAAAAAAGATGAAAAATCAAAGAAGAAAAAAGGACTTGGGGAATTACTTAAAAGTGGAAAAACAGAAGCTTATTTTCGTTGGATTCGCGGTATAGAAGAACGAGCAGGATATGCTGATGTTCCTGATTCAGTCAAAGAACAAAGTAATTCCTATTATTGGGGGTCACCTGATAGACTATATTCCCGAATTCGATATACTTATGGAAAAAATTTAAGTGTAGGTTTAACCATGGAAAAAGACCCTGGTGAAGAGTTTTTTGGCACGACCCAACCATATGGTTTTGACTTTTATTCTACTCATGCTTATTATGCCAACAATAATAGATTCATTCGAAAAGTAGCACTAGGCGATTATCAATTGGAAATTGGTCAAGGAATAACCATGTGGACTGGTTACGCATTTAATAAAACTGTCGATGCGATTGGTGTTCGTAAAAATGCACGAGGTTTGCGCCCCTATGCCTCGGTTGATGAAACACGATTTTTGAGAGGTGCAGGTGTAGAAATGGGAATTAATAATTTTTCACTTACTGCTTTTGGGTCTCGCAAAGGAATTGATGGCTCTATTCAAATTCAACTCGATACTTTAGACAATGAAGACGCAAGACTAGCTTCATCTATTAACCTAACAGGTTTACATCGCACAACTTCTGAAATTGAACGCAAAAACAGTATTCAAGAAACAATTTATGGGGCAAACTTAAACTATTCAACCAAAAGGCTTCATGTAGGTGTTTCAGCAATAAATCAAATGTATGACACACCACTCGAACGAGCAGATAGACCTGTTAATCAATATGAGTTTAGTGGTAATGAACTATTAAGTTTAAGTGCCGACTATTCTTACCTTTACAAG
>SKGS01000218.1 GCA_007117355.1 Lishizhenia sp. | reverse complement strand
TTCCAGAGCAGTGGAGTCAATTAAACTTTATCCAAATCCTGCTGTGGATGTGGTTACAGTTTCCTCATCTATAGACGAATCCGTATTTCTTATCGACTCATCTGGAAAGGTATTGTATCAAACAACAATTGAAGCAAATAATCAATTTGATATACAAGTATCGGATTTGCCGAGAGGAGTTTACTTTGTAAAAACTTCTCAGAATAGTAAAAAGTTGGTTTTGAGGTAGATAGAGTAAAGTATTTGTTCGGCGTAATAAACCTTTGAAATAATTTTTATGAATTACCTAGTATGTTTCTAAAAAATCAAATTATTTGGTTCAAAAAGTAATTCGAGGGAACCAGAATTTTTAGTTAATAAACTAGGTTCATCCACAGTGAAGTCTATTATTGCCAGTGCTCCTGTTGAAAGTTCCACAATTTCACCTGTGTAGTAGCTAGCTAATTCAGAAATGCCAAAATTATGACCGATAATCAAATGATTAGCAGATGAAACAGGTAGTTTTTCTACAAAGTTTTTAAGTTCGATTACACTTGCGTGATATAATTCGTCATAAAAGTTGATTTTATTAACGCTCAAATCTCTTTTGATAAGTTCAAATGTTTCTCTTGTTCTTTGCGAAGATGAACAGTGAATAGTAAAAACCATTTCTTTCGATAATTCAGAAAAATACTGACCGAGCAACTCACACTGTTTTAATCCTTTCGGTTTAAGTTTTCTGTCAAAATCCTTTCCTGAGGGAGATGTCTGTTCAGTTTTTGCATGTCTTAATAAAAAGAGTTTCATTTTATTTTTTATTTAGTAGCGTTCACTCACATAAAATGAAATACCGCCAGTTAAGACAAGCCCCGTAAATGTTGTATTCGGCGATGTTTCAATAGAAGCTCCATTAAGCGTCCATTTTGGATTGCTTGTATCATATTGATAACCAGCTTCAAAAAATAAGGTAAAGAAATTTAATTTGATTCTCATTCCCACATCGGCCAATACACCTAAACTAGTGTTACGATAGTTCAATGGTTTTTCAAAATATTCAAAAGTAGCTGCTTCATTTGATGTAAGCAATTGTTCTCTAATTTTTCCAAAACCAAGTTGAACAAAGATATCTGAGTATAGCGAAAAGTATTTTCGATGAATGAAATTATAACCATATCCAAAATCGAAACGCCAGTTTGAATACCTTAAATTTCTATCTTCTTCATCGATAAATACGGGTGCAATTCCCTGAAATCGGAAGGTAGATTGCCAACCAAACTCATTCACGTTTCTGAACCCGATACCAAAGTAACGGTGAATACTTGGAAAAATATTAACACCAAAATCATCGTTTACTAAGGAGCTTGTTTCTAACTGTTGATTGATAATTTCAATATGATTTTCAACAAAATTATCGCGGTATCTATTTTTTAGATTATTAAAGACTTGTTGGTTTGAACCCTTCAAAATATCTTCCAAATATGCAAAACGAGAAATAGAATTTAGTATCACAGGACCAGAAACAGGATCATATTTAATATTTACATAAGAGCTATCGGCAATATATCCAACAATTTTTCCGATTTGCAATATATCTTCGAATTTCTTTCTTGTTGACCTTGGAATGTGAAAATCATTAAATTCTTCATAAAGAATTGGTATAGTTAAAATTGATTTTTTGAAGTCTTCATTTTTTTCTATTCGCTCCGCCATTGAAGCCATATCAAATGCAAAACAATCTTGGGAGTATTGTTCATTGCGAATATGACACCTGCCAAATTGCCCAAGTACTTTTGTATTAGGGTCTTTTTTAAATATATCCTTAACTCGTTGCTCTAAATGGCGTTCTCTTTGCACATGCATTTGAACACTCAGTCCTTCTCCTTTGTACCATTTTAGCGTAACATCAATTTCATCTAATACTTCCTTAAAATCGTCATATTTGTCACCAAGTACCTCCTTAAATTGGAGCGTATCTCGGTAAAAATCAGTTATTAAATTGCGCATTGATAATTCAAATAAACGACTTCTATAAGTTTTGAAGCTTGCTTTAATATCAAAATCTTCTTCCAGTCGATTTCCCCAAGAACTAAACCCCAATTTGTCCACATCTTCTCTAGCAGAACTAATAACTTGCAAATCCTCAAAATAAATTGGAAGTTTTGTTACAGCGTCTTTTTCTTCAATTATCAAAGCAAGAGCTCTAGTAGAGTAGAGTGGGTAGCGTGTGTAATCAACACCTCTTATTTTTATTTGGTCTTCGTAAGACTTACCATCATTAAATCTTCGAATTGTCTCCAAAAAAGCACCAATAGGATTATTTTCTATTTCTCCTTTGTAAAGAATATCGAGCGCTTTTTGATTTCCTGTTGTCACATAATCGTTTGCTAAATAACCAGCACCATGACCTAATTCCATCATAAAATAACGAAATCCATGTTTGTACAAGCTCAACATTAGTCGAAGCTTAATCATTTGATTTGAGTGAGTAAACATATGGTTTTCACCAGTTAGTACGACTTTTTTATCTTTGAGATATGGCTTTAAAAATTGCATTTCAGAGACATTCATACTAGTGTCTAGTGCAAATTTTTCAAATACAGGATTTTGAGCATTCAAATTTAATGCAAACATGAAGGTGATTATTAAAGCGCTGATTAATTTCATAAAAACTGATTTGTGGAGTAAAGTTAATTTTTTCTTTTAGGTTCTACCATGAGTTTAATGAAAAAAGTATTTTAATGATATTTTTTAACAGCCAAGATTGAAGGGAATTAAGAATCTCTCCCTTAATGAGCCTTAATTGCTTAATGGTTTTGTTTTTTGTATCCTGATTTTGAACCAAATAAGAGCACAAAGGGTTTACCACTTTGCGTAAACTTCGATGAACTCCTTTCGGCTCAACCGCTCCCTTTGGCTCAACCGCTCAGGGCAACGCAGGGCATCGCAAGGTATCTCAGTCTGGCGCTTCGCGCCTCCTCCGTTCCTTTGCGTTTATATCTTAATAAAAAGCGAGTTAACTTATTTGTTGTTACCATTAAATAACAGTGGAACCGACAAAAAAACAAGGGTATTGCGCAAATTTTAAAGTCTTAAAAACCCCAATAAATTCAATATCTCAAGGAGATTTATAAAGTGTAATCGGAAAATATCGGTTTTTTGAACTAAAATAATAATCACCTACTTTTTATCTAACTTAAGCGAGTGCCCCATTTTATCTCTTTTAGTTTTTAGATATAATTCGTTATGTTTATTACTTTGAATTTCTAGAGGAACATTCTCAACTATCTCTAAACCATATCCAATTAATCCAGTTCTCTTTTTTGGATTATTAGACATTAGACGCATTTTTGTCACCCCCATATCTCTGATAATCTGAGCTCCAATGCCATAATCTCTTTGGTCTTCTTTAAAACCTAACTTTATATTGGCTTCGATAGTGTCGTAGCCTTCTTCTTGTAATTTGTAGGCCTTTAACTTGTTCATCATTCCAATACCGCGACCTTCTTGGTTCATGTAAACGATTAGTCCTTTGCCTTCTCGTTCTATCATTCGCATCGCCTCTTGAAGCTGAGGGCCACAATCACAACGACACGAGCCAAAAATATCTCCAGTGATACATGAGCTATGAACCCTAGTTAAAATAGGTTCTTTTTCATCCCAAGTTCCTTTGAAAATAGCGAGGTGTTCTTCACCACTATTCTTGTCGGTGTATGCAACCATTTCAAAATCACCATATTCTGTAGGTAATTTTATTTGTACCTCTCTTTCAATAAGGCTTTCTTTTTGAATTCGATATTTTATAAGGTCTTCAATAGAAACGATTTTTAAGTCGAAACGTTTAGCGATTTCTATCAATTGAGGAAGACGAGCCATGCTTCCATCTTCATTTAATATTTCCACAATAACACCAGCTGGCTCAAAACCTGCCAAACGAGCCATGTCAATTGCTGCTTCGGTGTGACCTGCTCTACGTAAAACACCACCTTTCTTTGCTCTTAGTGGAAAAATATGACCGGGTTTTCCTAATTCCTCAGGTTTTGTTTCTGGATTGATAAGCGCTAAAATCGTTTTTGCTCTATCGGATGCCGAAATTCCTGTGGTGCAACCATAACCAATCAAATCTACGGATACGGTAAATGGTGTTTCATAAGCAGCCGAGTTGGATTTAACCATTAAATCCAAGCCTAATTCATCACAACGTTGTTCTACTAAAGGCGCACATATTAACCCTCGACCATGAGTAGCCATGAAATTAATTATTTCAGGCGTTGCATTTCGCGCAGCGGTTAGAAAGTCTCCTTCATTTTCTCTGTCCTCATCATCAACAACTATCACCACTTTTCCAGCACGAATTTCTTCTAAAGCCTCTTCAATCGTATTCAACTTGTACTCCATACCCATTTTTCGAATTGCAAAGGTATCATTATTTTTTGGTCTATTAAAGGTAAAAAGATACATCGTTCATACTTGTGCCTTATAAAAGACTAAAAAACGATACCAAAAGAAAAGGGAGCGACCAAATAAATGGCAACTGCTCCCTTCTACTACTCGGCATCTTAAAAATAGGTGGTTATTGATGGGGCACTAATTTTTTATAAGTTTAGTTGTAAAAGGCATGCCGTATTCGGGTTGTAAAATAATTATGTAAACACCATCTGCCCAGTCGTTTGATGGAATGGTAAATTGATTAAATCCTTGAGTTAATTGAACTGTTGTGGAATGTATAACTTGTCCAGTACTTGACTGCACAGAAATTGCTGCTTTCTTTTCTTCATTGGAAGTTATGTCAAGTGCTGAATTTCTTGAAGTTGGATTAGGAAAAACAGAAATACTAATTTCATCATTTGCAGATTTACAAGTTCCGGAAATTGGACCAAAAACTTCATATTCACCGTCAAAGTCAATTTGTACAAGTCGGTAATAATTTATTTGCCCACGATTTAATGCTGCATCAACAAATGAATAATCCACTAATTGGTTAGATGTTCCTTGTGCTGCAACTGTTCCAATAATATCCCAATTTGCACCATCGTTACTTTTTTCTATTTCAAATTGATAAGCATTCCATTCTGATGCAGTTTGCCAATTTAATATCACTTGATTTGTATTACATTGGCTGTTGAAATATACTAATTCAACCGGAAGCGCTGATGGATTGCCCTCTCCTCCGCCTACAGAAGAGAAGTTTTGCCAACCTGAAGCGATTATTTTACCACTTTGCTCGTCGTATGCACCGCCTATTTCTGTCCAAGTTACACCACCGTCAGAACTTCTGAAAAGAGTTAATAGCTCTGGTGTTAAGCTGTTTGCTTCGTGAGGAAGCTTTCTTATTTCAATAGTTGCATTAAGATTTTCGTTTACGTCTGCGGTTACATCGTAAATCAAAGCCATACTATTATTTCCTTCACTTAGGTCTTTCGGTTCATGGGTTCTTATTATAGTTGTATTGCCCATAGCAATTTCTGGATTAATGGTCAGACCTAAATTCCCAAGATTAGTTGCGACATTAGCAGTTACTGTACCTTGGGCGATTATTTGAGCAGATGGACAGCTACAAAATACATAATTATCTTCATCTTCGTCCATTAATTTTCC
>SKGS01000208.1 GCA_007117355.1 Lishizhenia sp. | reverse complement strand
GGTGTTCTCGATACAAATTTCTTTCATTTCATTGCAGAAATTCAGTTGACCACCTTGGTGTTAGTTGCGTGAGTTTACAAACAGTTTGGTTTTTTACTGTATGGGCGTATAGCTATACGCCCATACAGTAAAAAACGCCCATACAGTAAAAAACGCCCATACAGTAAAAAACGCCCATACAGTAAAAAACACCCAAACAGTGAAAAACGCCCAAACAGTGGAAACCACCTTGCATTGCTTTTTGGGATGAATTTGTTTTGTGAGATTTTACAGGGAAGTGGAAAAGCTAATGGTGCCGGTGTTCTCGATACAAATTTCTTCCATTTCATTACAGAAATTCACTCGACCACCTTGGTTTTCTTATATGCATAGACGAAGGTGAAAATGTAGGTTAAAAATAAAAATATTCGTATTTTTGAAACATGAACGAAATCTTCCGACATAAAAGTAAAGATATTAAAATGATCTGTGATAAAAACCACGTTGAACATTTGTTTGTTTTTGGATCGGTATTGACAGACGATTTCGACGAAAATAGTGATTTGGATTTTGCGGTTTTATTGAAGGATAACTTGACACCTATTGAACATGGTGAAGCCTTTTTAAATCTACTCTCCGATTTACAGGAATTGTTCAATCGAAAAATTGACCTGATTTCTTATCGTGTTGTAAAAAACCCAGTATTTAAAGAAGAGCTTGATAGAACGAAAATAACTCTTTATGCAGCAGCATAACAAAATTCTTAAATACATATTGGATATTGAATCCGTTCTGTTGGAACTAAATGAAATAATTAGTCGTCATAAGGGAGATTACAGTTCATTTAGCGCTGACTTTGTATCCGTTAGGGCTGTAGAGCGAGACCTCATTATTATTGGTGAGGCGATTGGTAAAATCCTGAGTTTGGATAACACCATAAAAATTTCAAGTGCAAAAGATATTATTGGGTTAAGAAATCTTTTAGTCCACGCCTACGATTCAATTGATACATCTGTTCTCTGGAAAATCTTAATCAAAGATTTACCCATTTTACAAGAAGAATTAACAACCCTATGAATTGGTTGGATTTTGTTAATATATGCGATTACCTTGGCGAACTATTATGTATTTAATCACTTAGTGTAGCACTGGTGGAGAATAAGGTATAAGGCAATCGAGTCGGTGTTCTCGGTACAAATTTCTTCCATTTCATTGCAGAAATTCAGTTGACCACCTTGGTATTAATTGCATGAGTTTACAAACTGTTGGTTTTTTTTTCACTGTATGGGCGTATATCTATACGCCCATACAGTGAAAAAACTTTGTTGGCGAAATTTTCTAACCAGTTTAGAAACTCAACATTACTCAGGCTTGATTTTTACAATTTTGTCGTCTTGCATAATTACGAGTTCGCTTTTTTTCTCTTTTTTAAATTCGATTAGTCTTTCGTAAACTTTTTCCAGTCCAGCGACGATCTTATTTTTAAGTTCATTTTGTTTATCTCTGTTGCTCATAATATTTCTTTAATTGGTGAAACTTTTCTGAGTCGAGAATTAAAATATCCTCGTGTTCTATTTTTTGCGCTATCAGTTCGTGTTTACCATACGAGTTGTCGAAAATCAAAGCCCCGTTCACAATCTCCATGTAAATTTCAAATAAATTTTTGATTCCTTTGAAATACCTTCTTTGAATTACATCACTTGGAATATCATGACCACCTTCTTTTACCCTTGTTTTAACACGTTCCTTCGCTAGTTCAACATTGTTTAGCCAAAAAAACAGAAGCGTCACCGTGTACCCCATTTGTTTAGCCTTTAGAACTTTGTTTTTATAGCTTTTTGTGGACAAAGTTGTTTCAAAGGCAAAACTTTCATGCTCTCGGAGAAGTTCATTAATTCTGTTAAGCATAATCCGTCCTGCTTCAAAAGAAACCTTCTCTGGTTGAAATGGAGAAAGTCCTTTAGCTATTTCATCGGCATTTACAAACTCTTTGCATTCAATTATTTCTGGTAATATTGTGAATGAAGCGGTTGTTTTTCCTGCTCCATTACATCCTGAAATTATGTAAAGATTTTTTTCTTCCATTAGTAGCAAAGTTAGTCTTTTTTAAGATCATTTTTTACTTAAAGAAGTATAAAACACTTCATGCTATATCTTTTGACCGGTGTTCTCGGTACAAATTTCTTCCATTTTATTGCAGAAATTCAGTTGACCACCTTGGTGTTAGTTACGTTAGTTTACAAACTGTATGGGCTTTCACTGTATGGTCATCTTTGATCTACTTTTACTGATTGCTTCACCGAGCTTGCAACTGTTTATCAGCTTTTGTTACATTTGTGTTTTCTAAAACAGAGAAAGTGGAAACAAAAGTATATGATATAGCCATTATCGGTGGAGGAATCGTTGGAGCAGCTACATTTTACAAGCTTCAAAAAAGAAACCCTTCTCTTTCCATTCTATTAATAGAAAAGGAAAAGCGATTCGCAGATCACCAAACAGGTAATAATTCTGGCGTGATACATAGTGGATTATACTATACCCCCGGGTCTTTAAAAGCAGAAAACTGCGTGAAAGGAAGACACGAATTGGTGCAGTTTGCCAAAGACCATAAAGTTCCTCATGAAGTATGTGGAAAAGTTGTTGTTGCCACTAAAAAAGAAGAACTTCCATATTTGGATAAAATCTTTGAAAATGGTTTAGCCAATAAAACAGAAGGAATTGAAAAAATTTCTGCAAAACAAATCAAAGAGCATGAACCACACGTTGAAGGTGTAGCAGGTATTTATGTACCTTGTACAGGTATTATCGATTACAGAGTTGCAACTGAAAAGATGATTGAACACGCTGAGGGAATTAATGAAGCATCTAAAACGATTTTAGGTGAAGAGGTTACAGCTATTGAAAAGGGAAGTGCAAAAAGTACCGTAGTAACGAATAAATCAAGTTACCAGGCGAAACATCTCATTTTTTGCGCTGGTCTTCAAGCTGATAGATTAGCTAGAAAAGATGGTGTAGAACTCAAGGAGCGCGTAGTTGGTTTTCGAGGGGATTATTACGAACTTACCGATCAAGCGAAATACAAGGTAAAGCATTTAATTTATCCTGTTCCCAATCCCGACTTTCCTTTTTTAGGGGTTCATTTTACACGAATGACAAACGGAGAAATTGAATGTGGGCCAAATGCAGTTTTTACGTTTAAGCGAGAAGGTTATGGGAAAACGGATTTCAATTGGAAAGACACTATCGATGCGCTTACCTACGGAGGAACATGGAAATTATTTTTTAACAATATGTCCTTTGGGATAAATGAGTACCGAAGAGCATTTTCCAAAAAATTATTTTTGAAAACACTTCAAGGACTTATTCCTTCGTTAACAATGGATGACATCAAACCAGGAAGGTCTGGCGTTCGTGCATTATTATTAGGCACAGATGGTGACACAAGAGATGATTTTCGAATTGCTTATTTGGACAAATCCATACATGTGTTAAACGCTCCTTCTCCGGCAGCAACAGCCGCTTTAGCGATTGGAGGTCAAATTGCAGAAAAAGCAGAAACGCATTTTAACTTAAAGTAAAGTACTTTGCTTACTGTTAAAGGGCAAATCGTTCTTAATTAAGGTTGAATTATTTAAGGGTAAAACCTTGTAAATGTAGTGCTATGAGTGAGTTACAAAAATGGATATTAGAAGGGGAGCACCAACAGCAAGATTTTAAATTTAGGGTAGATAATCCTAAAAAAATAGCAAGAACATTGGTCGCATTTGCAAATACTGACGGTGGTCGCTTACTTATTGGTGTTAAAGACAATGGAAAAGTCACAGGAATAGACCCTGAGGAAGAATTTCATATAATTGAAGGCGCCGCAGATTTGTATTGCGCTCCAAAAGTTGAATTTTCAACACAAGTTTGGCAAGATGACCATAAATTAGTGTTAGAGATAACAGTTCCAGCTTCTCCACAAAAGCCTCATAAAGCAAAAGATGAAAAAGATAAGTGGAAGGTTTATATTCGAAAAGATGATAACACTTTATTAGCGAATAAAATTCTATTGCAATGCTGGAAGCAAGAGAAAAACAAAGAAATACCTCCACAAGAGTTTACCGATTCAGAAAAACTGTTTTTAGATACCATAAAAAATCTTAGACGTGTTACCTTGAGTAAACTTTATCGCACATTGAAATTACCTAAAAACAAAATAGATAAACTACTCGTGCTTTTTGTCACTTGGGAAATCGTAAAAATGGAGATTTCTTCAGAGGGAACGTTTTATTCAATTAAAGAAGTGTAAACAACTATTCTACTTTCAAAACATTTTTAAAACGTTTTGAAATCAATAATTTCTTCATTTCTCCCAATTCATGACTAAATAAAAGTAAAATCCATATTTTATAAGGTTCTGAAATTAAGTACTTTATAGTTGTGAGCGAAGAAAAAGTAAGCTACTATTTTATTTTTTCAAAAAATTAGTTACTTTTGTCTAAATAAAACTTAATTGAAGACTATGAAAAAACAATTACTTTTCTTAGGAGCTATTTTAACAGGCTCTTTAACATTTGGTCAATTTACAGAAGCTAATCAGCCTCAAGTAGGGGATGGTACAACGCTTTATTTGATAGATAGTACAGCTGCAAATTACGAAGGTATTAATGGCGCTGGTTCTACGTGGGACTATAGCGATTACGGAGGATACAATGAAGCAAGACTATTAGATGTATTTGATGCTTCTACAACTATAGAAGGCGCAAACTACCCAGAAGCTACTTTTGCTGTTGCTATCGAAAACTTTCTTGTGAACTACTTATCTTCCACAGAAGAAGGGAGAATTTCACACGGTTTTGTTTTTTCAGAGCCAGATTTAGGAGATATTTTAGCGATTTTCGATCAAACAGCTACAGTGGTTAGTTATCCATTTGCTTTAGGTGATGATGTAACTGACAATTTTTCTGGTACATTAGAGTCAGGAGCAGGAGGAGGAGATTTAGACGGTACTCTTACTGCATCTGTTGATGGAACAGGAACATTGATGCTAGCTAATGGTGTTACTCATGAAAATGTTATCCGTTACAAGTTATCCGAAACGGTGAATGCTGAGGTTGATCTTGGATTTTTACCGTTGCCAGTTACTTTAATTCGCACGCAGTTTGAATATTATAAGCTAGATGATTCAAGATTACCATTATTGATTCATGCAGAAGTAGATGTTCAAACAGGTGGTATTTTTGATCAAGCGTTCAATGTAGTTTACAGTACTGAAAACCCAACAAATCCAGTTTCAACAAATGAAGTTTCATTAGAGTCTTCAAAAGTATTCCCTAATCCAGCTTCAGATAAATTGAACATTTCGTTTGATGCTGAACAAAACGGAACTGTTGCTACACTTCACGATGCAACAGGTAGAGTAGTTTTGACTCAAACAATCAACGGTACTTTCTCAACACTTAATGTTGCAGATTTTAACAAAGGTGTCTATTTATTGAACCTTTCAAATGGAGTTAACTCTGAAACGAAAAGAATTGTAATTAGATAATGATATTTACGCTATAAATTAAAAGGCTGTTCATTTGAGCAGCCTTTTTTTATGCTTATTTTAACAATTTTCTCCAAAGGGAGAGGTGCTACTAATT
>SKGS01000149.1 GCA_007117355.1 Lishizhenia sp. | reverse complement strand
TGAAATTGATAAATATCAGCATCTAATGAAGATAATTTAGTCTTTAAAATTTTTTGTGCTTCAAATAATCGTTTTGCGCGTTGAGTTCTGTAGTTTCCAATATCAATAATTTCAACACCATTTTTTATTTCATTACCCAAGCCATCAGCTACAATCAGAGTCACTTCATTTCCCAATAGCACAAGAGAAGTACATTGCTTGTAAAAAACACGTACATCATCTCTTGGGTGAACAGTTGTGAAGTGAATTATTTTCATTGTTTTTTTGGTTTCAATTCATTCGAAGAAATCATAAAAAGCGATAAAGAAATAAATAGTATTCTTAAATCAACGAAAGAATTAGATTTGAGAGCATTCAAAAATAAATATGCAATTAGAAATAAAGAAATATAGGTCTTTGGTTGAACATCAGAAACCAATGGAATTAAAAATAACGAAAATAATAGAATTCCTACAAGGCCGAGCTCTACCCAAATTTCAAGAATTATATTGTGGGGGTAAGACTTTTTATCTTTTCCAGTTTCTAACATTCCAAAACTACCAATTCCTTCTCCAATTAAGAAGTTTTTAGTTGATTTCACAATAGTATTTCTAGATAAATTGATTTGCTCAACCCTAGTATTAATAGAACTCCCCATATCTAATTCGTTTGAACCGCTAACGCTAATACCTTGAGTTATTAATGATAATCGCGAAAATGTTCTCTTTGTTAATTCACTGAACTGTGGACTATAAACAAAAAGAATTGCTATTGTTGAAAATAACAGAAAAAAACTAAAAATCCATTGACCTCTTCTCATTGATAGTGAAACAGGAATTCTTTTTTGATAAAATTTTGTGGAAAACGTAACTAAAGAAAAACTGATTAAAATTAGTACCAAAATAATTATTGGACCTCTAGCCCCCAACAATATGAGTAAAAGAAACCCAACAAACGCAAAAATATAATCTTGTTTTTTATTTTTAAAGATAACAGCTTTTGAAGTAAACAAAATTGTAATAAGCGCACCTAAAAACAAACCATTCATTAAATAAAACCCTTTTAAAAGCTCAAAACTTTCTTTCGAGTAAAAGCCGGTGATATAGTAATAAAAGAGGCCTAGGTAAATCATGGTTAGGATGTAAGTTGTTAGTGTACAGTATTTTATAAATTTCTTTAAATTGAAACTTCTAACAATCAAAGGAAAAAGAAAACCTATCATATTGATAGAAAAATACAATGTTTTTTCTTTACTGTAACCAGGAGATATTGTGTATTCTAGTGAGAATATTAACCAACAATAAAAAATGCTTAATAGCATAAAAGCGATAACTTGTTTTTTTGAAATGTTAAATGAAACTTGTTTAAAGCGAATTAGTGAATAAAAAACAAGTAAAAGAATTGTTAAAAGTGTAAAATCTATAAAAGTTGGAATTTCGAAAAACAGAATAAAACTTTTAAGAAACCCTGATAGGAAAAATAAAGAAAATAGAAACTCCATTCTAAGCTATTTTTGAGTCTCCTTTTCTAATAAGCTCCACGATTACAATAAAGAACACCGCAATAAAAGTTAGTACAACGGTTAAGAAAATAATTTGAACAATTTTGTTTCCTTCTAGTACACGTAATTCAGATTCTTTTAAAACGGTGAAGTGTTGACCAAAAAAATCCAGATTTTCGCTTAAAATTTGGTCTTTTTGTTGAACTAATAAAACAGAATCAATGTATTTGGTCTGTTGGTCTATTTTTTTCGTTTTTTCTGTATTCCTAATGTTTTGCTCCTTATTTGAGATTATTTTTTCTTCAATCATGGTGTAGGTTGGGTTGAATAAAGATTCAATTGTTAAAGGAAAAGAGTTGTTAGGTTTAATTTTATTTATATCGATTAAGTTAGAAGTAGAATCCAAATAATTCCGAAGTGTTTCTATGGCTTTTTCGTTACTGACAAATTCATTTTTTAATTCAATTAGTTGTTTTTCATTTATTGTTCGAATTTTAGATAAAGCATTTTGAATAGAAAGGTTATTAATATGTTTCTGAACAGATGAAATGTACTCATTTAGAATTAAATGGACATTGCTGTCTCTTAATTTTAAGCTAAATTGAACAGTATTTAAAATATCTTCATCTTCTCCTTTGGTTAATTTATAATCTAAACATTCACTTATGAAATTCTTTTCTACGCTGTATTTTTCTAAAACGTCTTCAAATATCGATTGGTTAAAAAAAAGCGGAAGATAATCTTTTAACTCGTTAGATATAGGTTGTATAGAACCTACTGATGTTATTGTATTTTTCTCAAGAGAAAAAACGACTAAATTGTTTCCTTCGTAGCTCCTTTTATTAAAGAAAAATACATAGCACAATATAATGATGAAAATAAAAATGGAAACTTTTAAAATAGTACCTTTCTTTCGAGATGTAATTTTAATTAAATCAAGAATTGAAACAACTTCCTTATTTTTCTCCATTTTTTTGCTTTCTGATTCACAAATCTAATAAAAAATTACATTTATGTTTTTTAGTTAGTCAAATTGACAAAAATACTTATTATATTGTGTTTACTGCGTAAGTATTAATCTTCTTCAAAAAAAGTTAAGTTTGCAATTAACTGAAAAATGAATTGAATTATTAAATGATTTCTAATTTGAAAAAATTAATTCATAGCGACTTTGCTAAAAATATTGCTTGGTTAACTGGAGGAACAGCGATTTCTCAAGCTATTACTATTTTGGCTTCCGTAGTAATCACTAGACTCTATTCCGATGAAGATTTCGGAGTATTTACTTTGTACGTTTCTATTTTGTCGGTATTACTAATCGTTTCTAGTCTAAAACTAGAGCAAGCAATTCCAATAACCTCTAAACCGAGGTCAACGATGAATTTGGTTGCGTTGAATTTCATGATTTTATTGATGACGAGCATAATTTTATTGATTATAAGTCTGTTTTTTAGTAAATTAATTAGCGACTGGTTAGATGTTCCGAAAATCGAAAAGTATATTTTTTTAATTCCTATTGGCGTGTTTTTTGGCGGAAGTTATTCGATTCTTTATCAGTGGGCTTTGAAGGAAAAAGTTTTTAAGCTAATCACAAGAACTAAAATTACACAAGGTGTTGGACTTAGTATTGGTAAAATTGGTATCGGTTTAATCAAAGCAACTCCTTTTGGATTGATTTTTGGCCACATCATTGGCAAAAGCTCTGGGGTTTTCTCACTTGCGCGAATATTCTATCGAAAAAACAAAGATAATTTTAACCTCATTTCTAAACATGGCATGAGTTCCATGTTTCATCGTTTTAAACAGTTTCCTCTTTTAACACTTCCCGCACAACTTTTATCAACCGGAGGTTTGCAACTGCCTGTCTTTCTAATTACCGCACATTATGGCGTTGATACTGTCGGTCAATTTGGTCTTTCTGAAATGATAGTAGGTTTGCCAGTTGTGTTAATTGGCACAGCGGTTGGGGATGTATTCTATGCTGAAGTGGCTGAAAATGGCAAAAGAAATCCAGAAAAAATTCTGCGTCTCTCCAATAAGTTAATTCTAAAATTAATTGCTCTTGGTGTTTTTCCAATGGTGGTTTTATTGTTTTTCGGACCTTTCCTTTTTACGTTTGTTTTTGGCGAGAATTGGCAACTTGCTGGAGAATTAGCTCAAGTTTTGGGTGTGTTAGCTTTTTTCAGACTTGTTTTTACTCCTGTTAGTAGGGTGTATATCCTTTACGAACGGCATTTGGCAGAATTACTTTTCAACATGTTTAGAATTACGGTTGTAGTAGCTAGTTTTGGTATTGCAAAAATCTTCGATCTTGAGGTTATTAATGCTGTTATAATCTATGCTGTTGGTATGAGTATTGTATATTTTTTCATTTATTTGTACGCTCAATTGATTATCAAACAACAAATCAAGATTGGAACAAAATAAAGTAATCATTTTAGGAAGCCATTTTAACGCACTAAGCATGGTGCAAATTTTTGGTACTCGAAATATTCCTGTAGAGGTGATTTCCCATCAAAAAGACCAAGCAGGTCGGTCAAAATACGCAAAATGGATTAAGTCCCCAGACCCTATTAGTTCTCCTGAAGCGTTTAAATCTTTTTTAATCGACTATTGTAAAAAGCAAAAAGTTAAATCTGTTGTTATTCCTTCCATGGACCAATGGGCATATTTATTGGCACAATGTGAATTAGAAAAAAAAGGTATAGCTTATTCTGTTGTAGACACTACAGATACTTTAACGCTGCTTTTAAATAAAGATCAATTCAATCGATATTGCGAAGAAAAAGGATTTAGTATTCCAAAAATATTCACAATTTCGGATTACACTGCTATTCCTGACGCTTCTTTTCCTTTAGTGGCAAAACCAAATTTCCGCATGAGTCCTAGCAATAAGGCAGATAAGGCTAATTTGACCAACGAGATTAATAAATACCGTTTGTGTAAATTTAATTCAAAGGAAGAATTAGCTAGTTTTATTGAATCAACTCCACAAATTATAAAAGAAAGACTCGTTCTTCAAGAATACATTTCAGGAAATTCTGACTGTATGATTACTTATGGCGTTTACTGTGAAAATGGAAAGATAATTGGAGATTTTGAAGGAAGAAAAGTGCGCGGTTATCCTCACGATTACGGTGACTGTATGGTTGGAAAACAAGAGGAAATCCCCGAATTCATTAAACAAGAATCTGTTGAACTTTTAAAGGAACTAAACTATTCAGGAATTGCCGAAGTGGAATACAAAATAGATAGTAAAAAAGGTAGTTGTCATTTGATAGAAATTAATCCGCGTTCATGGTCTTGGGTTGGGATTACACAATATACTAAGCATAACTTACCGCTTATTGCATACCAAAGTAAATTAGGACTTCCAATACAACAAAACCCCGATGAAGTAAAAGGTAAAGAAGTATATTTCCGGAGAAGAAGTTATGACCGCTTTAATTGTATTTATCGCTACAAAAAAAGTTTTCCAACTTGGAGTATGTCTATAAAAGATTGGAAAAACTCATTTAAAGGGAAATTTGTTTACGATATTGAAATGGCGCATCAAGATTACGGTCAATGGATATATACCTTTCTAAAAAACAATTTTATTTTGTACGTTAATTGGTTTATTCGCAAAAAATAAATGCACATAGAAATAGAAATACCTGATGATTTTCAACCGGAACGTAATTATTCTATAAACGTTCTTTTGGGTTATTTTGATGGTATTACCTGGGAAGTTGTAGTTGGTGAATCACAAAAAACTACATTTCGATACAAGGATAAAGCTTTTCTAGTCATTTCTGATGCTTTTTGGAGTCAACTTGATGATCGAACGTTAGATTACAAAAACATAAAAATTCCCGATTCGTTTTCTGAGTTTACAATAGCTTTTGATGAATTCAACGAGCAAATAGTTTCTATTTTTGGTAAAGGAGTTGTAAGCTCTTCGAACGGAACGCTTTATTTGGAATCGGACATTATTGCTTCTACCTTTTTCTTATTAAGTAGGTGGGAAGAGTATGCATCAACAAAAAGGGATAAGCACAATCGTTTTCCGGATGAGGAATCGTTTCTTGTTAAAAATGGTTTGATGCACCGACCAATTGTGAATGAATACATTTATTTTCTCAAGTACTTACTTAGTAAG
>SKGS01000157.1 GCA_007117355.1 Lishizhenia sp. | reverse complement strand
ATTTTTAGCTCTTCGTCATTTTTTAGAACGGTTTTATCTTCTCTGGCTAATTCCATCCATTCACCAATAACGTTCTTTTTACTATCTGTTGAATCTAATTCCGCTAGCTTTTCATCAAAAAGTTCCAAAATATCTGTACTTATTAAAAAGATATTTCCTTCTATACAAGATTCGCCACTTGGAAAAGAACTAGAGAATTTTCCTCCGAGTACAGTATTGTCGCCAGATTGTTTTAATTTAATATTGTCAACTTCAATAAAACAGAATTCATCTTGCGCAAAATCAGATTTTGTACTCAAATTTTTTACCTCTTTAAATGAAATTCTTTTACCTTTTTTGCTTAACGAACCTTCAATGGTTGACTTTGTGCTATTCGCACCGTTAAAGTCGAAATTCGTTTCACCTGTGATTTTCCCGTTCTTATGTTCTGTAAATGTCAACTTATATGGAATTACTCCAAATTCGTTTGCTTTAATAAAACCAACAAAAGAATAACTTTTATCCGATTGACCAAAACTGTAATTATACGTTGTTAAAACGCTAATTAAAATGAAAACAAATAATGCACTTTTTTGAAAAAACATACTACAAAAGTAAAATATTATATTATGTTTGTATCAAATAACAAATTTTTAACCTTTAAACTTTTTAAAAATGAAAAAATTATTATCATTCGCACTTTTTGGTGCAATTTTATTCTCAACAGCGGTTTTCGCTTCAATTCCAGTTAAGAAAACAGACGGAGAACAAACCTACACAAGTGTTGAAGGATTCAGTTTAGAATCTATCGCAGAAACTATTCAGTCAGATGAATTTGAAGGAATGGAAGTTGCTGAATCAGCTCAAGACTTTTCTTCTGAGTCTTCTTCAAGTCTTTTAGACGAAAAATGGCTTTTGGTTATTCTATGGTTTTTTCTTGGAGGTTTGGCTGCTCACAGATGGTATGCAGGTAAGCCAGTTGGTTGGAACATTCTTTTCATTCTAACTGCTGGGGGATGTGGAATCTGGGCTATTGTTGACCTTGTTAATATCCTTACTGACAACTTCTAGTAAAGAATTGTAAAGTTTTAAAAGCTGTTCTTCGGAGCAGCTTTTTTTGTTTATACAAGTTTAAACTATATTACTCATTACATTATTTCAAAAAGGGCTTAAAATTGGTGAACCAACTGCTTGTGCTGAACACCTGAAGCAACTTTAATAATTCTAACTAACCCTTTTGTTAAAACCGAGTAAATAGCTTGTTAATCATGGCCTGTTATGTTTTTGGGGTCAATTATTTAAAGACTGGAGTAGAAATGTAAATAACGATTATATTGTAGCGGGAAGAATCTAAAATCCTATCAATAAAGTAATTTGATAGGGGATGCGCCTTTATATTTTTTTGAAGATGGATTGAACTGAAATTCGTTAATAATGGCGGAAGTTCCGGAGCTTGGCGGAGGAAATCACCGACATTATCGAATTTTAGGAATGGAATCAATAAAAAATATACAGCGCTAGACTTTTTTGTTTACTTTTTTTGGCAATGAACCGAACGAAGTGAGCTCATAAGCACCTTTGAAAAACTTTTAAGGCGAATAAAAAAAGTAAAAAGCCAATTATGACAAGAAGATATTAAGGTTGTAAAGAAGTTAGCAAATTAGTTTTACATTTCTGAAGTCATAGAGTACAGATTAACTAAAAACAGTTCTCAAATAAACCTTTTGTGCACATCTTACCAGCATTATCTCTGCCAATGAAAAAGCAATGTTTTCAGCATGAGCAATTATGTCGTTGGTTTTTGACTCCGGTAAATCCATTCTATAAAAAAGTTGTGCTAAACGTTCTGGATTATCTCGCAGGAGAACTTCGATTTCTTGACTTAAATCGAATAAGATTTCATTCTTTTCAATCGTGTTTTCTTGTAATGTAAGCTCTAAATCAACTAATGAAAACTCTTTTACCAGCTGGTTTTTTGTTGCTTGAACAAAATCAGGAATTTTTAACCGTTCAATTATGTCGTTTTTTTTCAAAGTTTGTTAGATTTTAATGACATTTGATTTAGTAAAGTTATATAAATTATTTTTGCGCTCTTATTATATATTTTAAAGATGAAAGTTTTCAAGTTTGGAGGTGCATCGGTTAAAGATGCCGAAGCGGTTAAAAATGTGAAGTCTATTTTAGATAAATTTCCAAATGACCAATTATTTGTGGTTGTTTCTGCAATGGGGAAAACTACCAATGCGCTAGAAAAAATCACAGAGGCTTTATTCAATAAAGATTACGATCAGTTCAGAGAACTTATACAAGAAAGAAAGCAGTTTCATTTAGCTATCTTGAATGAATTATTTGAGGACAAAACACATCCAGTTTTTAAAGAAATTCAAGATATATTTAATGATTTAGGAAACAGAGTAAATATTGCTATCTCTGAAAACTACGACTTTGAATACGACCAAATTGTTTCCTTAGGAGAAGTAGTATCGACAAAAATAATTCACGCTTATTTAGGATTGTTTCAAAACGATGTCAATTGGGCAGATGCAAGAAGATTAATTCGAACAAATAATAATTACCGCTATGCAGATGTAGATTGGAAGAAAACAGAAGAACTTCTATTGAATTATCGAAATAAATTCCCATCAAAGCGCATTTTTATTACACAAGGTTTTTTGGGTCATACTCCAGAAAACTTCACAACAACGCTTGGTCGTGAAGGTTCCGACTTTACAGCTGGAATTGTTGCTTTTTGTTTGAATGCAAAAAGTGTTACCATTTGGAAAGATGTACCAGGAATGTTAAATGCCGACCCAAAATGGTTTGACAATACGGTAAAATTAGACAAGATTTCATTTAAAGAAGCAATTGAATTAGCCTACTATGGAGCTTCTGTTATTCACCCAAAAACACTTAAGCCTTTACAAAATAAAACGATTCCGCTATATGTAAAGTCTTTTATTAGTCCAGAAGCCGAAGGTACAGTTATTCAACAATCAACAGAAAATGATTCTTTGATTCCTTCCTTTATTTTTAAAATGAATCAGACTTTGCTATCTATTACACCAAAAGACTTTTCTTTTATTGCAGAAGAAAACATGAGTTTTATATTTAAGGCGATGTCCGAAATTGGTTTAAGAATCAATGTGATGCAAAATTCAGCATTGAGTTTTTCGGTATGTTTTGACGAAAATGAAAGAAAATTAGAAGAGTTAGTTGAACGACTTTCAATGGATTATATTGTGCGCTTTAACAAAGACCTGGAGCTAGTAACTATTCGTCATTATGATGCTGAAACAATTGAAAGACTAACAGAAAGAAAGGATATTTTATTAGAGCAAAAAACCAGACAAACGGTGCGTATTGTGATGAAAGATATTTGATTTTAGCAAGTTGCTAAGCAAACTCTGCTAAAATCTTATCAGCAAGCACATTACTTAATTTAAAATAGCTTTCTTTTGTCCAGCCTCCAACATGAGGCGATAAAATAACTTTGTCTGAATCTAATAAATACTGCAAAGGAGCTGCTTTTTCTTGTTGAATGGCATTTTCAAAAGAGGAACTTTCGTATTCCAGGACGTCTAAACATGCACCTAAAATTTTTCCCGTTTCCAATCCGGAGACTAAAGCTCGTGTAGAAACAATCTTTCCTCGAGATAGATTTATCAAATAGATGGATTTTTTGAAAGAATGAAAGAAAGTATGGTCTGCCATAAACATTGTTTCTTCATTTTGAGGAATATGAAAGGAAACAACGTCGCTTTTTTCAAAAATTTCCTCCATAGTAGATTCTTTCACTTTTTCGGTTCCAAAATTTACTTTGTGCTTGTCATAGGCAAGAATTGTAACGTTAAATCCAGCAAGCTTTTGAGCAAAAGCGGAGCCATTATTTCCATAACCAATTATTCCAACTGTTTTTCCGTCAAGTTCAATCCCTCGATTTCCTTCTCTTTCCCAAACACCTTTTCGAACTTCTCGGTCAGCAATTAAAAGACGATTAAATAAATTCAATAACATGCCAAGAGCATGCTCAGCAACAGCATTTCGATTACCTTCTGGTGCATTAAAACAAATGATTTCTTTTTTTGTGGTATAATCTAAATCAATGTTTTCCATACCGGCACCACTTCTTGCAATGAATTTCAAATTTGGCGCATGACTTAAAAATGATTCATCCATCGGAAACCGAGAACGAACAACAATACCTTCTATAGATTCTAGCTCCTCAATGCATTTATCTCTAGACCAGCTTGTGCCATCTATACATTCAAAATCATGAGCCGTAAGTCGTTGTGCGAGAATTTCGTGAACTGAATCTATAAAAAGTACTTTCATATCTTACAAAGATTTAGTTCTTCCACCATCGACAGGAACGTTGATTCCATTGATATAGCTCGCTGCTGGACTTGCTAAAAAAGCAATAGCATTTGCAATCTCCTCAGGTTGCGCAATACGCTTCATTGGTGATTGAGCAGCCATGTTTTGGTAGATTTCTTCAACATCGAGTCCAGCAGATTTTGATGCTTTATTTTCCGCAATGGCTTGAAGTCTAACAGTGTTTGTTGCTCCTGGAAGAACATTGTTAACAGTAATATTAAATTGACCAAGCTCATTTGCAAGTGTTTTACTCCAGTTGGCAACAGCTCCTCGCACTGTGTTTGAAACACCTAATCCATCAAGTGGCTGCTTCACACTTGTTGAAATCACATTGATAATTCTTCCGTAACCAGCGTCTCGCATGCCTTGCCATAAAGCTTGAACTAAAATATGGTTGCAAATTAAATGGTTATTAAAAGCACTTTTAAACTCTGCTACTTTTGCATCCTTTATCGGTCCACCTTGTGGCCCACCTGTATTATTAACTAATATATGCGCTGTATTTTTAGAAGCCCATTGATTGATTTTTTTCTCTAAATCAGATGGGTTTGAAAAATCAGCTATGATATAATCGTTTTTAGAATTTGACTTTAGCTCTTCGAGTACTTGTTTGAGTTTTTCTTCATTTCTGGCAACTAATGTTATACTTGCTCCTAAATTTGAAAGTTCTAAAGCGGTTGACTTTCCAATTCCTTGTGTGCTTCCACAAACTACTGCGTGTTTTCCTGTTAAATCTATATTCATTACTATTTATATTGCTGCCATAAAATTAAGCATATCTGATAATTTTGGAGGGGATTTAGCGTAAAAAGAAATGAATTAACGCCTCGATTTATATTTATTCGATAAGTTTGGATTTGTTTGTTTAGGTTCTTTTTTAGTCGGTTTCACATTTAGCTGTTGGAGATAAAGCTCTTCCACCTTTTTTCTAGCCCATTCTTGCTTTCTTAAAAATGCAAGACTTGACCCAATAGAGGGTTCATATTGAAAACAACGAATTGGAATTTCCTCAGCCATTTTTCGCCATCCAAGCTCCTTTACCAAGGTCTCCAAAATCACTTTCAATGTTTTTCCATGCAATGGATTATTGGGCTGAGTCATTTAATTTATTTTTTACAATATTAGCAAAACTTATTGAACTTTAACCCTTATTAAAATTAATGTAAAAAGCAAATCCGTCACGAAATTCGCAGCGAATTTACCTGTAACAACTAATGTTGGGCATCTTTAGTAAATCCTTAGCGGACAAGTAGGGTATGGTATAAACCGCT
>SKGS01000186.1 GCA_007117355.1 Lishizhenia sp. | reverse complement strand
GGCTTTTTTACTTTTTTTATTCAGCATAAAAGCTTTTCAAAGGTTTTCATGAGCTCACTATGTTCGGTTCATTGCCAAAAAAAGTAAACAAAAAAGTCTAGCGCTAAATATTTTTTATTGATTCCATTCCTAAAATTCGATAATGTCGGTGATTTCCTCCGCCAAGCTCCGGAACTTCCGCCATTATTAGCGAATTTCAGTTCACTCCATCTTCAAAAAAATATAAAGGCGCGTCCCTTAACCAAATTACTTTTTTGATAGGATTTAACATTCTTCCTACTACTATTATACTATGTTAAATTTTCTTCTCCAACCTTTTGTTGATTAGTCCCAAATCTTTAAAAAAATCATCAATATAAAACACTGTATATCAATCACCTAAAAAAAGAGTTAGATGGAATCATTCACCAATCTGACAACTTTCATTAATTAACATGCTGATATAAAATGCTTTAAATACAACTATTGCATTTTATAACATCCCCATTTTTGGGGGACTTCTTTTTATCAGACTTTGATTTAATTTTGACCCCCCCCTTGAAATATACTAATATTCCTGCGGGGCGTGTGCCTAAAATAGCTTCAAAATTAAATTCATGAACCGAGCACCTCAACAAGTTGCCTTCGGCAAACTCCCTTCGGCTCGGTCACTCAGGGTGGCGCAGGGCATCGCTGCATACCACTTGCGAGCTCAACGTGATACACTGAGTTGACCGAAGTGCGCTGTATAGAGCCTAGTCGAGATGTGATGCACTGCGATGCCTTGAGCATAGTCGAAAGGAGTTAATCGAAGTGAAGTTATTAAAGCGGGTTAATCTAAAATTAAAGCCTTTATCTTGATATAATTACTATTTTGACTTGAAATCTGTAATTCTAAGACCTAGGGTTAAAAATATTTAAAAAACCTTCGTAATTCCTTTCAAAGACGGAAAGCAATAAATTTATTTACGTAAATTTGTAGGAACAAAATTTAAATAAAATGGAAGAAGTTTGGAATAATAACATTAATCAAGTTAATGCAGAATCTGAAGTAAATGCATTCTTTAATAGTGTTTTTAGCTACATGTTTTTAGCTCTTGCGACATCTGGCTTTGTATCATGGTATTTAGCAAGCTCTGGATTATTTTTTAAATGGTTTGTAAATTTTGAGACTGGTGGCATTTCACCGCTGTTTTATGTGGTAATGTTTTCGCCACTTGCGCTAGTTTTTTTCATTCAAGCTAAATATCAGAAATACTCGTTACCAACTATAATTGGGCTTTATATTTTATATTCTGTGCTTATTGGAGCATCGTTGTCTTCAATATTTTTCGTTTATAGTTTAGGGCAACTTGCAAGTACATTTTTAATAACCGCAGGTGCTTTTGGAGCGATGGCTCTATTAGGATATACAACCTCCGTGGATTTATCAAAAATGGGGAGTTTACTTTACATGGTATTCATAGGTATTTTCCTTGCTGCTATTGTTAATTTTTTCCTAGGAAGCGAACCCTTGGCTTACCTAATTTCAATTATCGGAGTTTTTGTTTTTACTGGTTTAACAGCTTGGGAAATGCAGAAATTAAAAGCAGTAGCTTTAGACCCTGCTTATCAAGGCGAAGATAGAAAAAAGCGTTCCCTAATAGGTGGGTTGATGCTTTACATATTATTTGTGAACTTATTTATGTCTTTACTTCACCTACTTGGTGGAAGGGATTAAAAATGTCTTAAGTCAAAAACTCAATGAACTATTTCTTTAGACATTAAACAATTAAAAGGTTAGGTGAAAACTTAACCTTTTGTTTTTTATACTTTTTTTCACAACTGAGAATAAAGCTTCAAACTTCAACGGAAGAAATTGTTTTGAAAAACATAAAAATGAAATTTTTACAATTTGTACTTTTGAAACATTACATATAAAGTTTTTTCCATAAAATGAAAAAGTTCTTCGACATGATACCAAGTGCATTTAGACAAACTGTTGTCCGAATGTCGATTACCCTTGGGTTAATGTCGATTACAAGAATTTTATTTTATGTTTTTAATTTAGTTCGAATCCCTGATGCCGTGTTATACGACTTTCTTATCGGCATCTGGTTTGACATAATAGCAATTGGTATTTGGTTTATTCCTTTCTATGGTCTCAGTCTTTTGCCAAATCCATTTCGACATAAAAAATATTGGATATATTTTTTATTTGGTCTATTTCACTTAACAAACGCTGTAATTCTAGCTTTCAACCTTCTCGATGTTGAATATTATCAATACACCTCAAAGAGAAGCACATCTGACTTATTTACAATTCTTGGTGCAGGTGAAGACTTTTCGCAACTAATAGGGACTTTTATTACTGATTTTTGGTGGCTTTTTCTCTGTTGGTTTGTAATGATTTTTATAGCTCATAAACTATATGTAAAGACACTTATAAAGGACCTAAATCAAAACAAACCAACTTTTTCTTTAGTGAAGGAAAGTGTCACTTTTGTAATTGGATTTGCCATTTTATTCATACTTGGAAGAGGTGGATTAGGTTATCGCCCTGCGGATATGTTAACTGCTGCTCAATACGTTTCTCCATCAAAAACAGCCCTTGTTACCAATACGCCACTAGCTATAATAAAAACCATTGGCAAAGAGGCTTTGAAAGAAAAAAACTATTTTTCGGATATAGAGAATCACCTCATACACAACGCAATTTCACAATATTCCATCCGAAATAAAATTCCAGAGAACACCAACTTTGTAGTTATCATTTTAGAAAGTTTTGGAAACGAATGGTTAGGTAAAAAAACCGGACTCCCATTTACGCCATTCTTGGATTCCTTACTTGACGAATCGCTTTATTTCACCAATGGTTTTGCAAATGGAAGAAAGTCAATTGAAGCAATGCCCGCTATTTTTGCAGGTATTCCAACGCTTTTAGACAATCCATACATTTCTTCGCATTATGGTACAAATACAATTGAAGGCTTACCAAATTCCTTGAAAAAAATTGGATATTCTTCCGCTTTTTTTCATGGTGCAACAAATGGATCGATGAAGTTTGATGAATTTTCTCAACTTGTTGGTTTTGAATACTATTTTGGAAGAAAAGAATACAACAACGAAGATCATTGTGACGATACTTGGGGGGTTCTTGATGAATATTTTAATCCTTGGACGGCTAGAACCATCACTCAAGAACTAAAAGAGCCATTTCTAGCAGGACTATTTACGCTTTCTTCACACCATCCGTTTTATGTCCCTGAAGAACATAGGAAGTCACTCCCTTCGGGGAGTCATCCCATTGCTCAATCCATCGCTTATGGTGATTTTTCGCTTCGTCTCTTTTTTGAACAAGCAAAACAAGAACCTTGGTTTGAAAACACAGTATTTGTAATATGTGCCGATCACGCTCCAGCCGGAACAACTGAGTTTTTTACGAATCGTCTAGGCATTTATCAAATTCCAATTGCCTTTTACTCACCTTCTGGCCTATTCGCTCCAGAGGAAAGAACTGAAATTTTTAGTCAAATAGATATTCCAAATAGCATTTTAGACTTGGCTGATTATCAAGATTCAATTTATGGTTTCGGACAATCTTTTTTAGTTAGTAAACCAAGATTTACGGTAAATTATATTCAAGGTACTTACCATATTTATTATGAAGATTATTTACTCAATTTCAGTGGAGATAAAACCGTTGGACTTTTCAACTATAAATTAGACCCAATGTTGCGAAGCGACTCAACAGAATACCTTATCGAAAAACGCCAATTAATGGAAACAAAATTAAAAGGTGTGATTCAACGCTTTAACCACGACCTAATCTATAACAAAATGCTACCGATATGATTTCGATTTGGGTCATTATTAATCCTATTTCTGGGGGTAGAAAAAAATCTGCGATTGTCAATAAAATAAAGGAAAGTCTGCCTAAAAATAAATTTCAATGTTCTTTCTATTATACAGAATTTAAAGGTCATGGAGAGCAAATTGGAAAAGAGGCAGCTTCTATGAAAATTGACATTGTTACTGTTGTAGGAGGAGACGGTTCAGTACATGAAGTTGGGAAGTCCCTAATTCACACCAATACAGCCTTAGCCATTATTCCATCAGGTTCAGGAAATGGCTTTGCTAATCATTTTAATATTCCCAAAAAACTCAATGCTGCAATTGCAAAAATAGAACAAAACAAATGCATAACGATAGATACAGGGTTGGTGAATAATAAGGCATTTCTTGCAACTTTGGGTTTTGGTTTTGATGCAAAAGTTGCAAATAAATTTGCTGCCTCAAAAAAAAGAGGATTGCTAAATTATATTAAAATTGTTGTGACTCAAATAAGGTCATTTCAACCATTTGACGCAATAATTTTTCACAAAAACACAAAACAAATTCACGATAAACTTTTCTTGCTAAATATCGCTAATACATCTGAGTTTGGAAATGGTTTTAATATCGCTTCAATGGCTAACGCACAAGACGAAAAGTTAGATGTCATTATCATTAAAAAACTAAACTTATTAAAGACTGTTTTTCTTGTTTGGAGGTCAATTAGAAAAAAAGTCTATCCCTCTTCGAACATTAAAAGTTTCAATTTTTCATCTATTTCAATAGAAACAAATGTGTCTGGTTTTCAATTGGACGGAGAATATTATCCAACTCGAGATAAAGAGTTCAAAATTGAAGTCGTACCTAAAAGTTTAAAATTAATTTGTTGAATCAGTAAAAACTAATAATATTATCGTTCAAACCTCACTAATTCACTTGGCGTAATAACTACATGAAGAGTAATATCATTAGAAGAAACATCTTCAATATTCTCTTCTATATCAAACAAATGAAGTCCTATGAATTGGCAATCATGGGAACATTCAGATAAGAATCGATCATAAAATCCCTTTCCGTAACCAACACGATTTCCGTTGATATCAATTGCTAATAATGGAACAAAAACAATATCAAAGTCTTTTGGGTGAATAATACCGCCATTGATAGGTTCAGGAATTTGATATGCATTCAATTTTATCTCTGTTTTCTCTTTATCAAATAATCGGTGAACTAAACTATTGGACTCAAAGTCAGAAACAGGTAATCCAACTTTTGCTCCTGAATGAATTAAGTAATCCAAAATTGGAAAAGTATTAATTTCTCTTTGATGTTCAATTGGAAGAAAAAGACTAATTGTTTTATCAGAAATAGCGAAAAGTTTGATTTGTTTCAAAATCTTTTCAGACAACTCAGCTAATTCATCAAAGGTTAGTTCTTTCCTTTTTGACTTATATTTTTTTCGTAATTCAACCTTTTTCATTGCAGAAATTACATTCCAGGAAAAAGCCCTTTAGCTGAAGCGGTCATTTCTTGCTCTTGAATTTTCTCCACTTGCTCCATGGCTCTGTTAAATGCTACGACTAACAAGTCTTCCAAGTCCTCTTTGTCCATCCCCTCCAACGCTGTGTTAATTGTGATTTTCTCAAGCTTTCTATTACCATTCATTTCCACATAAACCAAGTTACCACCAGCTTCACCAGTTATTTTAAATTGGCTTAACCTTTCCTTCGTTTGTTCTGCTTGTTGTTGCATTTGTTGCAACTTCTGCATCATGTCTCCACCAAACATATTTTGTACTATTTATAAAACTTAGAAAAACAAAAAGGTCTGACGCAAAAACGACAGACCAAAATTTTATTCACGAAAAGAACGATTAGCGTTTTGCTAACTTTTCATCAGAAACAGTCAGTTTTTTTCTGCCTTTTTTTCTTCTAGCAGCTAAAAGACGACGACCATTTTTGGTAGCCATTCTGCTACGAAATCCATGCTTGTTTCTTCTTTTTCGTTGCGATGGTTGAAATGTTCTTTTCATATCTCAATATTTTTCTTTGTTCCTATGTTATGTTTCTTTTCCTTGAAAGGGAGCGCAAAGATATATAATTTTTGTTTTAAACAAAACAGTTAACAGAAAATATTTAAAAATTAATTCCATTAACTAATTAGAATATTCATCGTTCCATTAACTTTGTGCTCTAATTTTGTGCAAAGATAAATGTTTAGACCAAAAAAGAAAAGTGAAAAGGTAAAGTTATCAAAAGATGCTATCAAAAAAGCAAAGAAAATTTTTTCATATCTCAAGCCTTACCGTGGACAATTCATTATTGGTTGGATTTTCTTAGTTTTATCTTCTTCTGCGGGATTGTTTTTTCCTTATTTATTAGGTCAACTTTTAGGTGGAACAGAAACTGATGCAGTTGCTCTAGGTGTTAATCGTCCAGATACTAACCTTATTGAGAACATAAATTTGGATAATATAAACGCTGTTGCACTTTTATTATTGATTTTATTTTTTGCTCAAAGTTTATTTTCTTACTTCCGAATTGTATTGTTTACAAATGTTACAGAAAGTGCGCTTAGAGATATTAGAAAAGAGGCATTTGAGAAATTGGTCTATATGCCAATGGACTTTTTCAACAGAAATAAAGTAGGTGCCTTAACAAGTAGATTATCATCAGATATAGCACTAATCCAAGATACGCTTAGAACAACCATTGCTGAATTTTTTAGACAAATAATCATTATTGTTGGTTCCGTTATTTTTATTACGATAGTTTCTTGGCGTTTAGCCTTAATAATGTTGGCAACAGTTCCTGTTATGGCATTGATTGCTGTTTTATTCGGTAGGTTTATCCGAAAACTGAGTCGAGAAGCACAAGATGCAGCTGCGGAATCGAACACGGTCATTGAGGAAAACATGATGGGCATTTCCAATGTTAAAACCTTTACCAACGAAGGTTTTGTTTTGGCAAAATACCTTAAAGCAATAGAAGAAATAAAGCGTTTAAATATTAAAAGTGGACTTTGGAGAGGTTTATTTGTTTCCTTTATAATTTTGTGTTTATTCGGTGCTATTGTATTTATCATATGGCAAGGTTTACACATGACCCTTGGACCTAACGCAACACTTGACAGAGGTGACTTTTTCTCGTTTGTAATGTTTACGGTATTTATGGGGGCGAGTATTGGCTCTATTCCTGATTTGTATGCAACCATTCAAAAAGCTGTTGGAGCAACGGAGCATCTAATGGATTTAATCGGTGAACCAACAGAAAAAGAAATTTATAAAGGAGTTGAAAAAATTAACATCAATGGCGCGGTTGAATTTGAAAATATTTCTTTTCACTATCCTCAACGAAAAGATGTGGAGGTTCTTAAAAATTTGAGTTTTTCGGCTAAACCAGGAGAAAAAATTGCAATTGTTGGCGGTTCAGGAGCAGGAAAATCAACCATTGCCTCCCTCCTACTCCGATTCTATGAACCTACATCTGGAACTTACAAGGTCAATGGTAAAAATGTGGAGAATTTGGAACTGGAAAGCTTACGAAAAACAATTGCTTTCGTGCCACAAGAAGTGATACTTTTTGGAGGTTCCATTTATGAAAATATTGCTTTTGGGAATCCTGATGCAACAAAAGAGGAGATTGAAGAAGCAGCAAAAAAGGCAAATGCATATAACTTCATTGTTGAATTTCCAGAAGCTTTCGACACCCAAGTTGGTGATCGAGGTATTCAACTTTCTGGCGGCCAAAAGCAACGCGTCGCAATTGCCAGAGCAATATTGAAAAACCCAACTATTTTGATTTTAGACGAAGCTACATCAGCTTTAGATTCTGAATCAGAGCGCTTGGTTCAAGATGCACTAGACCAATTAATGGTAGGAAGAACAGCATTTATTATTGCTCATAGATTATCAACAATTAAAAAAGCAGACACTATTCTTGTGCTTGAAAATGGTGAAATTTCAGAGAAAGGAACTCACGATGAACTGATTGCGATTAAAAATGGTATTTATGCGAATCTGAGTAACTTACAAAATACTTCCAATTTTTAATTGTGAAACTATTTCTCTAGCGCATCAATTTCTTTTCGTAAAGCCTCTGCCTCTGCCATCTTGGCATCACTTGCTGTTCGATTTGTTTTAGATAATTTAAAAGCTACTTCTAATAATTTTTCATACTGAGCTTCTAATTTTTCTTTTTGGGTTTTTCGCTTGAATAATTTAAACATGATTTTCCATTTTTAATTTAACAATCGAAACCGAGAAAATGTTAGTTTGTGTGTGTTGAAAGTTGTTAATTTTTTTTGATCGTTGACGCTTGACGGTTGACAGTTGACGGTTGACAGTTGACGGTTGACAGTTGACGGTTGACAGTTGACAGTTGACAGTTGGCTTTTGACAGTTGACAAGTGTTAATTCAAGGAGACCGAGTGACACGACGATAGGCGATGCATTGAGCTTGTCGAAATGAGTGTTGTATCGAGGGCGACGCTTGACGGTTGGCTTTTGAAAGCATCGGTCATTTTACATTAATAAACTTACAATCAGAAAACCCCTATCACCTTACCTTTCCGTCCCGGGATATTGATTTAGAGCTTCACGAAGACAATTAACTGCGTCAACAAGTAAGTCTTGTTCTAAGACATAAGCAATTCTAGCCTCTTTTCTTCCCAAACCTTTTGTAGCGTAAAAACCACTTAATGGAGCCATCATTACAGTTTTCCCTTCGTAGTCAAAATCTTCGAGTAACCACTGACAGAATTTTTCAGTATCGTCCACAGGAAATTCTGCTACACAATAAAATGCTCCTTGCGGTTTAGGACATCTCACACCAGGGATAGCATTTAATCCATCAACCATAATATCTCTTCGCTTAACGTACTCTTGCGCTACATCTTCGAAATAACTATCAGGTGTATTTAAAGCTGCTTCAGACGCTACTTGCGCGTAAGTTGGTGGGGAAAGTCTTGCTTGACCAAACTTCAATGCAGCATTAACAACCTCTTTGTTTTTGGAAATTAATGCCCCAATTCTTGCTCCGCACATGGAATAACGCTTTGAAACAGAGTCAATAAGTATTACGTTTTCTTCAACGCCCTTCAAATTCATCACTGAAAATGGAGTAGCGCCATCATAGCAAAACTCACGATATACCTCATCGGCAAATAAGAATAAATCATGCTTTTTAACAATTGCGCTTAATTTTTCGAGTTCGTCTTTACTATACAAATAACCTGTTGGATTTCCAGGGTTACAAATAACAATTGCTCGGGTTTTATCAGTGATTTTTTTCTCAAACTCTTCAACAGCAGGTAAAGCAAAGCCGTTATCAATAGAGGCTGTAACAGGCACAACTGTTAAACCTGCACTTGTTGCAAAACCATTATAATTAGCATAAAATGGTTCAGGAATAATGATTTCATCACCTGGGTTACAACATGTCATAAATCCAAAACTTAATGCCTCAGACCCACCTGTTGTAACTAGGATATCTTCAAAATCAACTTGAATTCCATTTTTTTGGTAATAAGATGCTAGTCCTTTTCTATAAGATTCAAATCCTGCTGAATGCGAATATTCTAAAACTCGAATATCTGCATTAGCAATGGCGTGTCTAGCTACTTCAGGTGTTTCGATGTCCGGCTGACCTATGTTCAAATGAATTACTTTTTTACCTAGAGCTTTTGCTTTTTCAGCAAATGGCACCAACTTTCTTATTGGTGAAGCTGGCATTTGAGTCGCTTTATTCGAAATTTTTGGCATCTTCTTATATTTTGAGCGCCAAAAATAGGTAACTCTTTTTGAAGTTTATTCGGTTTAGAGAGAATTTATCGTTTTGAAGACGAATTTCTTTTTTTGAACCATTAGGAGATTCTGTGTTAAGAATCACTCTCTTAATGAGCCTCAACCTGAAAAATTCATGAAAAACTTGTAAAAAAGGGTGCAAAGTGTTATTTTAGAAGCGCTTAAACAAAAAAAATACAAACACTTTAAAGCACCCAATTATGAGTACCAAAAATACAGTATTTTATTGAGGTAAAAAAGAAGTTTTACTAGATTTTTCTGCCCAAGAGATTAGTTCTGATGGAGCGGTGGCATATTTAGAGAAGTTAGAACGCAAACATGGCTTATTAAAAAGAGTGAGTCAATTTATTCCTGATCGTCTTTCTAATCACGGTTTTTTTGCCAATTTTTTTCGATTATTATGTAGCTCACTTTCTTATGAGTTTATGCGATTGATAAAGGAAGAGATCAAACAAATTGGTGATAAAACAGCTCAAAAATGGCAAGTTAACTCCATAAGAACATACCTTCTAAAGGTAGGAGCCACCATTAAACAGACAAAAAAAAGGGTTTACTATAAGCTTTCAAAAGCCTTTGTTTATCAGGATTTATTCCTAAAACTCATCGCCTTAAAATAATCTCGTCATTTACAAACGATGACGAGCTAGGGATAAGTACGTCTTGTTGTCAAATATTGCTGATTTTATTCTGTTTTACACTACAACAGAGGCAGAAATATAACTAAAAACACCAACATCTTGACCAAATCATGTCTCAAAACTAGTTGAGAAAAATTTTAGTGGTTTTTCATTGAGTTAAATTGATGCATGAATAAAGAGGGTTAATTTAGCTGTTTTACTTTGATTTTTAGTTGCTAACAATAAATCGATAACTGCATGCTCAAACAAATAAGTATGTCTTTCGTGCTGAGAGGCCCAAGGGGGAATAATTGTAGTAACTTTTCCGTCCTTATTTTTTACTCTTGGTAATCGGCAACTTATTTAGGCTTTAAACTGCATTGTATCTAAATGACGCCAAGTTCGTTCTGGTGCATGGTCGTATTAAGAACATAGTTCATTGGTTTTAGGACAATTTGCTTTCTTAGCAATAAAATCAATTTGAATTGTTAATTCCTCAGATTTGTAATCCGCTTTGACATTTGACACCTTCCAATCTTCATTAAGATTTAGAAGTAAATCAAAAAACTGTTCTGTAAACATTTTTTGATGCTAAATTATAATATTCCATTAAATTCGTGGTAGAACCAAATTTAAAGATACATTTAAACTGTATTGATTTATACATATGTCAGGGTAAACTTGAAAGTTAGAACATTTATTAGTTGCTATTTTCAAGCAAGTGAATAAACAGTAAAAACAATTATCTAAAAACATGAAAGCAGAAGAATTATTAAAAAAATATTGGGGTTTTGAAAATTTTCGCTTGAATCAATCGGATATTGTGCAAAGTGCCATTATGGGTAATGATACTTTTGCCTTGCTTCCTACTGGTGGCGGGAAGTCAATCTGCTTTCAGGTACCGGGGTTGGCTCGTGAAGGAATTTGCATCGTTGTTTCTCCTTTGATTGCGCTTATGCAAGACCAAGTGCGGAATCTGAAGTCGAGAGGTATTAAAGCTTATGCCATTACCTCTGGAATGACGAGAAGGGAAATCGATATTATTTTAGATAATTGCAAATTTGACCCAGAAGTTAAGTTTTTATATGTTTCACCTGAGCGATTAAAAACAGAAATTTTCAAAACACGTTTTGCTCAGATGAAAGTTGGCTTAATTGCTATTGATGAGGCGCATTGTATTTCCGAATGGGGACACGACTTTCGACCTCCTTATCTTGATATTCATGAATTGAGAGAAGTACATTCAAGTGTTCCCATGATTGCTTTGACAGCAACAGCAACTGAACGAGTAAAAGAAGATATCAAAAAGCAATTAAAATTGCGAAATCCGAATTGTTTTGAAGGTGATTTTCATCGTGCGAATATTTCTTATGAAGTGTATAAAGTTGCCAATAAAACGGAAGCCATACTCGCAACTTGTAAGAAAATGCAAGGGTTAACAGGTATCGTTTATTGTCAAACGCGCAGGGATACGAAAGAAGTCGCTCGTTTACTTTTAGCGAATGGTTTTTCAGCGGGCATTTATAATGGAGGAATGGAAAACGAAGAGCGTAAAAAACAATTGGAGCTTTGGATGAATGACAAAATTCGCATTATGGTGGCAACGAATGCCTTTGGAATGGGTATCGATAAGCCAGATGTTCGCTTTGTTTTACATTATGAACTGCCTAATAATTTAGAGGCGTATTTTCAGGAAGCTGGTCGATCCGGAAGAGATGGTAAAGAGTCACGAAACCTTGCTTTTTACGAGGATAAAGACATTGATTCTATCGAAAGTAGATTGTTAAATCAGTTTCCACCAACAGAATTTGTAAAAACAGTTTATCGCGCACTATGTAATTACCTCGGCATTGCAATCGGTTCTGGAAATGGTGAAAGCTATGGCTTGGATTTGCGAGATTTTGTAAAAAAATATGGATTTGAGCCTATTCTTGCGTTTAATGCGTTGAAGTTGTTAGAACTCAATGAAACTATTCTGCTCAATGAATCGGCTTTTCATCCAACACGACTCAAGATTATCGTAGAAAATAAAACACTTTATAATTTTCAAATTAAGTACGATAAATACGATCCATTAATTACGATTATTTGCAGGTCTTACCCTGGGATATTTGATAATTATTTTACCATTAATGAATTTGAAATCGCACGACGATTAAAAATTTCAAAAAAGGAACTTCAAGAGCAATTAAAGTTTATTGAAAAACAAGGCGTTGTTGATGTTATTTGGCAATCCGATAAACCACAAGTTACCTTGCTTCATGAACGTTTGCCAGATGATTATTTGCGCATTCGCGAAGAAGTGTATGCTCATCGTAAAAAAGTTGCACTAGATAAATGGTCTGGAATGCTACATTTTATTGGAACTCTGCGCTGTCGCTCAGTGGAATTATTAGCGTATTTTGGTCAAGAAGGAAAACCTTGCGGTAAATGTGATATTTGTAGGTTAGAACAAAAAAGTACTTATACCACTCATGAATTGGTTACTATCATCGAACAATTACTAAAAGATGATGGTCCAGCTACTTTAGAAGAATTACAAGATACGCTCAATTTAAAAGAATTGAAGCAATTGGATTTGGCTTTAAATTGGTTGTTGGAGGAACAGAAAATTAGCTTTGATTTCCCTGTTTATAGAAGTGTGTAATCAAAAAAAGTCCCAAATACTTGGAACTTTTAATTCTTACAGTTTGATTAATCGTAATCGTTAATACTCATCTTCATTAAAGAAGAAATCTTCTTTCGATGGATAGTCTGGCCAAATATCTTCAATACTTTCGTAGATTTCTCCCTCGTCCTCAATTGCTTGAAGGTTCTCTACAACTTCAAGAGGAGCACCGTTACGTATTGCATAATCAATAAGCTCATCCTTAGCTGCTGGCCAAGGTGCATCTTCTAAATAGGATGCTAATTCTAGTGTCCAATACATATCTACAGTTTTATTAGTTTCTACTTCTTTAATTAAGCCGCAAAAGTAATTTTATTTTCTGTAAAACCAAATCTTTAACTGATTTACTATCAATTTATTTGATTTGCAGCTCTAAGCTCTTGGTTTCCAAGGAGATTCTTTTGCGCCCAAATCTTTTGTTAATTTTCTTGCTAACACAAACAAATAATCACTCAAACGGTTCAAGTATTTTACTTCTTGTTGATAATTTGGTTGTATTTGTTGTAATGCTACCACCATTCTTTCTGCTCTTCTACATACACAACGCGCAACATGACAAAAAGATACAGTAGTATGACCACCTGGAAGAACAAAATTTCTCATTTCAGGCAATTCTTCATTCATCTTGTCAATTTGATTTTCTAAAAACGAAATATCTGCTTCACTTATATCAGGGAGTTTCATGGAAGAACCATCCTCGGATACAGCTAATTGCGAACCGATGGTAAAAAGTCGGTCTTGAATTTCCAATAAAGTAGAAAACGTTTCTGAATCTTCTTCTAGTTGATCTCTTACGAGTCCAATGTGCGAGTTAAGCTCATCTACTGTTCCGTATGACTCTATTTTTATATCGTTTTTAGGAACTCTTTTACCGCCGATTAAAGACGTTTCTCCTAAATCTCCTTTTTTAGTATAAATTTTCATTCCGTAATTTTAAAATTTAACAATAAAATGTTCCTTTTGTTGATGTTTTCGCTTGGCGATAATCCCCATTCGTAATAAATCCATTGAAAGGTGGTATTTCTCATTTTGAACAATTGACTTCCAAGTGTCGTACATATCTTCAGACCAGCGAATATCATCTAAAACAAAAATTGTTTCATCATGAGAAATGGAATCTAACAAATTTAATTGTTCAACTAAACTCCTCCCACGGTGATCACCATCGATAAAAACGACATCAAAAACTCTTTTTTCGTTAGTAAGAAATTCTTGGAAGGAGCTATTAATAAATTCGATATTCCTCAATTGATGCTCCGCAAGTCTGTCTTTTGCAACCTGTAATGTTGTTGAGCATGCTTCTATCGTTACAACTTTCGTATCTTGATTTCCTTTTGCTAACATAAATGTACCCAAACCTAGTGAAGTTCCAAGCTCGAGAATTAAACTTGGGTTGTAATAGTTGCTCAACTGATAAAGTAACCTTCCATATTTGCCTTTACTTCCGGCATTTTTAGCAATCTCCGAAATCATCCTTTGGTTGCCCATTTTTCGAGAACCAGCACCCAAGTCAGTTATCGTTATTTTTGTTTTGTCTTGTAACAGCTTTTTTCTGTATAAGACATATTCGTTTTTAACTTCGTTGGGTATCTTGGAAGTAACACATTTATCTAGAAAATCATAAACATACGGCGAATGAGTGCCGTGTCGTCCTTTTGCATGAATCCAATAATCAAAATAGGCCTTGAGTTGAAACATGCTTAAACAATTTAATTAATTGAGAAATATTTCCATACACGACTAAACTCCAGTGTAATTTTGTGGAGTAATGGTTTTTAATTCGCTTTTTAATTTATCTGCTATGTCTAACGTATCAATAAATGAATGAACCGACTCTTTTGTTACTTTTTCATTTTTTCTCGTTAAACCTTTCAATGCCTCGTAGGGCTTTGGAAAATTTTCTCGACGTAAAACAGTTTGGATAGCTTCTGCCACTACAGCCCAATTGTCTTCTAAATCATTTTCCAAAGCAATTTGGTTTAATAACAACTTATCCAATCCTTTTAATGTGGATTGAAAAGCAATTAAAGTGTGACCTATTGGCATTCCTATTGTTCTCAATACAGTAGAATCGGTCAAATCTCTTTGTAAGCGAGAAACAGGAAGTTTTGCTGCAAGATGTTCAAAAAGAGCGTTTGCTACACCAAGGTTACCTTCTGAATTTTCAAAATCAATTGGATTTACTTTGTGCGGCATTGCACTCGAACCAACTTCTCCCTCTTTTAGCTTTTGTTTGAAGTATTCCATGGAAATGTAGGTCCACATGTCACGGTTTAAGTCAATTAAAATCGTATTAATACGTTTCATTACATCAAAAAGAGCTGCAAGATTATCATAATGCTCAATCTGTGTAGTTGTTTGACTTCGTGTTAAACCTAGATTTTTTGAGACAAAATTATTTGCAAATTCTATCCAGTTTTTTTCTGGGAAAGCTACGTTGTGTGCATTTAAGTTTCCTGTTGCACCTCCAAACTTAGCAGAATAAGGAACAGCTTCTAATTGTTTCTTTTGAATGGAAAGACGCTCAACAAAAACGAGAATTTCTTTTCCTAGTCTTGTTGGCGATGCAGGCTGACCGTGTGTTTTTGCTAACATTGGAATACTTTTCCAATCCTCAGCAAGTTTACTTAAAACAGTAATGATATTTTCAAGAACAGGGGTATAAACTTCTTTAACAGCATCTCTTAGTGACATTGGAATAGAAGTATTGTTTATGTCTTGACTTGTCAGCCCAAAATGCACAAATTCTAGATATTCAGATAAGCGAAGCGCTTCAAGTTTTTCTTTAAGAAAATATTCAACAGCTTTAACATCGTGGTTCGTTGTACTTTCAATTGTTTTTATAGTCTGTGCATCTTCTTCAGAAAAGTTTTCGTAAATCTCTCTTAATGACTTCTCCATGTTTTTTGGAAAGTGCTCAAAATTGGAAATATCAAACTTTGTTAGGGCGATGAAATATTCAACCTCAACAATAACCCTGTATTTTATCAATCCAAATTCAGAAAAGTACGGTGCAAGGTTTTCAACTTTAGATCTATACCTTCCGTCTATTGGGCTTATTGCCGTTAGTGCATTTAATTTCATAATTCTTAAAAAGATGCAAAGATAATAAACTATCCTCGTAATGTTATCGTACGAATGTTTACTTTTGTTAGAACTGAAATACACCTTAAAAAACAAGGCATGATTAACGAATTTTGGAGTCAGTTTAAATTGGGACTATTAAGTTATGGTAAGGCTTTTACCTATCTTAAAGAAAAAAGAATGTACTGGTATTTGCCTATTCCAGCCTTGTTAATGCTTTTAATTTACTATATCGGAAGCCAAATTTCTGCATGGAAGGCGTCTTGGGATCCGCAATTGGGTTGTTTGGAATGTTCTTCGATGAATGACACAATTTGGTTTTTATTAAAGATGTTGATTAGCATTACCTTGGGGTTAGTATTAATGAAATTTGCCAAATACATCGTTGTAATTGTTTTGTCTCCTATGTTCTCAATCATATCTCAACAAGTGGAAAAGAAAATTACTGGAAAGAAATATCCATTCGATTTGCAGCAAACGATTCACGATGTGAAACGAGGAATTAGAATTGCGCTTCGAAATTTAATGTGGGAATACATTTTCTTTTTAATCATTTTGCTTGTTGCTGTATTAGGTTGGGGTGAACCAACAAAATCCCCAGTTTTTTACTTGACATTCTTAATTGGCTTTTTTTATTACGGTTTTAGTTTTATTGATTACATCAACGAACGAAGACGATTAAACATTGATGAAAGTATTGTTTTTATGCGTAATAATAGAGGCTTAGCTGTTGCTATTGGAATGGTTTATTCACTTTTGATTCTCGTTCCAGTAGATTTGGCATTAATGTTGGACTATTCGGATTTTGTAGATAAACCTTTACTCGTTTTATCGCAAAGTTTAATTCAATTTTCACTTTGGCTAATGGCATCTTCTGCTCCAATTTTAGCTATAATTGCAGCAACTTTGGCAATGCACGAGAAAGTAGATTTATCCACAAATGTTTGGTCTATTTCGGAGGAACAAAAAGAAAATAACAATGATATGGTGGTAAATTCATCTGAAATTGACTAATTTTAGTATTAATTGAGCATAGCTTTGTGCTAGAAAAACATTAATGAATTATGTTACGATATTTTTTGACACTCTCTATCTTGTTTACATTAAATGTGTTATTCGCTTACGAACATCCGAGTGACTCATCTAAAAGCATAATTGATCGTGCAGCGGCGATTATCTTAATTGATGAAGGTAAACAATATTTGAATATGGGGAAAACACGCGATGCGTTAACTAAGTTTCGCGAGGCTTACGTAAAAGATCAGTATAACGATCGAGCGGTTTACTGGATAGGAAGAACACATTACAACATGTCGAATTATGGTTATGCTTCTCGTTATGCAAAGCTTGCGCTCGAACTTAGTAATGGTAGAGATGGTCAAATATATTTTTTATTAGGTGAAGCTTATCACAGGCAAAATAACTTAGATAGTTCATTGATGTATTTTGAATTAGCAGATCAGTTTCTTAAAAGAAGACACAAACGCATTCATAATGTTTCCGAGGCAATTAGTCAGGTGAAATATGCAAAAGAACAGGGATTAAAAACCATTAATTATCAAAAAGAATTAATTCCGGGTGATGTTAATTCTGGTTATGATGACTACAGTCCAGTTTTAACTCCCGATAGAAAAACGTTGTATTTTGTTTCTCGAAGACCAGATACGCAAGGTGGCGGACTTAATCCGGATGATCAAAGTTTCTACGAAGATATTTACCGTGCAAGTTGGAATGACGACTTAAAAATATGGGATTCAGTTCACAATACTATAGAGCGGCTGAATTCTGATGGTTTTGATGCGGTGAATCATATTACTGCTGATGGTAAAACGATGTACTTGACAATGAATACTTCGATTTTAGATGTTTCAAACCCAACAAGAAGTTCGGATATTGTCGTTGCTCAATTGACTGACCAAAACAGATGGACAAAACCAAAGCCAATTGTAAATAAAACAGTTAACACAACCTTTTTTGATGGTGCTGTTACACTTACTGGGGATGAAAGCGTAATGTATTTCGTTTCAGATAGAAGAGCAAATAAAAAAGGTTCTGAAATTTATCGCGTCAAAAGAGAAGGAAATAACTGGGGGATTGCCGAGCCTTTACCTGATAACATAAACTCAAACGGAAATGAAACTACCCCTTTTATTACTCCGGATGGTAAGTTTTTATTTTTCTCATCAACCGGGCATCAAGGCATGGGAGGATATGACATTTTTGTTACGGAGAACCTAGGAAATAATAAATGGAGCGATCCAATAAATCTTGGACCTGAATTTAACACGGTGAATAACGATACACATTTTTACTATTATAAAGATATTGCAATGGCCTATTTTGCGAGCTATCGTCTTCAAGGTAAAAAAGCAAGTATAGACCTTTATCATATTGAATTACAAAATTGGGAGATACCACGAGTGACAAAAAAGAAATGATTCAATTCTGTAAAACATTCGTAAATTTTGGGTGTTAGTTCAGTACAAGTAGCAAATAATGAAAGAAGAGTCCAAAAAAGAACCGTTTATTAATCCAATTGACCCAGACAAAATAACGGAAAATCCGCATAATTTGCCTTATGGTCATAATGTGGGAAGTGCTGTTGTAAAACCGGAAGACCAAGGGAAGTTGAAAGGAAGAGCTCTTAATGCAATGGAGCACCAAACGGATATGCAGTTAGATCAAATTTATCAACAAATGAATTTGCTAGCACAACAAGCAAAAGGATTAAAAGATAGAAAAGTAATTTCTGAAAAAATTTATGGCGCAGAAATGCGTTTTGAACCATTGATAAATCATACATATCATTTATATCAGCGTGAGAACAAAACTTTTTTACTTTCGCTCATTGCTCCAGACCAGTGGGGGAGAAGTGGTGATAAATTTAATTTTGTAGCAACGGTCAAACTACTGGCAGACCACACGTGGGATATCATTGAAAAGTCTGATATTTTAGACGATTTATAACCGCATAAATTCTGAAAGTAATATTCC
>SKGS01000153.1 GCA_007117355.1 Lishizhenia sp. | reverse complement strand
GCGAAACAAATTATTTGACTTCGGAAAACCCAACTATTTTTGATGAAAAAGTAATGGAGATACTCGACATAAAAATACAATCTAAACAAATAAATATCGAACATAAATAAAATAAATCATGGCTTTATTACTTTCTTGCAGAGATAAAACACCACAAATCGACAATAGCTGCTGGCTCGCTCCAAACGCCACCATTGTTGGAGATGTTATAATGGGAAAAGATTGCAGTATTTGGTTTAATGCAGTTGTTAGGGGGGATGTAAACAGTATTGTGATTGGTAACAATGTAAATATTCAAGACGGTAGCGTGATACACTGTACGTTTGAAAAGACGAAAGTGAAAATAGGAAATAATGTGTCAATTGGTCATAATGCAATAATTCATGGTTGTAACATAAAAGACAATGTATTAATTGGTATGGGTGCGATTGTCATGGATAATTGTGAAATTAATGAATACGCTATAATAGCAGCAGGTTCTGTTGTGTTAGAAAATACAATCGTGGAGTCAGGATATATATATGCAGGTGTTCCGGCAAAAAAGGTTAAACCAGTATCTGAAGCGCTCAAGACTGGAGAAATTGAAAGGATTGCGAACAATTATAAAAAATATGCCTCTTGGTTTCAATAGATTAAATTATTAAACTTTCGCATTTCATAAATGGAATAAATAGTGCTGATTTGATTGTAAAATGTATATTTTGCTGATTCAATTGACAAAACAGCTAAAATACAAACAGCGCAACAACTTTTAGACTTGTAAAGAATCTTAAAATAATATAAAATTAACATAAACCTCTTCATGAAAAACTTTGTTAATTTTGTGTTAGTTGAAAAATGAAGATAAAAGAACACATTTTTAAAAGATGTTAATTTTTTTAATGATTTTTTCTATATTTACGGTCTTCAAAATAATTAGGTAAGAAAAATTTAAAGAAAACTTATGATACGAAAACTCTACTTATTATTGTTAAGCGTCACTTTAACAGTTGGTTATGGCTTCGGTCAAGCAGGTATGGGCTCAATTCAAGGTTCTGTAATCGATAAAGATACAAAAGAACCTGTGGCATTTGTTAAGGTAGTTTTATCTCAAGGAGGTATTATTAAAAGTGGTACAGAAACAGATTTTGATGGAAAATTTCAATTTCCTTCTATTGCTGCAGGTGCCTACGATGTTGAATTTCGTTCGATAGATTATCAACCTATCAAGTTGCAAAACGTAAGTGTTTCTGCTGAAAGAATCACATTCTTGAATAAAACAGAAATTGGTAAGCCAGATGATGTAAAAGAACTTGAAGAGGTTCAAGTTGTAGCTTATAAGGTACCATTGATTAACAGAGATGGTGGTGCTGCCGGTCAAACCATTACAAGAGAGGATATTGCAAAGCTGCCTGTTAGGGATGCTGCTGGTGTAGCTTCTACTGTTGGTGGTGTAAATGAAAATGAAGGTACTGGAGGTTTAAGTGTAAGAGGTTCAAGAAGTGATGCTTCTTATTACTTTATTGACGGTATTAAGGTACGAGGTTCTTCTAACTTACCTAAGTCGGCTTTAGAGGAGGTAACTGTAATTACTGGTGGACTTCCTGCAAACTACGGTGATGCAACGGGGGGTATTATTTCTGTAACAACTAGAGGTCCTTCCAAAGATTTTTTTGGTAGTTTAGAGGCAGTATCATCAGGTTTTTGGATTCCTGGACAAGATGAATTAGGTTATGATGGTCGGGTTATCGGTTTAGACAATCAAGGATATAATCTTTTTGAAGGGATGTTGTCTGGTCCATTATTAATGAGAAGAGATTCTACTGGTAGAAAAACGGAACCTATTTTAGGTTTCTTGATTTCTGGTACTATAAATGATGTTTATGATAATAGACCATTCGCTGGAGGAGCATGGAGAGTGAAAAGAGATGTAAGAGATGAATTACTTGAAAACCCACTCCGTCCAACCGCAACTGGTGAAGGTAACTTTTACAACACGTTCTTCCTTAGAGAAGATGATTTTGAGCAAACACCATGGAGAATGAATGGTGGTAGAACCATTATTACTGGTGCAGGTAAAATTGATGTAAATACTGGCCCAACTGTCAACTTAACCTTTGGTGGTTCAATGAACAGTTCTAGAGGTACAAACTATTTTAACCCTGTTCGATCTGATGGTACTTTTTCAAATCTTGGAGGAGGTTACGCAAACTCTGTATTTAACTTTGAGAACTTTGGTGTAAATAATGCTTTAGACTGGAGGGTTTACGGTCGTTTAACTCAACGTTTTGCAATAGACAGAGAGAGTAGTTCTAGAATTAAGAGTTTCTATTATAACTTTATGGTGGATTACTCTAAAACCGACAGGAATGTTTATGACCCTAAGCACGAATATAATTTATTTGATTATGGTCATGTTGGTTATTTTGACATTGAACAAAGAAGAACATATTCTTTCAACCAAGCTGGAGACAGTTTAATTCAGGACGCTGTTCCAAGAGATGTTCAAGTTTCATTCCGTCCATCAGAAGTAAACCCAGGATTAGCTGCAATTACTAGACAATATTTCGATTTATATGCCGATAACCCAATTGGCAGATTTGAGAACTTAACACAAGTTATTCAAGGTAATGCTTTAAGAAATGGTGATCTTCCAGCAAGTGTTTATCAGATTTGGGCTGCGCCAGGAGCTCCGTTTAATCAATTTTCTATGATAGAACAAGAGCAGTTTAGAATCACTGGTTCTGCATCTATGGTATTAGGTGGTCATAACATTTCACTTGGTTTTGAATTTGAGCAGCGATGGGATAGAGGTTTCCAATCAGGTAGAAGAGGACCAGCTGGATTATGGGAAGTTGCTAGACAGTATGCAAACAATCATTTGTTAGAATTAGATTTTGCAAATCCTATTTTCGATTACTTTGGTACTTTTCCAAGAATCTCTTATGATCGTTTAAATACTGGTTCCGCTGCTCAGTCTGGTACTGGTCAATATGGTGGTCAAGCAAACAATGATGAACAATTCTTCTTTGATTACAATTTCAGAAATGCTGTTGGAATGGATCCTGCTGGAAACGATTTCTTAAATATTGACCAATACGATCCTAGTTTCTTCTCGCTTGATATGTTTACACCAGATGAATTGTTTAATCAAGGTGATAACTTTGTTACTTATTGGGGTTATGATCATACTGGTCAACGAGTGAGAGGTAACACTGATATCAACGGATACTTTAATGATGTTGATGCGAATGGAAACTTTACCCGTTTTATAGGAGCTTACCAACCAACTTATGTTGCTGGATATATTATGGATAAGTTTGCTTTTGATGATATCGTTTTCAACGTCGGTTTAAGGGTTGATATATTTGATGCAAACCAACCGGTATTAAGAGATCAGCACTTATTCTTCAATGCGAAAGATGCTGGTCAAGCTAGAGCTTTAGCTGCCGCAGACCCAGAAACATATTCTTGGGTTAATATTCCTCAGAGTATTGGAGACGATTATGTTGTATATGTAAATGATACAGAAAACCCTGGTGCTATTAATGGTTTTAGAAGAGGAGATACTTGGTTTAATGCAAATGGTATCGAAACTCAAGATCCGTCAACTATTAGAGGAAGCGCAGGAATCGCTCCATGGTTAGAAAATCCAGGGCAGCAAACTCCAACAGCGGATGCTTTTGAAAGATACCAAAGAGCTATTAATGTAATGCCTCGTATTGCATTCTCTTTCCCAATTTCGGATGAGGCTAGTTTCTTCGCTAACTACGATATTTTAACAAGAAGACCAGATGCATTTAATAGATTTGATCCAGTAGATTATCAATTTATTAGAGACAGAAGTGTTATTATTAATAATGCTAACCTTCGTCCAGAGAGAACAGTAGATTATGCTTTTGGATTCCAGCAAGTATTAACAAGAACATCTTCTTTGAAAATTAATGCTTTCTATAGAGAGTTAAAAGATCAAGTACAGGTGAGAAATATATTTGAAGCTTACCCTGCTACTTACATTACTTATGGTAACAGAGACTTTGGTACGGTTAAAGGTTTAACAGTTGAATACGATTTACGTAGAACAGGTAACTTAAGAATTAACGCAAACTATACACTTCAATTTGCTGATGGTACAGGTTCAGACGCAAACTCAGCATTGAACTTTGTTAACTCTAATCAGCCAGATTTAAGAAATGTATTCCCTTTCACTTACGATCAAAGACACGCATTTGCATTTACAGTTGATTATAGATATGGAAGTGGAAGTAACTATAATGGTCCTAGAATTGGTGATAAAAACATTTTGGAGAATACTGGTTTAAACATTATCACTTTAGTTAATTCAGGTACTCCTTATTCTAGACAGAACAATATTACACCTGTTGCAATCGGGGTTGGTACTCCTCAGCAGTTGGGAAGTATTAACGGTTCTAGAAAGCCATGGACTTACCGTTTGGATTTACAATTAGATAAAAACTTCTTCTTAGAGTATGGAGGTGAAGAAGGAAGAAAGAAAAGGGCTTACTTAAATGTATATTGTCGTGTAACTAACTTGTTTAACTGGTTCAACGTATTGAATGTATATCGTGCGACTGGTAATCCAAGTGATGACGGATACTTATTGGCAGCCCAGTCTCAGCCAACAATCCAAAACCAGTTGGACGAACAAGCGTTCAGAGACATGTATATGATGGCAATTAACAATCCATACAACTTAAGTATTCCTAGAACTATTCGTTTAGGAGTGAAGTTCGACTTTTAATGATTTAATATTTTGATTATGAAGTTTTATTTAACAGCTATTTTTTCTTTGTTGCTTATCTTCGGTGCGAGTGCCGAGAGATATCCCCTAGGACAAAATCCAGGGCAAAGCCAAAATGGTAATTCAGGTAACAATAGTGATGCTCAATTTGATGCGAAGGCAAACTGTCCTCCGTCCAATGCGCGTCTATTTATGGATTTCAATGATGTACGTTGTATAATAGAAGTTGGAGGGTCGCTTTGGCAAAACCGTCAGATAAATGCTCCTGCTTACGAGGTGCCAAAAGGAGGTGGAAACCACGTAATTTATTCAGGTGCTATCTGGATGGGTGGTTTGGATGTTAATGGTCAGTTAAAGCTTGCTGCAATCAAATTCCGTCAAGGAAATGACTTTTGGGCAGGACCTCTTTCAAACATAGTTGGCTCAGGAGATTATGATCCAGGACAGCCTGTAGGTGATGATGCAGTACGTGACTTTGGTCCGGCTACAATAGACCCTGACGTTTGTGTGCAGTATGATAGATTTTTTACTGTAGAGAAATCAGAAATAATTGCTTTCGCTCAACAATTTGAGTGTAATCAAAATCCAGAATGTGATGAGGTTTTTCCAATTACGAATGATGCTTTAAATAGAATAAATAACTGGCCAGCACATGGCGATGTTTCGAGAGGCCAAGATTATTATTTAGCGCCATTTTATGATTATCCTTCAGAGGGAGGGTCAGGAGACGGTAACTACGATCCGGCTCAGGGAGATCACCCATGGTATGATAATATTTTAGGTAGAGATGATATAGAGTGTGGTGTTGATAGAAGAATTTCTTTATTCGGTGACAAAACGCACTGGTGGGTGTTTAACGATAAAGGAAATATTCACACAGAAACAGGTGCTGACCCAATTGGTATGGAGATACGTGC
>SKGS01000219.1 GCA_007117355.1 Lishizhenia sp. | reverse complement strand
GGTTCAGATTTTATTTCAGAAACCTTACACGAACAAAACGAACGAGCAAATCGATTTGTTGGTATTCATTTAGATTATACTTACAATGATATAAACCATCCAGACAGGTTATACTTTCGTTCCGATCATTACAATTTTGCGCAGCATGGTATTCCAAGTATTTTTTACTTTGGAGGAATGCACGAAGACTATCACCAACCTACCGACACCGTTGATAAAATACTATTCGACAAGGTAGAAAAAATAACTAGACTAATATATTTTACAGCTTGGGAGGTTGTTAATAATTGATGTCAAATGAATAAATATTTTTTGTGTTTTTTAATCATCGTTATTTCTAGACAAACAATAGCGCAGGGAGAGTTAGATTATAGACCGATTACCCGATTTACCGATGGGATGGGAATTATTTCTCCTGACACTTCTTACATGATTAATTTTCGATTTCGCATGCAAAACAGGGTTGGCATGTTTACCAATTCTGTTACTGATTGGAGACCTGATGAGTTTGAGGCACGTGTTAGAAGACTAAGGTTACGCATGGACGGTTTCCTAGTTAATCCAAAATTTAGTTATTATATCCAATTGTCATTTTCTAGAGGTGATCAAGATTGGGACAATTCTAGGATACCTAATGTAGTGAGAGACGCAGCAGTATTTTACTTTTTTAATGATTACAGTTATCTCTGTTTTGGTCAAACAAAATTGCCAGGAAACCGGCAGCGAGTTGTTTCCTCAGGAATGCTTCAATTTGCCGAGCGTTCAATTGTAAATACTGAAATGAATATTGATAGGGATTTTGGTGTTCGTTATTTTCATCAAATAGGAGAAAGCGTAGTATTTAGAAATCAAGTTACCATCTCTACTGGTGAAGGAAGAAATATTATAACTTCGGACAATGGATTAGCATACACAGCAAGAACAGAAATATTACCATTAGGAAAATTCACAGGTGATGGTGATTATTTTGAAGGTGATTTGTTAAGAGAAAAATCCTTAAAATTAGCTTTAGGAGCAACTATTTCTTATAATCATAAAGCAATTAGGACAGGAGGTCAAATAGGTTCTTATTTTTCTACCCCAACTGATATAAGAACTTTCGTTGCAGATGGTATTGTTAAATATCAAGGGTTCTCTTTAGCGGTAGAAGTGATGTACAGAAATTCATTGGAACAAGAAGTTGTTTTAGTTGAAAACAGTTTAACTAGTTACATATACAATGGAACAGGAATAAACGTACAGTGCAGTTACCTTTGGCCTTCTAATTATGAATTAGCTGCACGATATGCGAATTTAAGTCCTAAGGCTTCCATAATGAATTACCATAGAGGTTTCAATGAAATTGCACTAGGTGCAACAAGGTATTTCAATAATCATCGAGTTAAAGCGCAAATGAATGTTTCTTATTTGCAAGAAGGTCTTTTTTCAGTAAATTCGACAGCACGCTGGGCAACAATGTTTCAAGTTGAGGTAGGAATATAAAAAAGGATATACTACCTTTTCACTCTTCCTTAAAAAACACCCTATCCCTTTTGTTAAACCGTGGAGCTTGAATACTCATAACTTGTAGTGGCTCATCAGAGATAACTTTTACTGCGTGCCAAGTATTTTTAGGAATAAATACTACATCTTTTTCTGCGATAATAAACTCATCATCATTAAAATACATTTTTGCTTTACCGTTGAGCACAACAATCGTTTCGCTGTGGTATTCATGTTTGTGTTTAGCAACAGTATCTCTAACCCAAATCATGAAGTTAGAGGACTGGTCGTTTTCTGCAAGGAGTTGAACAATTATATTTTCTGTGATTTCAATAGAGTCATTATTAGGAGAGTAAATCTGTTGAGCCTGAACAACATTGAAATACCAAAATAAGACCAAGAAACAAATAAAAGCTTTCATAAAGAATGTTTTACTAGAAGTTTTAAAATTTCCTTAAATGTAAAAAATTAATAATAAGAAATGAAAAAAGCACGTCGTAAAGACGTGCTTAATGTGATAGTGTTAAAAAAACGACACAATTATTAACCACTACACATTTCACAGTTATCTGGATCATCCAGAGAACAAGCTATTTGTGCTTCTGCATCTTGAGCTGTTGTAGCTTGAGTTACAGATTTATCAACTGTAAATTTAATAGCGTTTGTAGCGGCTTTAGTACGTAAATAATACATTCCTGTTTTTAAACCTTGTTGCCATCCGTGGAAGTGCATAGATGTTAGTTTGCCAAATGTTGCATTTTCCATGAAAATATTCAATGACTGAGATTGGCAAATGTATGCTCCACGATCTGCTGCTTGTTCTATAATTTGCTTTTGAGATATTTCCCAAGCAGTTTTATATAAATCTTTGATTTCTTGTGGTATTTCAGGAATATCCTGAACAGATCCATTCGAAGCCATAAGTTTCTGACGCATAGTGTTATTCCATAATCCTTCTTTTACCAAGTCGCGCAACAAGTGTTTATTAACTATAATAAACTCACCAGAAAGCACACGTCTTGTGTATAAGTTAGAAGTATATGGTTCAAAACACTCGTTATTTCCTAAAATTTGAGCCGTAGAAGCTGTTGGCATTGGTGCTAGTAATAACGAGTTACGAACACCATGCTTTTTAACCTCTTCACGCAGTACATCCCATTCCCATCGGTCAGTTGGTTTAACGTTCCACATATCGAATTGGAAGATACCTTGAGAGATAGGTGAACCTTTCCAAGTTTCATAAGGCCCTTCTTCTTTAGCTAAGTCTTTTGAAGCAGTCATAGCTGCGTAATATATCGTCTCAAAAATTTCTTTATTCAACTGCTTAGCTTCTGGAGAGTCAAAAGGCATACGCATTAGAATATACGTGTCAGCTAATCCTTGAACACCTAAACCAATTGGACGGTGACGCATGTTAGAATTACGAGCCTCTTCTACAGGGTAATAGTTTCCGTCAATAATTCTATTTAAGTTAATAGTAGCTTGATAAGTTACTTCAAATAACTTGTTATGGTCAAAACCTTCGTCTGTAACATATTTTGGTAATGCTAGAGAAGCAAGGTTACAAACAGCAACCTCATCAGGTGCAGTATATTCAATTATTTCAGTACATAAGTTAGAAGACTTAATAACCCCTAAGTTCTTTTGGTTAGATTTAGCGTTAGCCGCATCTTTATACAACATGTATGGAGTTCCTGTTTCAATTTGCGACTCTAACACCTTAAACCAAAGTTCTTGTGCTTGAATAGTTTTTCTTCCTTTACCTTCTTTTTCATACTTTGTGTAAAGCGCTTCAAACTCCTCACCGTATGTTTCAGAAAGACCAGGACACTCATGTGGACACATCAAAGTCCAAGTTCCATTTTCTTTAACACGCTTCATGAATAAATCAGGAATCCAAAGAGCATAAAATAAATCTCTAGCTCTATGTTCTTCTTTTCCGTGATTTTTCTTCATTTCTAAGAAGTCGAACACATCTGCATGCCAAGGTTCAAGATACATAGCAAAAGAACCTTTTCGTTTACCACCACCTTGATCTACGTAGCGCGCTGTATCGTTATAAACACGTAGCATTGGTACGATACCGTTAGAAGTTCCGTTTGTTCCTTTAATGTATGATCCTTTGGCACGAATGTCATGAATTGCTAGACCAATACCTCCCGCGGATTGAGATATTTTAGCACAGCTTTTCAATGTTTCGTAAATTCCATCAATGCTATCTTCTTTCATTGTTAACAAGAAACAAGACGACATTTGTGGTTTTGGAGTACCAGCATTAAATAATGTTGGAGTAGCATGAGTAAACCAACCTTCAGATAACAAATTATATGTCTTAATTACTGAAGGAATGTCGTTTTTATGAATGCCTACTGCAACACGCATTAACATATGCTGTGGACGTTCTGCTATTTCTCCATTTAACTTTAACAAATAAGAACGTTCGAGTGTTTTGAATCCGAAGTAGTCGTATCTAAAATCTCTATCATAGATGATACTTGAATCAAGAACATCTTTATTGTTCATAATTATTTCGTAAACGTCGTCTGCTAATAACGCTGCGTTTTCACCTGTTTTTGGATCAATATACCTGTACAGGTCTTCCATTGTTTCTGAAAACGTTTTCTTTGTTTTCTTATGCAAGTTAGAAACCGAAATTCTTGAAGCCAATAGCGCATAATCAGGGTGATCTATCGTTTTAGAAGCAGCTACTTCAGCAGCTAGGTTATCTAAAATGGATGTTGATACACCGTCGTAAATACCCTCTATAACTTTCATTGCTACCATTTCAGGTGAAACCAGCGGGTCTAAGCCGTAGCACATCTTAACTATTCTGGCAGTTATTTTATCGAATTTAACGGCCTCTTTTCTACCGTCTCGTTTTATTACATACATCCGCGTAAGTTTTTATATAGTTATTAATTAGTTTTAAATTAGAAGTCTTCATCAAGAGAGAAAGACTGCTTATCATTTCCAGACATTACTCCAGCTTTTTGATATTCTGCCACTCTTTTTTCAAAGAAGTTAGTTTTTCCTTCAATAGAAATCATATCCATAAAATCAAAAGGGTTTTCAACTTTATAAATTTTCTCACACTTAAGTTCGCTTAAAAGTCTATCAGCAACAAACTCTATGTATTGAGACATTAGGTCAGAATTCATTCCGATAAGTCGAACAGGAAGAGCATCTAAAATAAACTCTTTTTCAATTTCAACAGCATCCATAATGATTTGGCGCACTTTTTCTTTTGAAAGCTTGTTATTCAAATGGTTATTATAAAGCAAGCAAGCAAAGTCACAGTGTAACCCTTCATCTCTTGAAATTAATTCATTAGAAAATGTTAGACCAGGCATTAACCCTCTTTTCTTCAACCAAAAAATTGAACAGAATGAACCAGAGAAGAAAATTCCTTCCACTGCTGCAAACGCAATTAGTCTTTCTGCGAAAGAACCCTCGTCAATCCAACGTAAAGCCCAATCTGCTTTTTTCTTCACGCAGTCCATTGTTTCTATTGCGTTGAATAGATTAGCTTTATCCTTATTGTCTTTGATATAAGTGTCAATAAGTAAAGAGTAAGTTTCCGAATGAATGTTTTCCATTGCTATTTGAAAACCATAGAAAAATTTAGCTTCTGTATATTGTACTTCTGCTACAAAGTTTTCTGCTAGGTTTTCGTTAACAATTCCATCAGAAGCAGCAAAGAAAGCTAGAACATGTTTTATAAAGTAACGCTCATCATCATTTAACTTATTTTCCCAGTCAATTAAGTCTGGAGACAAGTCAATTTCTTCTGCTGTCCAGAAGCTAGCTTCTGCTTCTTTGTAAAACTTCCAGATATCATTGTGTTTGATTGGAAATAATACAAATCGATCTTTGTTTTCTTCTAAAATAGGTTCTAATTGTGCCATTATATCTCGTTTTTTTTATGCCGTACTGTTTTATGGATGTTAAAAACATCCTGTTTCAAGTGTTTTAATGTATTATAAATGCTTCTTTACAAGGGAATACTTTAATGCCGAATATAAGCAAGTCATTTCGTTAAATGAAGCAGTACAAAAATTGTCAAAATTTCCCTTCTAACCAATTAAAGAAATCCACAATTATAAGTTAAAATTGTGGATAAATATTTTTATTTTTTACAATCCCTTAGCACAAAAGATGCACAGCGATTTTCAACATCGTTAATAAAGATATCCACACAAAAAAGTAGTTGATAAATCAAAATTTTTTGTTATTTCGAACAATTAAAACACTAATGAAAGAACGTCCCATAAAATTACTCGTTCAACAAGGAGTGAGCAAGTAAAAAGAGGATATATTACTAACATTGTCATGTTAAAACAAAAACAAAACATAGGAGTAAAAAAGGTTTTAGTTGAATTAAAACACGAGTTCTCTGACAACTTTGAAGGTGCAGTCTCTTTATTTTATCCATTTATTTGTTTTGTATGTGACAATGATCTTCCTGTTGGGGTGAAAAACGTTTGTCCAACTTGTCAATCGAATTTTCAGAGAACATATTTTGAAAAAATGGGAGAGGACAATCCTGCTAAAAAAATTTTTTGGGGTAGAATAGAGGTTGAAAATGTGTTTTGTTTATTGACGTATAGTGAAGATAATAGCACAAAAATTATTTTGAATCGCATTAAATACAAAAAAGCTCAACGACTTGGGGTTTTTATGGGAGAGTTGTTGGGTAAATTAATGAAAGAAAATCATGATTATGAAGACATTGAGGCTGTTATCCCTATTCCTTTGCATGAAAAGAAAGAATATATTCGTGGATATAACCAAAGTTTAACAATATGCAATGGAGTTTCAAATACAACCAACTTACCAGTTTATGATGTTTTGAGACGAAGAAGACATCATGAATCTCAAACTACCAAAAACAGGTTTGAACGTTCAGACAATGTTAAAGATATTTTTGATGTAAAAAAAGGTAAGAAAATGCCTTATCAACATATAGCAATTGTGGATGATGTTTTAACAACAGGTTCTACTGTTGAATCTGCATATTTGGCACTAAAACATTATTTCCCTGAAATAAAAATAAGTGTTTTGACTATAGCAATAGCTAGGTGATTTTTATATGGCAATAAGTTGTAAAAGACTCGCTTGAGTAATCATAAAAATGAATGAACTAAACTACGTCTTGAAAACAAATCAAAATTTATCCTGAAAAAAAAGAAAAGCAAAGTGATAGAATTTATTAACTTTGAAGCATAAAAATTAAAACTATGGGATGTTCCAGTTGTAGCAGCGGTGGAGGAATACCAAGAGGCTGTCAAAATAATGGAACCTGTAGTTCTGGTGGATGTAACAAGCTTGGCGTATTTGATTGGTTAGCTAACATGAAGCTGCCCAATGGAAAGAGCCAATACGATATAGTTGAAATACGGTTTAAAAATAGTAGAAAGTCCTTCTACAGAAACATGAAAGGACTTTCCCTATACGTGGGAGATGTAGTTGTTGTTGAAAGCAGCCCTGGTTACGATGTTGGAGTCGTGTCAGTGGTTGGCGAACTCGCTAGAATACAGGTTCAAAAAAAAGCACATAATTTTAAAGCACACGAAGCACGAAATATTATTCGTAAGGCTTCTCAAGCGGATGTGGATAAATGGGTTGCGTCAAGAGGTCTTGAGTCTGAAACAATGTTTAGAGCAAGAGAACTAGCTATTAGATTAAATCTAGAAATGAAAATTTCTGACGTTGAGTATCAAGGTGATGGTACAAAAGCTACGTTTTATTACACAGCTGAGGGAAGAGTAGATTTTCGTCAACTCATTAAAGATATGGCGGAAAACTTTAAAATCCGTGTGGAAATGCGTCAAATTGGAGCACGTCAAGAATCAGCAAGACTTGGAGGTATTGGATCCTGTGGTAGAGAGCTTTGTTGCTCAACTTGGCTTACTGATTTTAGATCTGTTTCTACAAGTGCCGCTCGTTATCAACAATTATCCCTCAATCCTCAGAAGTTAGCAGGTCAATGCGGAAAACTAAAATGCTGTTTAAATTTTGAACTAGACATGTATTTAGATGCACTCAAAGATTTTCCAAAAACCGATATTAAGCTACATACAGAAAAAGGGTCTGCAATTCATATTAAAACTGATGTTTTTAAACGGTTGTTATGGTATTTATATGACACAGGTGATTTAGGAGGTCCAAAGCTTATTCCGTTATCTCCTGAGCGTGTTAAAGAAATTATCCAACTAAATAAAAAAGATGTTAAACCGAATGATTTAAAAGATTTTGTAGAAGAAATTAAATCAGAGGTTGTTACAGATTATACAAATGTAGTAGGACAAGATGATTTAAATCGCTTTGATGGGGTGTTTAAAAAGAAAAGAAAGAAAAAGAGACGTCCATCTGGAAGGGCAAATAAAAACCCTCAGCAAGCAGAAAACAAAACAGCTACATCATCTGGTAATCAACGAAAAAAGCAAAACCCAAGAGAAGAGGGTAATGCTCCGTCGTCGCAAAAAACAAACACCAACAAACCATCACCTCAAGAAGGAGGAAGACCTAAAAACAGAAATACCAACCAAGGAGGAGGGAATAACTCAAGAAAAAGAAAACCCAATAATAGAAAGCCCAGTCAAGGGAACAACCAACAAGGGAATAATCAAAAAGGGAATGGTGAAAAACAATAAAATTAGTTGGCTTTTCTTCACAATACTGTTAATGGCAAGTTGTGGAGAAAAGCCTTTTTTTGATAAGTCGCATGATTTCAATTCCAGAAACTGGAGTCATTCAGATACTGCAAGTTTTTCTTTTGAAGTAACCGATACTATAACACCTTATAATTTTATTCTTACCCTTCGCACAAGCACATCTTTTGCTTTTAGTAACCTTTGGGTTTATGTCAACTCAAAAGCTCCAGATAATTCTATTTCTAAAGTAGCACATAAAATTCAAATTGCGAACCCTGATGGAACATGGATTGGAAGGGTTAGTGGTACAATTGTGGAGACGCAATATTATTTCAACTCCTCAAATTTTCCTTTAACAGGAACTTACGAGGTTGATGTTATTCAGGCTGCTCAGCAAGAAATAATCTCTAATGTTTATGATATTAGCCTAAGAATAGAATCTAAATAACCTAATTTTTGCTTAAATAAGTCTGTTTTGAACATGATTTTACGCAGTATTGTGAATATTCTCTGATAATTTCAAAAAACCATATAAACTATTGTTAATTTTGTTAACTGTAAAAAAAAGCAGTGGTTTTTCAATTAGTATTAAAAGGAGTTGTTACAGGGTTAATTTTGAGCATTATGCTCGGGCCAGCCTTTTTTGTTTTGTTGGAAACAAGTATTCGAAAAGGAATCCGAGCGGCACTTGCTTTTGATGCAGGCGTAATTCTATCAGATATTGTTTACATTGTTATTGCTTATGTTTTTATCAAACAAGTTGCAGAGCTTTCTACAGGTGAAGACAACGCTTTGATTAAATTTATTGGGGGTGTACTATTCATCGTTTATGGAGCGATTACATTCTTTAAAAAGGTAGGCACAACAAAGTTTAGTAAGGAATCAAAAACCATGCGCAATTCCAAAGACTATTGGGTTTTGTTTGTTAAAGGTCTTATTTTAAACCTTGCTAATCCGTTGGTGATTTTTTATTGGTTTTCAGTGATGGCGCTTGGAAAAACGGCTTCTTCTGAAACATTTACTGGTTGGGACATGTTCTTCTATTTAAGCATAATTTTAATTACTTTTTTCTCCATAGATGTCCTAAAAATTATAGGAGCTAAAAAACTACGGCCATTCATAACCACATCCGTATTAAAATCATTAAACCGCATAACAGGTTCTGTTCTTTTTACATTTGGGCTAGTTTTAATTGTAAACAGTGTGTTAATGTGGTTCGGTTATGGTAACTATTTTTAGTCTATTCAGTTATGTATAGAAATTTTAAATGCATGAAGCATCTTTTTTTGTTTTTAATTCTTTCGCTAATCACTTTCTATGGCAATGGTCAGGAAGTGCATAAAAGGAATCTTTCTAAAAAGAAATACTTTTTTTATGATGCTGCTAAGTCCATGGTGGAGAGCGAAGGGTATTATTATGTGGACGATCTAGGTGAAACGACATTAAGGCATGGTCGATGGCGTTTTTATGACCGTGAAGGCGACTTATTAGAAGAGCGCTGGTATTACAAAAATAAGCTTCATGGAAAAGTGACGCAGTATTTTACAAATGGCGTAGTACAGTCGGAAGGTTTTTTTATTCATGACGAGCAGGATAGCTTGTATGTGGAGCGCTATGAGAACGGAAAATTAAAGCAAGAAGGTTTTTACAGGGAAAACAAACCAACGGGAACTTGGTCGTATTACTATCGTGATGGTCGCAAAAAGATGGTGGAAGAAATTGTGGGAACCACTTCACACGTTTGGGAATTTTATCTACCAGACTCATTACACACACAAACTGTTGTAGATGGAAATGGTGATTTGGCAATTTTTTATACCAATGGTCGCCTTAAAGAGTATTACAACTATAAAGATGGAAAAAAAGACGGCCCATTTGAAGAGGGTTCTGTTTATGGGTACATCCTTTTAAAAGGATCGTTTAAAGAAAATCGTCCTGATGGAAAATGGACAGCATATTATTACACTGGTGATATTGAAAAAGTAAGCCATTATGAAAATGGTGTTTTAAATGGGCCATACAATTATTTTTATGATAATGGTCAGTTGAATGTTGAAGGTCAATACTTAAACGGTGAAAAAACGGGTCATTGGAAATGGTTTACCAATACAGATGTTGTTGACATGGAAGGAGACTTTGTAGATGGAAAGCAACACGGTGATTGGACGTATTATTTTCCGAGTGGAGCAGTTTCTTATTATGCTAAATACAAAGAAGGGATGCGCGATGGCACGTGGGAGTATTTCTACGAAGATGGTTCTAAGTTCAAGGTTGGAACATATGAAAACGATAAGAAAAACGGAACTTGGAAAACCTGGTACGAGTCGGGTCAACTGTTAATGATTGGTGACTATGTTAATGATAATGAGGAAGGCGAGTGGAAGAATTACTGGGAAAACGGTAAAGTTAAAAACGTGACCACTTTTAAAGAAGGCCAACGACATGGCGCTTGGTTTTCGTATTATCCATCAGGAAAAACCAAAACAACTGGTTTTTACGACATGGAATTAAAAACAGGAGAATGGCAAGAGTTTTTTGACAACGGTCGATTGAAGGATATTGAGCATTATAAAATAGCAAAAGAAAAGTCCAAAATAAAGTACGGTCCAATGAAAGGGCGTGAACATCGCGTTTCTCAAAAGCATGGCAAGTTTATTTCCTATTCGTCAAAAGACTTTGGAAAAACGCAAGAAGGAGAGTTTAAAAATGGTGAAAAAACTGGTGAATGGATTGCTTATCACCCTGGGGGTAAATATCCTGCCGTGATTACAACCTACAAAAAAGGTAAGCTTGACGGACCGATGCGCACATACAGTCATAGAGGAAATAAATTAATTTCTGAGGTGAATTATAAAGACGGTATTCAAAATGGCAAAGTACGAATTTATGACAAACGAGGAAGGGTTGTTCGTGAAGAGGAGTATAAAAATGGACAAAGAGTAGGGACAGCGGTAACTTTTTCTCCTAAGAACTAGTGTTTTTTTGTTTTCTTGGCGGTGTAAAAAGTAGTATTTTTAAAATATTCTTTCCACCATTAACCTTGTCATATTAAATTATTACTTTGTAGTTGAATTTACTCAACTGTTCACATTATAAAAGCTCATGATACAAACACATTTTGTTATTCGCCTAATATAACTTCAACCCAAATTTGGAAAATTTTAAATCAACTTATTGCTTCTTTTTTTCAAACCAATAGTTTTTTTGTATAGTTTAGAAAAGCAAATGCTTCTATCAGAAGCTTATACAAAGTTCAAAAACCACCACTATCTTTCAATTAAAACAAAATGGAGTCTAGAAACTATTAAAAAAACGGGGACGTATCTGAAAAGCCATACGAGTAGGAAAAATTAAATCAACAGAAAATGAAAAAGAATTTAGCAGAATTTTTAGGAACCTTTTGGTTAGTTCTAGGAGGTTGCGGCAGCGCGGTACTTGCAGCAGGTTTTCCAGACGTTGGAATTGGATTGGTTGGAGTATCTTTAGCGTTCGGACTTACAGTCTTAACAATCGCTTACTCGATGGGGCATATCTCAGGGGCACATTTGAATCCGGCAGTTACTATTGGTTTGTGGATGGGAGGAAGAATAACTGGAAAAGAAACACTTCCATATATTGTTTCACATATTTTAGGCGGTATCGCTGCAGCAAGCGTTTTATACGTTATTGTAACAGGAAACGGAAGCGAAATAGGTTCTTTTGCAGCTAATGGATATGGCGAACACTCGCCTGGTGGTTACACTATGACCGCTGCGATTGTAACAGAGCTAGTGATGACATTTATGTTTTTGTTAATCATTCTTGGCGCTACGGACGAAAAAGCACCAAAAGGTTTTGCTGGTTTGGCAATTGGGCTTGCTTTAACACTTATTCACTTAATTAGTATTCCTGTTACAAATACTTCTGTAAACCCTGCAAGAAGTATAAGTCAGGCAATTTTTGTTGGCGATTGGGCCATCTCTCAATTATGGTTATTTATTGTGATTCCGATCGTTGGGGCTGCACTAGCAGGTCTAGCATATAAATTTATGAAATCGTAACGCGCAAAACAGCTTCAATTTGTGCAAAACATGCATATGAAATGAAAGTTAAAAATAACAGAAATGTCACTCTTGGAGTGGCATTTCTGTTGATTTAAGTGGTGTTCTTTGTCGTTAACAATTTTCTAATCTCACAACAGAAGAACCAATTTTTAATAAGTAAATTCCATTTGTCATTTCGCTAATGTCAAGCAACTCTGATGTTGATTCAAAATTCCCAGATTTCAAAATTCGACCGTTGTTGTTCATCATTACGTAAGCTAAATTGCTCTCTGCTAATTTGACTTGATAATTTCCTGTACTTGGGTTAGGATAGACTTCAAATTATTTCATGAAGTATCAATGCTACTATCTATGAAATGAGAGCTGGAACTAAATAAGTTTTTCTATAAAAGTGTAAGCTTGCTGCGCCAACAATCCAAAGAAATTATCGTTAGCGCATAAAAAATATGTAGATTTACGGAAAATCTCAATTTTAAAGTTATGCTAACAAAAGAAGCGGATAAAAAACTTTTCTTACTAGATGCTTTTGCGTTGATTTATAGGGCGTATTTTGCTTTTTCTAGAACACCAAGAATAAACTCAAAAGGAGAGAACACCTCGGCGGCTTTTGGTTTTACAAATGCTTTATTGGATGTGCTCAAAAAAGAAAAACCAACGCACTTAGCTGTTGTGTTTGATGCTCCTGGTGGTGCAACAAATCGTATGGAAGACTTCGCCGACTACAAAGCAAACCGCGAAGAAATGCCAGAAGATATCCGCAACATGATAGAGCCAATAAAAGAAATTATTCAAGCGTTTAAAATTCCTATTTTGCTTAAAGAAGGCTATGAGGCGGATGATGTTATCGGGACGTTGGCAAAAGAAGCCGAAAAACAGGGTTTTATGACCTATATGATGACACCAGACAAAGATTTTGGTCAGTTGGTTTCGGAAAATATATTTATGTATAAACCAGGCAGAGGTGGTAAACCTGCCGAAGTGCTTGGCGTTAAAGAGGTTTGTGAAAAATTTGAAGTAGATGATCCGCTTAAAGTAATTGATATACTTGGCTTATGGGGTGATAGCGTGGATAATATTCCAGGCATTCCAGGCATTGGGGAAAAAACAAGTAAAAAATTAATTGGGGAATTTGGCTCGGTGGAAAACTTAATTGCAAATGCAGATAAACTTAAAGGAAAACAAAAAGAAAATGTAATTGAGTTTGCCGAGCAAGGAAAAATGTCCAAAATGTTAGCAACGATTATTACTGATGTGGATGTTCCTTTTGACCCCGATGACTTGAAAATGTGTGACCCTGATGAAGAAAAAATTAAGGAGGTTTTTACAAAATTAGAGTTTAGAAATCTTGCAAAGCGTGTGCTTGGAGAGGAAATTGTTGTTACGGCTGCTCCTTCTGCTCAAAACAGCAATCAACTTGACTTGTTTGGAACGCAAAGCATGCAAGAAAACCAAGAGCCGGTTTTGACATCCGATTTAAAAACAATTGCAACAGAAAAACCGAGTTATCATTTTGTGAACACGCCAGAGGAACGAAAAAAATTATTTGATGACTTGTTGAAACAGTCTTCGGTTTGTTTTGATACGGAAACTACTAGTTTAGAGTCGCGACATGCGGATGTTGTGGGTATAGCTTTTTGCTATAAAAAAAGAGAGGCGTTTTATGTTCCTTGCCCAAATGATGACGAGCAAACAGCAAAAATAATGGAAGAATTTCGTCCATTTTTCGAAAGTGAAACCGTTGAGAAAGTTGCGCATAATTTAAAATATGACGAACAAGTCGTAAACCGTTACGGAATAAAAATTAAAGGGCCTTGTTTTGATACTATGATTGCGCATTATTTGCTTTCTCCAGACGGCAAACATAGCATGAACTTTTTAGCGGAGTATTATTTAAAATACCAAACCATTTCCATTGAAAGCCTAATTGGTAAAAAAGGAAGGTCTCAAAAAAACATGCGAGACATTGACCCGAAAGAAGTCGTGGATTACGCATGTGAAGACGCTGATATTACTTGGCAATTAAAAGAGAAATTTGAGCCAGAAATTAAAAAAGAACATTTGAAGAAATTGTTCTATGAAATAGAAATGCCTCTAGTTAAAGTCTTGAAGTCTATGGAACAAGAAGGTGTCCGAATAGATATAGAAGGATTAGCACGCTTTTCTCAAGAATTAGAAGTTTCATTACAGGAATTAGAAACTAGAATAACCGAACTTGCAGGTGAAACGTTTAATTTAGATAGTCCTAGACAATTAGGAACTATTTTATTTGAAAAACTAGAAATATCTAAGAAAGCAAAGAAAACTAAAACCGGTCAATATTCTACCTCTGAAGATGTTTTGCAGAATCATGTGAATGACCATGAGATTGTACCATTGATTTTGGATTATCGCTCGTTAAAGAAATTGAAAAGCACGTATGTTGACCCATTACCAGAATTGGTAGATGAGGTGGATGGAAGAGTCCACACGCATTATATGCAAACAGTTGCTGCAACCGGAAGGTTAAGTTCAACTAACCCAAACTTACAGAACATTCCAATTAGAACAGAAAAAGGTAGAGAAATTCGCCGAGCTTTTGTGCCTCGTGATAAAAACCACGTTTTAATGGCGGCGGATTACTCACAAATAGAACTTCGGATAATAGCAGCGCTTAGCAATGACGCTAACATGGTAGAGGCGTTTAAAAAAGGATTGGATATTCACGCAGCTACAGCAGCAAAAGTATATGGCGTTCCAATTGAAGAAGTCACTCGCTTACAACGTGGTAATGCAAAGGCGGTGAATTTTGGGATTATTTATGGTCAATCGGCTTTTGGTTTGTCGCAAAACTTGGGTATTTCTCGAACGGAGGCAAAACAAATTATTGATAGTTATTTTGAGCAATATCCAACCATCAAGTCATACATGGAAAGCGCTAAAGAAAAAGCAAAAGAATTGGGTTACGTCGAAACGATTATGCAGCGAAGAAGATACCTTCCAGATATTATGTCAAACAACGCTATTGTAAGAGGTTATGCAGAACGAAACGCTATTAACGCACCGATTCAAGGTAGTGCAGCAGATATTATTAAAATAGCTATGATTAAGGTGTTTAATAGAATGAACAAAGAAGGTGTAAACTCAAAGATGTTACTTCAAGTACATGATGAATTAGTGTTTGATGTTCCCAAAGAAGAAGAGGGAATAATGCGTAAGATTGTAAAAGAAGAAATGGAGTCTGCTGTTAATTTGGCTGTTCCTATGGTTGTGGAAATGGAGTTTGCAAACAACTGGTTAGAAGCTCACTAAAGTTTTGTTATGCAATCAGTTCAAAAAACTAATAATACTACCGCTTTTGCATTTGTAGTATCTGTATTCTTTTTTTGGGGATTTGTTAGTGCAAGTAATGATATTTTGATTCCGGTTTTCAAAAAATCACTAGGCTTACAAAACTGGCAATCGCAATTGATAAATTTTGGCTTTTATATGGCCTACACCATAGGGGCAATTATTTATCAAGCACATGCTTATTGGTCAAAAAAAGACATTATTGGTCGCATTGGATACGAGAAAAGTATTTCCTTGGGACTTTTAATTTCTGCACTCGGCACATTACTTTTTATTCCAGCAGCTGAATACAACTCTTTTGGTTTAATGATTTTTGGACTTTTTGTTGTTGGACTAGGTTTCTCCTTACAGCAAACCGCAGCAAATCCATTTGCAATTGCTCTTGGCGACCCAAGTAAAGGGTCTCAACGTTTAAGCCTAGCAGGAGGGATTAATAATATTGGGGGGATTATCGGCCCTTTGCTTATCACCTTTGCTTTTGTTGGTGTTTTGGCAACAGACCAAGAAAAAGTTTCTTCCATTGATGATGTTAAAGTGCCTTATTTAATTTTGGGTGTTGCATTTTTTGTTGCAGCACTGATTTTTTTCTTTTTAGGAAAGAAAAACAAAACTATTCCTGGATTAAAACAAGAAATTAATAAAGAAGAAACGACGAAAGAAGACAATCCGCTATTCAGTTATCCGCAGTTGTTTTTTGGCATGTTTGCTATCTTTTTCTATGTTGGTGTCGAAGTCGCAACGGCCGGGCATATAGGTAGCTACATGGAAGAAGAGGTTAAAGGTTTTGAGAATATTGAAATTGCTCCTTACATCTCATTATACTGGGCATCAATAATGATTGGTAGGTGGGTAAGTGCAGCAGCGGTAATTGCAAAAACAGAACAAATGCGATTATTATTTAAGGTCATATTACCTTACGGAGCGTTTGGTCTTTTTCTTGGTGTTACCTTTATTGCTGGTTATGATGTGAAGCCGTTTTTAGGTTATGTATTTGTTATTCCTTTAGTAATAATTGCTGATATTCTTAGTAAAGAAGACCCTGCAAAACAATTATTGTTATTTTCTATTTTAGGTGCATTAGCATTGATTATTGGAATGTCAACAAATGGGAATATCAGCTTATTTGCTTTCTTATCTGTAGGATTATTTTGTTCAACGTTGTGGCCTTGCATTTACACATTGGCAACTAAAAACTTAGGTGATCAAACAGCTAAAGGGTCTAGTTGGTTAATCATGATGATTATGGGTGGGGCTATTTTAAGCTTGTTACAAGGCTTTTTAGCTGACTTACCATCTGTTGGACTTCGGTGGAGTTTTATTGTTGGAGTAGCTTGTTTTGCCTATTTGATATTTTATGCTTTAAAAATGAAGTCCTACTTCAAGTTTCTAGTAAAATAGGATTCCAAATTTTACAAAGCGACGTAATTATGTTAAAAAACAATGGTTTTACACTATCTTTCATTAAATTGCGTACTTAAACTTGCTAAAACATGTTGTTAAACTATTTTTTAAAACCTTATTTAAGGTGTTTGCTATTCAGTCTTGTATTAATATTTCCAACTATACCTGTAGCTCAGGATTCGAACTACGAGCAAATTCCTGAGGAGTTTAGAAAACATCCTGAATTAGGAGAAATAAAGAAGGCTAGCCATGCAAACGAAGTGCTGTATGAATTGATTCACCTTCGCACAGAAAATACCAGAACGTTTTTAAATACCAATAAAACGAAATCTACTGTTAGTTCATCTGTTCCTTTGCATTACCAAGATGAAAATGGTCTTTGGTTGTCCATTGATTATTCCATTCAAAAAAGTGGCGAGGAATATTTATTTCCTTCAAATAAGCCTTTCATTGAATTTAATTCAGCGAATAACATACTTTCCTTTAAACCAAATGAAAGTGAATTGCGTTTTGGTGGCGATTTTAAGTTGTTTTTTACAGACGTTGATAATGAAATTGTTAATTCCTTCGAAAGCCCCAATGAATCAGAAACAATAATTGTTGACAACAACCAAACCAAAACTAAAAACATAGTTCCAGAAATAGATTACAATCAAAGTTTTTACAACAACTTATTTAAATACAGCTATATACTGAATAGTAAAACGATTTTTCCAGATGATTTTGAAGCCTTGTTTGTAGAAGACTTAATAGAATTACCACTAGGTTATGAACTAAAACTTGAAAATAGAGGCACAAGCGAAAATAGAATTTTAGTGATAAATAATTTTGGGGAAGTTGCTTTTATTTATGAACTCCCAATTATTTCAGACAACGCTGAAAATGACCCGAAAGAAAGACAAAACTATCAACCTTATATTGGCGAGTATGAAATTGTTCAATTGGACGAAACCAGCTATAAAATTCAAATAAAATTACAAAGCGATTGGGTAAACTCAGAAGAGAGAGTTTTTCCTTTGGTTATTGACCCGATTGTAACAGTCGTGAATAATGATGTCGTAAACTCTTGTTTTTTACCCAATTACAACCAAGCAAACTTAGAGGCAATTATTCCAGCAGGTGAAACTGTTTTTTCTACTGATATTTTTTACGATTTTGTAGCAGTGCAAGGAACCAACGCCTGGATGTTAGACCAAAGAAGTTACGTGGTGAGTCAAGGAGGTCAAACTCCCGTAATAAGCGGTCAAGGAAATACGGCCGGAACTTATCAATATGAGATTTTAAATAGTCAAATTGCAAACGGAGAATCAAATGGCACTGTTGAATTTGAATTTTATTTCGCTAGAGATTGGGGAGGTAGTGGATGTAACAACACTTGGAACTTTGTTAATCGACGAGAGGTTGTAATCAATTATGCAACAATTTCCTTTGGTGAAGGACCAGTTTTAATCAATGAATATTGTATTTCGAATAAAGGTAATATAACTGGTCAGCACATAGGTCAAAGTTTTGTTGACAACTTCAATCGCACAGAAAACTGGGTCGAATTATATAATGCTGATCCCGATAATTTTTATGATTTATCTGGTCATTTTATGAGTAACGACATTGATGACCCGCAAATGTGGGAATTCCAAGAGGGAATTATTCCTCCAAACTCAAAGGTGTTAGTTTATGCCTCTAGAAGAGATATTTCTAGCGGAACGGTGTTTCATACCAATTTTAACTTACGTCAATTACGCTCTGATGACATTGTTTTTTCTGCTCCTGATGGAGAACTTTTAGAGCATTTAGAAATTGAAAAAACACAAGTAAATCATTCGCGAGGCAGAATTACAGATGGAGCAGAAGAATGGGGTCTTTTTCCACTTCCAACTCCCGGCCTTCCAAATGAAGATGCAGTAATAGGATATACTTCAATACCAATTATAGACTTAGCTGCTGGTCATTATACAAGCGCTGTGGTTGTTTCTATTTCATCCGAAAATGAAGACGAAATTATTCGATACACCTTAGATGGCTCTACTCCTACTTCAACTTCACCGATTTATGAAAACCCTATTACTATAGAAGAAACTACCGTTTTGAGAACGAGATGTTTTAGCAATGAATCAGGAATAATTCCTGGGTTTATAGAAACAAATACTTATCTTATTAATGAAGAGCATACTATTCC
>SKGS01000112.1 GCA_007117355.1 Lishizhenia sp. | reverse complement strand
GTTTTGTTTTTTGTTCGGCCATAGAGGTACTGCTTTTTTAATTAAGTAATGCAAATGTAGTTCTAATCCTTACCTCTCCATTCACCTGAATTTCTAATTGATGCTTTCCAGAGTAAAGTGTTCGCGTAGTCATAAATTGCTTCATTAGATGTTTTTTTAAAATTTTTATTGTTTCATTTTTTTCCAATGGCACTTGTTTTAACTTGAACACTTTTCTACTGTTCATTTCTCCTTTCTTGTTTTGAAAATGAATAATATAATCAATCAACAAGGTAGTATCTTCTTTTGCTTTAATTTCAAATTCAAACAGTAAGTGCGTGTCCATTTTTACTCGTTCCGAAATTTTCAATGAAGAAATTCCTATTGGTGGATTTTCTTTTATTCCAATGAGTTCTAATGCTGCTGTATCACCATTTTTAATCAATGTTCGCAGTGAGTGTTTAATGATAAAATCCATTTCCTTTTGTTTTTGTTCTTTAGTCCACTTTTTCAGCGTTTTGATCACCAAGTCAGGCTGAGCCTTAGAAATATCGTTTAAATGATTGGCTACTGAACGTGTTACATAGCGTGTGGAATCTGAATACAATTGCTCTAAAATATTAAGTGGCTCTTCCACAGGAATGGAAATTTTCTGACACCAAGGTAATTTTGGACGTGAACCTTCCGAAGCTAATCTTCTCACGTGATAATGGGGATGTTTTGCCCATTGATTCATTTTTCGCATGGTTTCTTCGGGAAACGCATTGATAAAATAGCGAATAGCATTTTCCGCAGAGAAACGAGTAGTCAACTCTTCTAAGGCATTCAGTGAAAAAGTTAAGTATTCTTTATTGCAACCATAAACCGCTACAAAATGATTGTAAGGTGCGTAAATAAAATTACCGAAATCGTTGTCACTCAAGTTAGGGTCACAAGGTGCTGGTAGTGACTTCATGAGAACCTCCACTGCTGATTGATACTCATTCGGGAGGTGTTTTTTCAAACAATCCGTAATGTGATAAATACGCTCTTTGAGTTCTAATTCTGGAAATTTTTCTGTTACAGTATGTGTGAATTTATCTTTTTCAAAATCAGTGTAAACCTGTTTTATTTCCGCAGCGATTTTTTCGATTTTTACGTGGTTAAACAAATGGTCTTTTAGACTAAATTTTTCTTCTTGATTTTGCATATTTATTCAGTTCTAAGAATTTTCTCCATTTTCTTTCCTTTTGCCAATTCATCTACTAATTTATCTAGATAGCGTACATTTCGAGTCGTTTCATTCTCAATTTCCTCTATGCGATAACCACAAATCACACCTTTGATGAGGTGTGCATTCGGATTCAATTTAGCACGGTTAAAAAACGTTTCAAAAGTTACTTTTTCTGCAATTAATTCATTTATTATTTGTTCGTTAAAACCAGTTAGCCATTCAATGACTTGGTGTAATTCTTGAATTTTTCTTCCTTTGCTTTCAACTTTAGTCACATAATGCGGATAAACAGAAGTAAAAGTCATTTTTGCCATTCGTTCGTTGTGTTCGGGTGTTGTTTTCATATTTTGACTTTTAAGCTCTAAATTAAGAATTAAATGGATTTTTAGTGAAATAATTGATACAACTTTCAACGCCTTTGGGAGTTAAACTGCATTATCTTCGTTCCTTCGACAAACCTGCATACTTTGGTTCAATTACTCAAGGGATAACGCTGCTCTACTGAAATCTCAACGAAATTTATTGAGTAAGTTTAGGTGAATTTAATCATAGAATACGAATGAAGAAAACACCAAAAATCCTCACAAAAAAAAGCCACTCAAAAGAATGGCTTTTAAATATTCATGAAAAATTTGACTAGATATTTTCAATAACCATAGCAGAAGCACCTCCGCCACCATTACAAATACCGGCAGCGCCATATTTTCCTCCGTTTTGTTTTAATACGTTAATCAAAGTAACAATGACTCTAGAACCTGAGCTACCAAGTGGGTGACCTAAGGCAACCGCTCCACCGTTAACATCAACTTTTGCAGCGTCGATGCCCAACAATTTAATATTTGCCAAGCCAACAACAGAAAAAGCTTCGTTTAATTCCCAAAAATCAATGTCTTCATTTTTTAATCCAGCTTTCCCAAGTGCAATTGGTAACGCTTTTGCAGGTGCAGTAGTAAACCACTCAGGAGCTTGTGCCGCATCAGCATATGAAACAACTTTCGCAATTGGTTGTAAACCATGTTTTTCAACAGCTTCTTTTGAAGCAAGAATTAAAGCAGATGCGCCATCATTCAACGTAGAAGCATTCGCTGCTGTAACGGTTCCATCTTTACTAAAAGCTGGACGAAGTGAAGGAATTTTTTCTAGTTTAACATTTTTGTATTCTTCATCTTCTGAAAACACAATAGGGTCTCCTTTACGCTGTGGAATAGTTACAGGTACTATCTCATCGTTGAATTTTCCTTCTGCCCAAGCTTTTCCGGCTTTTTCATAAGATTCTATTGCAAATTTATCTTGATCTTCACGAGAAAAATTGTGTTCTGTAGCACATTTGTCAGCACAATTCCCCATGTGAACTTGATTGTAAACATCTGTAAGCCCATCCTTAATCATTCCGTCTTGCATCTGAATAGCACCAAGCTTGGTAGCAACTCTAGCATTCACATAATGAGGTACCATGCTCATATTTTCCATTCCTCCTGCTACAACAATATGATTGTCACCAGCAATGATAGTTTGCACTGCCAAAGCAATGGATTTCATTCCAGATGCACACACTTTGTTAACAGTAGTACAAGGAACATTCTCAGATAATCCAGCACCCATAGCTGCTTGTCTTGCAGGAGCTTGTCCTAAGTTTGCCTGAAGAACATTTCCCATAAAAACTTCATCAACTAAAGCTGGTTGGATTTTTCCTTTTTCCAATGCGCCTTTAATAGCAACTGAACCTAATTCTGTCGCAGGAACACTAGATAAAGAACCTAAGAAACTTCCCATTGGTGTTCTAACAGCAGAAACAATATATACTTCTTTCATAATTTAAATTTTTCAAAATTCGAACAAAAGTACTCATTATTTCAATACTAAAGCTTTAAGATGAATCCGAAAGTATAAACGGAAGAATATCAGGAAATAGAGGTTCATTGTTAGTTTTTTCCTAATCTTTTTTTAATTCTAATGTTATTTTAGTGGGTAAGGCTCAAGTAATCATCAAAATTTATAAGATTCTTGAATTATCTTTGAAACTCAATTCTTTGGAGGAAAGTTTTGATAGTCCTATTTTTATTTTCAGCAAAAAGTCTATTTGTTAGCACTCCCACTTTGGAGAGCCTGTCCCGACAGGAACTTGTCGGGAGAAGAGAAAGCATTGCTTTCCATAACCAAACGTTAGTGCAGGACGGGGAGGAACCTACCTGAGCATTGCGTAGGAAATTAAAACTTTTGATTATCAGGTAAAAGCAGTTTTGTTTACTTATCCTCATAGCTTCGGTACTAACGGTTACCTTCGGTGCTTATCCATAAGCGGACTCCGTGCCTTCGACGGTCACGCTATTTCGTCTTCACAAAGTTTCTTTGCTCTTACTTTGGTAAAAAGTAAAAAGAAAATAATTTCAAATAGTACCGAATAGTAATAATCTTTTCAAAGTGTTTATTCTAATAGCACATTAACAACAATGTAATGATATTAAATACTGACTCTTTATATTTAATACTCAAACCGTGCTTTAGTCAAGCAGGATTGAATAGTCACAACAACTTATTGAGATTATCTCTCATTAAAAGTTGGTAGAACCTCTTTTTTTATAACTAAACCTACCCGCTTTTAGAATGAATCATTCCACCAATCAAAGAGTGTTAATCTGCAACTCACTCCAAATCCTAGAAATTGGAAGTCCCATAACGTTGTAGTAACAACCTTCTATTTTTTCAACGCCTATTTTACCAATCCACTCCTGAATTCCATATGCTCCCGCTTTGTCTAACGGTTTAAAGGTTTCTACATAGTAGTGAATATCTTTTTCCCTTAACACTTTAAACTTAACTTGGGTTTCCTCAGAAAACACAACTTTGTGCTTAAGACTATGCAAAGCAACACCTGTAATTACCTTATGAATATTTCCAGAAAGTTTTTGAATAATCGTTTTGGCTTCACTGAGATTTTCTGGTTTTCCAAGTATTTCATTTTCAAACACTACAACAGTGTCGGAAGTAATTAGTACTTCGTTTTCTTTTAACGATGAAAGAAAAGGCTTTGCTTTTTTTTCTGCAAGATAAGCCGCAACGTCGCTAACAAGCAAATCAGGTGGATAAGACTCGTCAACCGCTTGTGATACAACCGAAAAAGGAACTCCTAGGCTTTCTATAAGTGCCTTTCTCCGTGGTGAACCAGACGCTAAAATTAAGTGCAAATTTTCCAACATGTTAAGACCCGAAATAAATTAAAAAAGCCCAGTAAAGCGGCAAAGATAAACCAAGAACCATAACGAACTTTATTGCCAAATGGGTCTTTCTGAAGGCGCTAGGGTAATTGGCTTTAATTCCAAGAATAAATGCGATAATTACGGCAATAGCAGCCAAGAATAGTGGATAGAAAGAACTAATTGAGATGATTAATTCTTTGCTGTAAGCGTAAATTAGAAAATTCGAAAGTACAATTGGAATAAAAAGCATGATGAGTGAAATCCATTTTGCTTTTTTAATTCCCATAACAATTGGAATTGTTCTGGCTTTTAACACTCTGTCACCTTCGATGTCTTCGATGTCTTTTATGATTTCTCTTGTCCAATTAAACAGGAATGCAAAAAGTGCAAAACCTAATGCTGAATAAATAAAATAGTCATCCAGAGAGGAAAAATTAAACGGATAATAACTCACCAAAATACCGCCATTCAAATATTGATTATAATAAATACCTACCAAAACAGGAACTAAAGCCGTTAAAAGTGCAATTACGACATTTCCAACGACCAATGTTCTTTTTAATTGAACCGAATAAAACCACAATAAATTGATGGAAAGTAAGTGCACAAATAAGTACCAAAATGTTTTGAATTTGTAAGAAAGATAAAAAGCAATGACAAAAGCAAACGCATTAATCAACCAATGCCAGAAAATAGCCCATCTTCTTTTGACATGCTTTCCAACGATTAGCCTTTCAGGTCTATTTACACGGTCTGCGCGAACATCGAAATAATCATTTATAATATTTCCAGCTGCGGCGATAGCAACGGTGGAGAATACCAATAGAAAGAAGGAAAAAGAGAATAGGGTAGAGGGATAGCCCGATTTGCCTAACAACAAATCAAAATAGGCGCCTAATCCATACATTGTGGCCGCAATAATAATTAGATTTACGGGCCTTATCAGTTTCCAAAAATGAATCATGGGAGAATTTTATATTCTGTTCTTCTATTTTCTTGATGCGCTTTTTCTTTCTCTTTTTCCGTTTTCAGTTCTGTGATTTCTTCATCTGTATAAATCGGAACGCTCGAACCATAACCCCTGAAAGAAAGTCTCGCATTATCTATCCCTTTTTCAATGAGAAAGTCATAAACGGATTTAGCTCTGTCTTCGGAGAGTTTTTGGTTAGAAGCTTTATCTCCTCGTGAATCGGTGTGACCTCCAATTTCAATTTTAACAGAAGTATTCTCTTGTAAGAAACTAACGAGTTTGTTTAGTTCAACATACGATTCTTTTCGGAGTGTTGCCTTTGCTAAATCAAAGAAAACATTGGCCAAAGTGACTGAACCTCCACTGGCAAAAGGAATTAGCGGTACATCCATTCTTACAGCCTGTAAATCCTCGGTGGAAACCATGTCAAAGTTTTTCGAAAAGAAAGCATATCCCGGATACGTAACATTTAGCGCATAAGTTTTTCCAATTGGAAGGGCAACCATAAATTCGCCATTTACTTTATCTGCCTCTGATTGAATTACTTGTTCGCCTGTTTCGATATCAATTAACTCGAACTTTCCGCCAATCGGTCTTCTAGTGATGGCATCAAAAACTAGTCCTTCAAAGTGAGTTGTTGGAGTAGGACGGTACTTTTCTGGCATTTCAAAAAAGTAAATATCTAAATCTCCGTAACCTCCCGGACGGTCAGATGCAAAAAAGGCGATTTCACCATCTGGACCAACTAATAAAGAGTTTTCGTCATTCTCCGTGTTTATTGGATATCCTAAATTTACAGGGTCGCTCCAACTTTCATCTGTTTGTTTTTGGGTCATAAAAATGTCGTATCCACCAAGTCCAACATGTCCATTAGAAGCAAAATAGAGTGTTCTTCCATCAGGATGAATATGCACCGATGTTTCCATCAGTTGAGTATTTATGTTATCCGGTAAAGGAACAGCTTTTCCCCAAGTGCCATCGGCTTGAAGCGTGCTTTGAAAAATATCGCTGCGCATTCTTGCTCCTCTTTTTCCAACTCTTCTAACAAAATACAACGTTTTTCCATCAGAAGACAAAGAAGGTTGCGATTCCCAATGAAAAGTATTTACATTTCCAGGTAGATTAATTGGTTTTGTCCATTGATTTCCAATTCTTTTAGTGATAAATAAGTCACAACTTCCGAAACCTTCACGCCCTGGACCATAATCACCAGTTTCATCTGCACAAGCAACAAAAATTAATGTTCGACCATCAGCTGAAAGGGTAGGGGCTCCTTCGTTTTTCGGAGTGTTAATATGTGGTGGCATCGGAACAGCTTTTGTCCAAATATTCTTTTCGCTCAATGTTGAAACAAAAAAGTCCTCTTGCCCACGTGGCGAACGAGAATCATTTGGAATTTCACGGGTAAACAAGAATGTTCGACCATCAACAGTTATCGTTGGGAAATATTCAGGATGTTCCGTATTGATAGCAGGACCAATGTTTATCGGGTTGATATCACTTGGGTTCTTTCGTGCTTCCATGGCAAAGACAGCACTTTTTTTCATGCTTTCAGCTGCGTATAACAGTTCATTGGAAATAGCTGAATTTCTCTCCATTAAAATGATATCAAAATACTTGATAGCATCTTCGTATTCACCAAGCTGCATTTGCATTTCTCCTATATCAAAATAAAGCACTCCATTCAGGTTTGCACGTGGTTCGATTTCCAACGAACGCTTGAAATGGTAAACCGATAACTCTGGATTTCTAGTAATGCGATAAAATTCTCCTATTAATTGATGCGCTTCTAAGAAGTTATCGTCACGCGCTAAGGCGTCTTTTAACAATTCAATACCCGAAGCATAGTCTGGTCCACCTGTTTTGCGGTCGATAGCTTTACTTGGCGCTTGTCGCGCTTCTTCATAAAGTTTTATCGCTCGTTTGTTTTTCGTGCCATAACCAGGTTGAGCGGTAGCACATCCAGTAGTTAGTAAAAAACTACCTATTAAAGCTAAGAAAAGTGTCTTTAAAATCATATTCTAAGGTATATTCATGAATTTATGTGTCTGCAAAGAAATACGCCATTTGGGGTTTTCTTTTACAAAATCAATAATCAATGGCAAAATCTGTGCCTGTTTTGACCATTCAGGTTGAAGAAACAATTTACAATCCTCATTTACCTTTTCGGCATGTTCTTCTGCCCAGGCAAAATCAGACTTGTGATAGATAACGATCTTTAGTTCATTAGCTTTAACATACGCCTCTTCAACAGGAGGTTTAAACTTTTTAGGTGAGAAACAATACCAATTAACATCTCCCAAGAGAGGGTAACAACCAGAGGTTTCGATAGCCGAATAAATGTTATTCTCTTTAAGAGCTGTAACCAAAGTCGTTAAGTCATACATCGCAGGTTCTCCGCCTGTGATAACACAAAAATCAGTTTTTGAAGCAATGGTGTTTTTCAAAAGACTTTCTACCGTTTGAGGAGGATGAGCAGAAGCGTCCCAACTATCTTTCACATCGCACCAAACGCATCCAACATCACAACCACCAGTACGAATAAAATACGCAGGTCTCCCCGTATGAAAGCCTTCCCCTTGAATGGTATAAAATTGTTCCATTATAGGAAGCGTGGTGTTTGTATCCATTTTGGTTAATATTTCTTGCTTCAAGTTACTTACTTTTCGTGAAATTCATTTCTAACTCATGCAAATTTAACACAAATCTTTAACCCTTGATTTCAAGAATAGTTCAATTATCAAAATTATAGTGATGTTACATTTTACAATCCATGAGAACGGTGAAAAATTCGGTGGAAATGTATGCTAACGATTGTTTAAATAATTGAAAATTGAGGATTAATAAAGGAGGTAATAACTTTAAGGATCGCTATTTTAGGATGGTTTAATTTTGTGGTTGCTGTTGAGAAAAAAATGCTGTTTTTTGGTTAATTTAAGTGGGGAAGAGTTGCACAATGTCATTTATAATGGAAAGTATATACACATTTTGTAGGGTGTAAATGGGTTGACAACAAACTAAAAAATCATATAAAAAAATACTTTTACAAAACTTATTCTTTTTTAACAAAAAGCTTTATATTTATGGACATAAACTGTTAGATTATGAACCCACTATTATTTAACGCACTGTTGTTTTTATCTTTTTTTATTTCTTTCGAAGTTTATTCACAGCATAGTAATTTAAAAAGTGTAGAAGCTACAAGGTATAAGGAAAAACATGTTATTGTTATTGAAACAGGAGATAGTATAGTTGACGCAATATTGCTAAATGCTGTCAAGGATAAATGGCGTTTTTCTGATTCTATACAAAGCATGAGTTTGTCTTCGTCCGATGACTATGTATTAGACCATCCTGATAAGTTTATTAGAATTCAGCTCAATCTAATTATAGGACAAATAGTTCATACTCATAGTCTTGGGGGAGGTCATAGAATAGAATTGAGCAGGACAACCTATGGTGAAATGTTGAGGTTGTTAATTTTTGAAGATAATCCAAAAAGAAAATTTGGTGTTGGACTTCAAAGTAATACTGAGTTTTCGGAAGATATAATTATAGAATTAATTCAACGCTCTTGTGGAATTATAGAAGGAGTTGAAGAGGTAGGTACATGGACTAATTTTTGTTTGAAAAAGAGAAAAAATTCTCCAGAAATGTATCAAGGTAAAACTTTACTTGTCCCTATTGAATTCCTTAAAAATCAATCTGATTCAACTAAATTTAAATCTATATCTCCATTCAATATTCAATTCGTTTCTTCAAGTTTTATAAAAGAAAAAGTAAAAGAATCTAGTAATCAATACATGTATATTATTGCTATCGAAGAGATTGTTAATTACCACATGCATTTCTTGTGCACAACAAATAACTCTCACATCTTAGCAGTTGCAGTTAAAGCTGTTCAGGGCGGTGGCGGAATTAAAGACGAAAATAAAGGAATGTACATAAGCTTTAAAACATTTAAGAAACTCATGAAACGAATATAGGTAGGTTGCAGCTTAAACTTTTAAAAAGACTAGAGAAAAAAGTAACTAATCAAAAAAAATGTTGGGTAAACTAGTTGGCGCTCGAAAAGCATAAAATTCAAAAAACAACTTATGTATAAAAGTTGCTTTAAGCCGAATAAAAACTACCCCTTCTACTTCCTTCCAAAATCAGCAGGAATTTCATCCCAAGCTTTAGTTTCCCATTTTAGGATTTTATTCTCGTAGGTGTTTTCATTTAACCAATTGATTGCTCTGTCAACAAGTTGAAATAGTTTTGTGTTTTTTTGACTTCTTGGATGATTAGTTCGGGCTTTTTTGGCTTTAACCCAGCTAATTGCAATTTTACTATCCGAATAAATTGGTAGTGTGATTCGATGCTTTTTACAATAGGCGAGGGCATGTACAATCGCAAGAAACTCCACAATATTTATTGTTCCATCTTCAAAAGGTCCTTCGTGAAATAACACAGTTTCTGTATCGGTATAAACTCCCTGATATTCCACAACACCAGTTTTGGTATTCCAAGCACCATCAACACTTATACTATTCAAAATAGGTTCCCCAATTTTTTCTAACTCCTCTTTGGTTAAATCATTTTTAGAGAAATCACGTCCTATAAAGTCTTCGCTAGGATTGTTAAATGCCTCTTCAGCAAGTTCTTTTGATTTAAAAGATTTGTATTTAGCCTTTGGGAATCCGTTTATTTGCTGCTGACACTCTTCCCAAGTTTCAAAAATACCGGTCTCTCGACCCTCCCAAACAACGTAATACTTTTTCTTTGCCATATTGCAGACTTTAGTTTGCAAGGTTAATGAATAAATTTGAATTCTATCTTGATTTTTACTTTGTAAAATAGAAGTTCACAGCGCAAAGAGGCTTTTTTAAGAATTGTCGATTGTTTCGTTCTAAGTAAACACAAATAATTAATCAACAACAAAAAAGCTTATTTCATCAACTAAAATATGTTTTTCAGATAGGATTGTGCATAAAATAATTTTTTCTATTCACAAAATAGCTGTATCTTTGCGCCACTTTTTCAAAAGGAATTATTTAATAACGAAATCAGAGCATGAGACAGTTAAAAATTACAAAATCAATCACTAACAGAGAAAGCCAGTCATTAGATAAATATCTTCAAGACATAGGTAAAGAAGAATTAATCACTGCCGAAGAAGAGGTAGAACTGGCAAGAAAAATCAAACAAGGTGATCAACGTGCTCTAGAAAAACTTACTCGTGCAAACTTACGTTTCGTAGTTTCAGTTGCAAAACAGTATCAAAATCAAGGATTAACACTTCCTGATTTGATTAATGAAGGTAATTTAGGCCTAATAAAAGCTGCGCAGAAATTTGATGAAACACGAGGTTTTAAGTTTATCTCTTACGCCGTTTGGTGGATTCGTCAATCCATTTTACAAGCTTTGGCAGAACAAGCTAGAATTGTTCGTTTACCGCTTAACCAAGTTGGTTCATTGAATAAAATAAACAAAGCGTTTTCTCGATTAGAACAAGAATACGAAAGACCTCCATCAGCGGAAGAGTTAGCTGAAGCATTGGAAGTTCCTGAAGATAAAATCAAGGAAAGTATGAATGTTTCTGGAAGACACGTGTCTATGGACGCTCCTCTTACAACTGCTGAAGATGGTGGTACGTTGATGGACGTTATGGCAAATGACGATTCTCCAAAAGCTGATAGCCAGTTGATGTCAGAATCTCTTCAAAGAGAAATTGAGCGTTCGCTTTCAACCTTAACCGATAAGGAAAGAGAAATTATTCGTCTTTTCTTTGGTATTGGAATGAATCATGGATTGACCTTAGAAGAAATCGGTGCTAAATTTAATTTAACGCGCGAAAGAGTGCGTCAAATTAAAGAAAAGGCTATCCGACGATTACGTCATACATCTCGAAATAAACTTTTAAAAGCTTATTTAGGATAAGAAATTGCTGGGCTGCTATAATTTTAGCAGCCCTTTCTTTTGGAATTAACTTTAAACAAATAAAAAAACAAAATCATGGAAGCTGCATTAGATTATGAAAAACAGCTAGATGCGCATGTTCAAAGAGAACGCGCTGGTGTTAAACTTGCAAGTAAAACAGGTCAATTGCTTTATGACCAGGGTGTGGAGTTAGTGTTATTTAGAAACCATTTGGTAAATCTTTCGGTTTCTGAAATGCTAAACTTACATGAGTATGCCGCAAAAGTTGTTAACAAAACAATTGATGTATTTACAACGTCATCATTAGCAGATGAATTGCTAGGATTAGATTTGGCTCCTTCAAAACTTGACATAGGTAAGTTAGCTTATGAATATCTAGAAGAGCAAGCTAACTATGCTTCAAAAGCGGATTTTCTAAAAGATAAACTGCAAGATTTTATCGGTAAAGATCGTTTTAAAGTAGAACCAAGAGATGTTGTTTTATACGGTTTTGGTAGAATAGGAAGATTGGCAGCTCGCGAATTAATTAAGCAAGCTGGTAAAGGTCAACAATTGAGACTTCGTGCCATTGTAACAAGAGATGATTCTGATTTATCTATTACAAAGCGTGCGGCATTATTCAAAAATGATTCTGTTCATGGTACGTTTGATGGTTCTGTAGTTGTTGATTTAGAAAATAAAGCTATGACTATTAATGGTCAGACTATCAAAATGATAGCTGCTAACAATCCAGAAGATATTGACTATACTTTGTATGGAATTAACAATGCTTTAATTATTGATAACACGGGTGTATTTACTGACCGTGAAGCATTGGGAAGACATTTGAAAGCTAAAGGTGCTGGAAAGGTTATTTTAACTGCACCTGGAAAAGAGATTCCAAACATTGTTTACGGTATCAACCAAGGCGAGTTAGATATTGAAAATGAAAAAATTTATTCCGCAGCTTCTTGTACTACAAATGCGATTTCTCCAGTTTTAAAAGTTGTCAATGATGAATTTGGTGTTGAGAAAGGACATATCGAAACCGTTCATGCTTATACAAATGACCAGAACTTATTAGATAACATGCATAAGAAACCAAGAAGAGGTCGTTCTGCTGCTATCAATATGGTTATTACGTCAACCGGAGCAGGGAAAGCCGTAACTAAAGTTATACCTGAATTAGCAAATAAATTAACAGCAAACGCTGTTCGTGTGCCAACTCCAAACGGTTCGTTAGCTATTCTTTCTTTGACTTTAAATAAGGCAACAAGTGTTGAAGAGTTAAATGAAAAATTAAAATATGCTGCGCTTAATGGAAACTTGGTGAATCAAATATATTATTCTATAGATCCAGAGCTAGTTTCGAACGATATTATCGGAAATACTTGTTGTTCTGTTTTTGATTCTCAAGCAACAATTGTATCACAAGATGGTAAAAATGTTGTTCTGTACGCTTGGTACGATAATGAATTTGGTTACACTAAGCAAGTTATCCGACTAGCGAAATATGTAGCAAAAGTTAGAAGACTTATTTATTACTAGATAAAGTTAAGCTTTAATAAAAAGGGAGGCGAAAGTCTCCCTTTTTTGTTTATGTAAATAAGCTAGTCGATTGAATTTTTCAGGTAAATATTAATTTAAAATAAGCTCTAATTTCGAATAATAAGAAACTTAACGATTCATAAATTCTTGCGCTCTTTTTCGATCATCTTCGTTGGTTTCTACAGCCGGACATCTATTCGGGTCACGCTTAAATAACCAAACAAGTTTTAATTGAAACTGAACGGGGTAGTACCTACTCGAAAACCAGTGAATACTTGGAGTGCCACCATTCCATTCATGCAAACCTAACAGGGGTAGTTGAACACCTGGTAAGACAAAAAAACCTTCTCTAGCTTTAAACCCTAGAGAAAAAGCATAATGTAATTGAGCCATAACGTTCCCTTGAAAATATTGCGTTTCAGGATTGTGAAAACCATCGTAAATTTTGTTTCTTCCGAGAAAAAGGTAATCCACGTTTACGCCTAAAGCATTGTCTAAGAATAAAGTAGGATTGAGCTGATACACAGAATGAGCTGATATTCTCCCATATAAATGACCATTGTAGAATTTACCTTTACCAGTGTCTCTGCCAAGAAGAGAATCTCGAGAATCGTAAAGAGAATATCGCGTAATCTCACGACCTCCGAAATGCTTATAACCCAATCCCCAATCCAAGTAATGAATATATTTCCTTGGACGTCTCGTAATATGTACCATTCCAAGCTCAACGAAAGCACCAAGTCTGCCTTTTGCTTCTTCGGTATAAACTGCTAACGTGTCATTGAACGAAAATCTATTCTCAATTTCTCCAATTCGAGTGAAGGTATAAGCTGGACCAAAAGTTAACTGCAATCCATGACGAGAACTGTTTCCAGTAACCCATTTGAAAAGCGGTTTTTGTAGTTTTTGATTCCCATAAAATTGTTTTTTTGAAGTTTTTGGCTGATACTGTCCACGTTGTCCCATCAAATTCAGTGGTGTAACAACAAGAAAAGCCAATAACAAGATTATAATCTTATTCATATTCCGTTTCAAAAAAGTCATTTTCATGTGCTACAATTTAAAGTAAAGATTCAATTTTTGACATAACCTCTGGATTATCCCATTTTTCTTTAATATTAGGTGTTTTCATCACTTCATCCATGATTTTGCGCTGTCTCTCTCCATTAGCCAAAGCATCAGAGTAGCGTATATGGCTAAATGTTACTTGTGAGTACAAAGGCAACCATTTATCAGGGTGTAAGTCGCTAAATTTTCTCTCGATTTTTTTACGCAATAGAAAGTCAGCATCGCCAGCTAAATCTCGCATCTCAATATAATTATAGAGTGCTAAATCTGCAATAGCATGACCATCAGGCGCTCGTTGAGCACTGTAGGCTTCAAATAAAGAGAGGTCATCTCCATTGTGTTGCTCTAGCATTTCAGCAAAAACGGCACAATCCTCAAAACCAGCGTTCATACCTTGACCATAAAACGGTACAATAGCATGAGCCGCATCTCCCATAAGCATAACTTTATCTTCAAAGTTCCATGGATTGCAACGAACAGTTACCAAGGTAGCAGTTGGGTTTTCAAAGTAATCCGATTCCAATGTTGGCATAACAGGTATTGCATCAGGAAAAGTAGATTTATAGAAGTTCATTACATCTTCAGCCGTTTTTATACTTTCAAAAGAGGTTTCTCCTGTTAAAGGAAAAAATAATGTTACAGTAAAACTTCCGTCTAGATTAGGAAGTGCAATTTGCATAAACTCACCACGTGGCCAAATATGTAAACAGTTTTTATCAATTTTATGACTCCCGTCTGAATTTGGAGGGATAACAAGTTCTTTATACCCATGCGTTAAATAATCTTGAGAATAATTAAACATTGGATTTTTCATTAAACGTAATCTTACAGCAGAAAAAGCACCGTCTGTTCCAAAAATATGATCATACGAATGAGAAACAGCTTCATTTGTTCGAGTGTTTGTAAAAATCAAAGTATTGGTATCCAAATCTAAATCCTCACATCGATGGTCAAAATAGTAAGTAATTGACGGATAATTATCTGCTTCATTCATCAATTTTTGATTCAACCCTCCTCGAGAAACAGAATAAATCGCTTCATCGTCTTTTCCATAAGGTTGGTAGGTGAGATTTCCTTGAACATCATGCATTTTTCTACCATACATCGGAATAGACATTTTACGAATTTCCTCATCAACACCAGCCATTTTAAGTGCTTTAAACCCTCTGTTGGATAACGCTAAGTTAATTGATCTTCCACCAATGACATCCGCTTTTCGCAAATCAGGTCTGCGCTCAAAAACATCAACTATGAAACCTTTCTTTGCTAACAATATAGCTTGTAAACTACCAACTAATCCAGCTCCAACAACGGCTACTTTTTTTGCACTCATGTAATTTTTATATTTAGAATTTATTTGTTCTCCAAAGTTAATCAAACTTCATAAAATCAAACCTGCATTTACAGAAATTCTAAAATACTATTTTCAAAAAAGTTTAGATACAGCTTATAAAGTTAAACCCCTTCACCCTGTAAGGGTGTAATACTTAAACGAAGGACAACGTCCTTCGCTAGGAATGAATTAAAGAATTAGTCCCGAAATCCTGCCTAGGCAGAATTTCGGGACTAATAATAGGGGGTGGAGTTACTTATCGTAAACATAGGGTTTCACCCAATGTTTGCATATGTAGTCCTTTCAGGACAATTTTTCGACTTAGCTTGGTGACCAATTACAGGGTCTTGATTTGCAACCACTTAAAATAAAATTCGACAGAATTTATTATGAAATAGTAACAATACGTTGTTTTGACTTTTGACAATGATTTTAATTGATTCCACTAAATTCATGGTAGAACCATTCTTTTGCGCCCTCGATAACATTTTCCTTAAATCCTTGGCGAACGTTAAGGGGGGGTAATAAATCGCCAATGATTGTAAGCGTCTTAACGTCTTAAAATCTTAACCTCTCCCAAAAACACATCCCAATTTCTCTTATTTTTGTGCTTTAAAACTATATCAATGATTCAAACGTTTATTATTCTCAGAAAAGTATGAGTAATAGCAGTAACAAACGAAATCAAATTGCAAGAAGTATTTTATTTCTAGGCGTGATGATTACATTGCTTTTTATTGGTTTTTTAGTCAATAGTAAAGAAAGAGCAGTTTTGCATCACCACGTGCCAAGCAGTGTGACCTTTGCAACGAAAATAAATAATCGCGAATTGATAAAACGAGTGGTGTTTGATATTCTTTTTATGCGTGAAAAATTCGAAATCAAACCAAGAGAAAAAACAGATTTACCAGAAACAGGAATACGAATTGACAAGGAAATTATTTTCTTTTTAGATAAGCATGAAGATAATGTTTTTTCATCCTTTTTGTTGCATGTTGCCAACGAACATAACTTTAGAGAATTTGTGGAAAATAATAAGCAAGTTGTCGGTGCTGTTAATAATGGAATAGGTTGTGTAGTCGTGCTACCAGATAAAGATACTTCTATGCAGTATTTTCAAAAGTTTGCACAGGATGCCACAATAAGAAACACTGATAGAACGAAAACCAGAATTAATTTTTCAGCGACCAACATCAATGCCTTATTTCATGTTTTTTGGGAAGGAAACCAAAGTGATTTTGTGCAAGATATTTCGCTAGAAGCTTTCGTGGAAAAAAATAAAATAATTTTTGATGGTGTAGGTGTTAAAAATCCAACCATAGACCTCGATACAAATAGTAGATTTTACATTGAGCAAAATGCAACAAATCGAGATTTTTTAGAATTGAGAACGAGTAGCCTGCCCGATACAATAAATCAATATTTGCAGAAAATAGTAAGACAAATAGGACTTAAAATTCCAGAAATTCACTCCGAACAAATGTTTCTTTATGGCATTGACATAGCCGAATATCAAAATCGTACGGTTTTTATCCCTCAATTTGATGGCGTTTTTCGCTTTTTGGATACTATCAAAGTTGAAGACTTAACGAATACAGATACAATTGAAAAACCAAGAGAAGAAAATGAAATGCAATCCATTTCAATAGGTGGAAAAAACTTTTTCGTGAAAAAATTATCAGAAAACGAGCTTTATATCGGTCGTAATGATAACCCAATTTTTTATCAAAAAACAATTAGTAATATCGTTTACGCCAATGGGAATCCATCTGTTTTACTTAATTTGAGTGGGAACAGCTTTTTTGCGCAATTAGCACAAGTCCTTCCGCCTGTGCAAAACACTAGACAGTTTTTGGATTCTTTTGAGAAGTTTATTTGGACAAGCGAAGTAGAAGAAAATGGCAAAGTAAAAATTAATGGTCATATAGAATTTCGTGAGAAATCAGCAGCTTCCATGGAGATAATTCGTTTTTTAACTAAATTTTCTTGAGTTTAGAGAAATGATGAATGCCAATTATTCAAATAATATTAAAAGTCTCGAACATAAATTAAAAGAACGTTTTTACGGAGAAGCAACAGGACATGATTATTTCCATATTCTTAGAGTTCGAGATTTAGCACTTCACATTTGTCAAGAAGAAAAAGGTTGTGATAAAGAATTTGTTGAACTTTTAAGCTTATTGCATGATGTAAATGACCATAAATTTCAAAATGAAACTTCTGATTCTTTAGAAACAATTGTTGCGAAATTTTTGGAGGGCTTTCATTTAAACAAGGAAATCCAAAACCGTTTAGTGGCTTATATTCCAAAGATTTCATTTAGTAAAAATAAAGATGAAAAAGAAGATGTTCCATTGGCTGTGAAGATAGTTCGTGACGCTGACCGACTTGATGCTATCGGTGCTATTGGTGTCGCTCGCGCTTTTGCTTACGGCGGAAAAAAGAATCAACCTATTTACCTTGGTGATGATACAACCTTACCGACTACGATTCAACATTTTTATGATAAACTTTTACAGCTTCCAAGTTTCATGCATACAGAAACAGGAAGGAAGTTAGCAAAAGAACGATTCAACTTTATGGAAGCGTTTTTGAAGCAGTTTTTTAATGAATGGATGATTAGGTGAGGGATGTTATTTATGAGAATGGAGAAGAAAAATAATTAGAAGAATAACCAAATTAATTCTTAAAGCTATTATATTTGACAACAATCAATTAAAATAAAAACTATGGAAAACAATCAAGCAATTCAACAAAAGGTAAATGACTTTATGGACTATGTTCGTTCTAAAAATAAGTATGAAGAAGAATTTATTCAAGCGGTTGAGGAAGTTGTTGAGGTTGTAATTCCATTCATTGAAGAAAATCCGAAGTATAAAAATCAGACCTTGTTAGAAAGAATGATTGAGCCAGAACGGGTGATAATCTTTAGAGTTCCTTGGATGGATGATAAAGGTAAAACACAAGTGAACAGAGGTTTTAGGGTGCAATTTAATTCTGCAATTGGTCCATACAAAGGAGGTTTGCGTTTTCACCCTTCGGTAAACCTTTCTATCCTTAAGTTTTTAGGATTTGAGCAAATTTTCAAAAATGCTTTGACCACCCTTCCCATGGGAGGAGGAAAAGGAGGTTCTGACTTTGACCCTAAAGGTAAATCAAACGAAGAGGTAATGCGTTTTTGTCAATCTTTTATGACGGAATTAGCAAAACACATTGGAGCAGATACGGATGTTCCAGCGGGAGATATTGGTGTTGGTGGTAGAGAAATTGGCTACATGTACGGACAGTACAAACGTCTAAGAAATGAGTTTACAGGCGTATTAACTGGAAAGGGAATTAATTGGGGTGGTTCATTGATTCGTCCTGAAGCGACAGGTTATGGAGCAGTTTATTTCATTCAAAATATGCTTAATGAAATAGATGATACTATCCGTGGCAAAAATGTTATTGTCTCTGGTTCAGGAAATGTCGCCCAATTTGCAATTGAAAAAGTGCTTCAATTTGGTGGAAAAGTCTTAACTGTTTCAGATTCATCTGGATATGTATATGCGCCAGACGGAATTCATAGCGAGCAGTTAGATTTTATCAAGCGATTGAAAAATGAAAACAGAGGTAGAATTAGTGAATTAGCAGATGCTTATTCTGACATGACATTCTTTGAAGGAGAAAAAGTATGGAATGTGCCATGTGATGTGCATGTTGCTATTCCTTGTGCAACTCAAAACGAATTAAATGATGAGGATGCTGAAAAACTTGTTGCCAAAGGAATAAAGGTTGTTGGTGAAGGGGCGAACATGCCAACGACACCAAAAGCGATTAAGATATTTCAACAAAATGATGTGTTATTTGCTCCCGGTAAAGCAGCAAATGCAGGAGGGGTTGCAACTTCTGGTTTAGAAATGTCTCAGAACTCACTTCGAATGAATTGGAGTAGGGAAGAGGTAGATGAAAAACTACAAGGTATAATGTCTGATATTCATCAACAATGTGTGAAATTCGGGAAAACTGAAAATGGTAAAATTGACTACGTAAAAGGAGCAAACATTGCT
>SKGS01000209.1 GCA_007117355.1 Lishizhenia sp. | reverse complement strand
TCCACCGATGCTTTCAATTGTCCTTGCGGAGAAGGAATTTTTAGTCCGCACTCTTTCAACAGGGCTAGTGAGTCGTCGAGTAAACGACCGGATTTTTGAACTGCAATTTGTAATCTTTTCATTTTTGTTTTTTAGTGCTTGTGGTTGAAACGAATTCTTTGAAAACAAAAAACCCGCCTGAACACAAGCGGGTTTTTATTAAAGTTTATTCAATACAACTTCACCACGCTCGCTCTGCGTTTACATGATGATGATGTGTGTTATTCATTTTCATTTCGGGTACAAACGTAAAAATAGTTTTGATAAAAACCAAGTTAAAGCTGTAATTTTAGTTACCCCCACCTTTTAAAATCGAAATAGCCCTATCACCAAATACGTTATTCGAGCCATAAGGAGAACCAATACCGTCCCACTTTTCCCATTTTTTTAATTCGATATATTGTGGGTTTCGGCTGATTTGTTCTGCTTCAAGCTGAATTGCCTCTGCTTTAAATTTAGCAGAAACGATAAGGGCAGAATCTCCTCTTGCTTTTTCAATTTTCGCATTTGCCAAGTATTCTTCCTCTTTTTGTTTCTCTTTAGCCGTCAAGTTTCGCTGTTTTTGTGTTTCCTTTTCTTCAATCTGTTTTGCTATGTTTGCAGGAAGATTAACATCTGAAATTTCAACGTAGTTAAGATTTAAGAAGTTGCCATTGAAATCATTGATTAAGATATCTTCAATTTCACCCTCCAATGCTTCTCTTTTCGAACTGTAAACTTGTTCATACGTATATCTTCCAATGACATCTTTAATAGCGCCTTTCGCTTTGTCGTCAATAAAGATGGTATAATTCTCACGGTGCTTTTTATGCAATTTTGCCACATTGGCTGGCTCTATGTTAAAGTTTACCGCTACTTCTAACATTACATCCGTACCATTTATATCCATTACCTGTGAGTTATATTGTTTCGACTTATTTACGGTTTCGTAAGTAATCATTTTATTCCAAGGCAAAATGAAATAAGTTCCCTCATCATATACTTTATCTTCGTTGATACTAACTGAGCTGTAGGGTTCAAAAACAAAACCGTGTTCTCCTGGTTCAACATCAACCCACGAATTAAAAAATATAATTAGCGCAATAAGCACACCAGCACCTATACCGATGTACTTCATCATTTGTTTATTCTCCATATCTATCTTTTTTTCCTCTTTTTATTACAAAATCTACAGTTAGGTAAATGATTAGTATTAATAAAAACAACACACCAACTTTCATAAAAGGTGAACCTTTCATCAAATATTTCACCGAAAGGTAAGTTGCACCTCCTATAATGATTGATGCTAAAATAATTCTAAATAATTTTCTTGTTTTAATATCCATTATAATTGGCATTTTAAACCCGTTTAAGCTTTGCAATGTAACAAAAAGAGCTTGTTTGTGTGCGTTTTACCATCGCTAATTAACAATTTTTCACTTCTTTTTCTTTCGAACAGCTGAATCGGTTTTTTTGACTAAGATATTGAATAGTAATTTAGCGTCTTTTTCTGTCAATTTTCTACCAAAGGAGATGGTTTTCCCCAAATAATCGAACATTATAGCGTCTGAGCCTCTAACCCAAGGCGAGGAATCATAAACAGCTTGAAAAGAATTTTCTTTCACCTCAGGAATTCTCATTTTAGAGATGTTTTCCAAGAAATAGCGTTTTGATTTCCCAAATTTTCCAGTTGCTTTTTTAATGTGTAGTCCATTGTCATCAATTAAAATAAACTCTCGACTAGCAATTAAAAATATCAATGCTCGAATCACTCGAACAGCAAAATAAAGCCAGAAAGACAGAAAAATTATGAGTGTTATTTTTTCTTTTTCGGTGTAATCTAAAAAAAGCTGAGAAATAACAGCAAACCCAACGAGTATCCAAAGCGCTGACCAAACGTACATGACATAAATTTTCCATCCAATCTTGGGAGGATAAATTACGAATGTTGCTTTCTCTTTCGTGTCCACAAAGCTGATTCTATCACCAATCCATTTCATGTTAATTGACTTTACTAATTACCTTAAAAATCAAAGGTCGAAAAATTCAAATTTCGACCTTTGATAAAAAATAAGGTTTTTGAAATTATTTTTTTTCTGGCATTTCTCTTGTAAACGAAGGAATTCCAGTAACATCCATACCTGTAATTAATAAGTGAATGTCATGCGTTCCTTCATAAGTAACCACTGACTCAAGGTTTGCCATGTGGCGCATCATAGAGTATTCAGATGTGATACCCATTCCACCGTGAATTTGTCTAGCTTCTCTTGCTATATTCAATGCTATTTCTACATTATTTCTTTTAGCCATTGAAATTTGAGCAGAAGTCGCTCTTCCTTCATTTCTTAACTGACCCAATCTGAAAGTAAGCAATTGTGCTTTAGTAATTTCAGTAATCATTTCAGCCAATTTCTTTTGCGTTAACTGAAAAGCACCAATCGGAACATTAAATTGAGTTCTTTCTTGCGAGTAGCGAAGGGCTTGGTCGTAACAATCCATTGCAGCACCTAAAGCACCCCAAGCAATTCCAAATCGTGCAGAATCTAAACAAGATAACGGCGCACCTAAACCACTTCTACCAGGCAAAATATTTGATTTGGGAACTTTCACATTTTCGAAAATTAATTCTCCAGTCGCTGAAGCACGAAGTGAAAGTTTACCTTTCATTTCAGGTGTCGAGAAGCCTTCCATTCCTCTTTCAACAACCAAACCATGAATTCGACCGTTTTCATCTTTAGCCCAAACAACTGCTATTTGTGCAAAAGGCGCATTAGAAATCCACATTTTAGCACCATTCAAAATAACATGGTCGCCAGCATCTTTGAAATTTGTTGTCATTCCACCCGGATTTGACCCGTGGTCTGGTTCAGTTAAACCAAAACAACCAATCATTTCGCCCGAAGCCAGTCTTGGTAAATACTTTTGCTTTTGTTCTTCAGAGCCGTATTTCCAAATAGGATACATCACAAGCGAACTCTGAACAGATGCCGTAGAGCGTAATCCACTATCACATCTTTCTAGCTCTTGCATTATTAAACCGTAAGAAATTTGGTCTAATCCAGCTCCGCCGTATTCTTCTGGAATATAAGGTCCAAAAGCACCAATTTCTCCCAATCCTCCTAAAATGTGCATTGGGAAAGTTGCTTTTTCATAATGTTCGTCTATTATTGGAGAAACTTCACGCTTTACCCAATTTCTAGCTGTGTCACGAACCAATTTTTGTTCGTCTGTGTATAATTCATCTAACAAATAATAGTCAGGGTGTTTATAAACATCTGTTCTGCTCATGTTCTAAATATTTTACGGCAAATTTAATTATTTTAACCTGAGTTTGGTGAAAGAATTTTGTCAGAGTTTTATAAAACATACAGTTGTATGACTTTTTTGATGGGTTAAGCGTTTTATGACAGGAAAACAAGGAAAGAAAACACTCTTTGCGACCTGGTTTCATTTTTATAAAGAATACAGGTTTTTTTTATTTTTCACTGGAGAAATGTAAAGTAAGTCATCTCAAGAAGTATTTTTGTCCTCGGATGTCAAGTCAAATAAAAATAGCGCTATATTATTTATTATTAAAAGAGGAAAGCGAAGCGGCGCAAACCTTTCTCTTAGATGAAAGGGTAAGCGTTTATCCAAATTGGATAATTTACCTATTTTTTCTAGCTGTTGCTTTTGTGACCTTTCTAAAGGTAATATCTCCTAAGAGTTTTTCACTAATTTTTGAATCCTTTTTTTTGGGTCAGAGAAAACAAGAATATAGTGATAATCAACAAGCAATTTCTCGTTCAACAAGAATACTCCTAATTAATTTCGCACTTGTTTCAGGCTGTGTTATTTACTTATTGTTAACTGGGTTTTCATTGAATTATACTTTTTGGTTTTCTTTTGCCCCGATATTGTACGTCGTATTTATCTATGCCGCTTTAAATTTTTTGAGTTGGTTGACAGAACAACAAAAAAGGTTGAGAGAACAAAAGCAATTACTTATTCAATGCGTCGTAATTCTGGGGTTGATGTACACTATTCTTTTTCCATTGTGGTTGCTACGTCCTGATTGGAACGATACACTTGTTAAAATACTAATTACAGTTTCTTTATTTGTGTTTTTTTTCCGTTTTGTGCGGAGTTTTAAAAGTGGCATTGAGAATAATGTGGCTTGGTATTATTTAATTTTATACTTTTGCAGCCTAGAATTATGGCCGTTGTTATTTCTCTCAAGAAATATAACGCTAAGTTGATGAAAGAATTATAGTTACAAATTAATACTACGAAGTTTTGAGCATTAAAACTATATTAGTGTCACAGCCCCAACCAGAGACGGGGAAAAATCCTTACGCTGCGCTTGCAGAAAAGTACGATTTGCAAATCGATTTTCGACCGTTCATTCATGTTGAGGGTGTTGATATAGCTGAATTTAGGTCTCAACGAGTTGATGTTGCCACTCATACGGCTGTAATTATGACTTCTAAAACGGCCGTAGATCACTACTTTCGAATCGCTCAGGAATGTAGATTTGAAGTACCTACAACAATGAAATTCTTCTGTGTTTCAGAAGCAGTAGCTTACTATCTTCAAAAGTATGTGACTTATAGAAAACGAAAAATATTTTTCGGAAAGCAGTCGATTGAGGATTTAATTGATAGCAACAAAAAACATAAAAAAGAGAAGTTTCTTTTGCCATGTTCGGATATTTTGAGAGAAAGTATTCCTCAAACACTAGAAAAACATCAGATAAATTACACCAAAGCAGTGTTATATAGAACAGTTGCTTCTGACTTATCGGATTTAGAAAATATATTTTACGATATTTTGGTTTTCTTTTCTCCATCAGGAATAGAGTCGCTTCTAAAAAATTTCCCGGGCTTTAAACAAAATGAAACAAAAATTGCTGCTTTTGGTCCAACTACAGCAAAGGCGATTGTAGATAACAACTTACGTTTAGATGTTCATGCGCCACAGCCACAAGCTCCATCTATGACAATGGCTCTAGAGAACTTTGTAAAGGAGTATCGCAAGAAAGAAAAAGCAAGTTAACCCACTTTATTAACTTTATCTCGACTGGGCTTGATACATCGCACTTCGATAAACTCAGTGTATCACGTTGAGCTCGCAAGTGGTATGCTGAACTTGTTGAAGTGCTCGGTTCATGAATTTAACTTTGAAGCTATTTTAGGCACAAGCCCCACTGGAATATAAGCATATTTAAAGGGGGGGGGTAACGACAAATAGGTCAAATTCTGATAAAAGAAGTGACCCCAAAAACGGGGACGCAGTAAAACAACACATAAACAATTAAAACACTTTAAATCAACATGTTTTTTAATAAAGATATCAGATTGATTAATAATCCCAACAAATCTTTTGTAGATACCTAATAAACAACCTCTTAAATTAATGTTAATTTAAGTTTGAAAAAGAAATTTAAACATCGCTTAATAGTAGTAGAGAGAATGTTAAATCCTATTAAAAAAGTTATTTGGTTAAGTGACGCGCCTTTATATTTTTTTGAAGATGGAGTGAACTGAAATTCGCTAATAATGGCAAGAAAAAGCACCGCTTTTGATAACCAAGCGTTAGCGCAGGAAAGGAGCTAGGCGGGGGAAATCACCGACATTATCGAATTTTAGGAATGGAATCAATAAAAAATATACAGCGCTAGACTTTTTTGTTGAAGCCTGTCCTGAGCATAGCCGAAGGATTTTTGGCAATGAACCGAACAC
>SKGS01000185.1 GCA_007117355.1 Lishizhenia sp. | reverse complement strand
CATTTAAAGCGAATAATAAGATACTGCTAAAAGGAGGAAAGGAAGCTTACCATTCTAACAAAATACTTGTTCACCTTTGGCATGAAGCATTAAAGGAAAATGAGTTAAGCAACGCATGGATCAAAATGCTTGAATTGAACCGGGAGGAAACACAGGCATTTTTAGCAAATCCAACGGAAAAATTAGACCTCATTGTACCGAGAGGTGGAGAACGGCTAATTGGATTTGTCAAGCAACATGCGACTTGTGCTGTTCTCATAAGCGGGAGAGGAAATAACTTTTTATATGTTTCTCCAAAAGCAGATTGGAACAAAACGATTCCTGTAATTATTAATGCAAAAACGAACAAAATTTCAGGATGTAACGCACTCGATAAAGTACTCATTGATCAAGACTTACCCGGTTTTAAAAATAAAGTAAAAGATCTCATCACTATTTTAAAAGGGGAGAAAGTAGAAGTTTTAGTAGATGAAACAATACAAAAGTTTGCAACAGAAGAAAAACAAATCCCCTCTGAAGTAACATGGAGTGAAGAGTTTTTATCGATGAAAATTGTAATTGCATCAACCGAAAGCTTGACAAAAGCGATTGAAACCATAAATAAATATTCTGGTCATCATTCAGCTGTAATCATGACAGAGGATGCTACAGAGGCTAAACAATTTATGGAACAGGTTGACAGTGCTGCTGTATATCAAAATGCTTCTTCACGATTTACCGATGGCGGTCAAATGGGTGTTGGTGCAGAGTTAGCGATAAGTACTGATAAGTTACATCATAGAGGTCCTTTAGGTTTAAAACAGTTGGTCACAAACAAATATTATGTTTTTGGAGATGGTCATATAAGGTCATAAAACGTAATAATACACATTAAATTTATTCGCCCCTAGAAACTATTGTTTTCTGGGGGTTGTCATTTTCAAATTCCATAATCAATGGCATAATGATTGACAATAAATCCGAAAATCAATTATCATGAAAACAGGACATATTAATGTAGAAACGGAAAATATTTTTCCAATCATAAAAAATTTTTATGCTCTGATCATGAAATATTTTTAAATGAGTTAGTTTCTAATGCTGTAGGTGCTTCTCAAAAACTAAAATTTACTTGCTAAAAAAGTCGAATACATGAATAAAGCGGGTTAGGTAAAACTTCATTACTAGAAAACCTATATGTTTTCATTTCTTCAATGGTCTAAAAAAGCCTCAATAGTTCATTAAACCAACCAAAATCATAAACTTCAGATATTATTTTAGAGTTAAATGTTATTTTTAAGCTTTCGTTTTCAAACTAAAAAATATGCACTCAAAACTATTTCAAAGTTTTACATTTAAAAATGGCACAATTCTCAAAAACAGACTTTCTTTAGCTCCTCTTACTAATCAGCAAAGTAACGAAGACGGAACATTATCAGATGAAGAGTTTCACTGGTTGACTATGCGAGCTAAAGGCGGATTTGGAATGGTTGTGACTTGTGCGTCACACGTTCAATCTATTGGAAAAGGATTTCCTGGTCAACTAGGGATTTTTTCAGATTTTCATTTAGAAGGACATAAAAGACTAGCAAAAGAAATCAAAAAACACGGTGCATTGGCTTTAGTGCAGTTGCATCATGCAGGAATGAGATCCCCAATTGATTGTATTGGAGGGATGCAACCTGTTTGTCCTTCTGATAATGAAAAAACGAAGGCAAGGGCTTTAACGCTTGATGAGGTAATTCAACTAAAGTGTGATTTCGTATCAGCAGCAGTCAGAGCCAAGAAAGCAGGTTATGACGGTGTAGAAATTCATGCTGCTCATGGCTATATTTTGGCACAATTTCTTAGTCCAAAAATAAACCAGAGAAACGATAAGTTTGGTGGCTCACTAGAAAACAGGTTGCGTTTAATTTTAGAGATTATAGAAGAAGTAAGTAAACAATGTGGAAACGATTTTCTTATAGGAATCCGTATTTCACCAGAACGTTTTGGTTTGGAGCTGGAAGAAATATTAGAGGTATATCGACTTCTCATTCAGCAGGATATAGTTGATTTTATAGATGTTTCACTTTGGGATTATGAAAAACTACCGGAAGAACAACTTGTAGAGGGAAAAAAATTACTAGATTATTTTTTGGAAATTCCCAGAAATTCAATAGGGTTGACCGTTGCAGGTAAAATTTATGGCACTAATGATGTGCATTCACTTCTAGAGAAAAATATTGATTTTTTGAGCTTAGGAAAAGCGGCTATTCTTCATCATGATTTTCCACTTCAATTAGCCAATAATTCAGATTTTCACATGATACAAACTCCCGTTTCTGAAAGCTATTTGGAAAAACAAGGTCTGAGCCCTAAATTTATCGATTACATGAGAAAATGGCCAGATTTTGTAAAATAATGCAATTATGAAAGATTGGACAGAAGTTACAACGGCTTACATAGAATTTCTACAATGGGAAAAAGGCTTAGCTGAAAATTCGGTGATGGCTTACCAACGAGATGTGGAAAAGTTAAAAGACTTTTGTGTTGCTAGAAAAATTTCCCCCATGCATGTTAAAAGGGAGCACTTACAAGAATTAATTCACCAACTCTATGAACTTGGAATTCAACCACGGTCACAAGCTAGGATAATCAGTGGTTGGAAACAGTTTTTTAACTTTTTAGTTATTGATGATAGACGAACAGATGACCCAAGCGAGTTAGTTGAGTCTCCCAGAATAGGCAGAAAACTCCCTGTTTTTTTAACTATTGAGGAAATAGATGCATTGCAATCAGCCATAGACTTAAGTAAACCCGAAGGACATCGCAATAAAGCTATTTTGGAAACACTTTATTCCTGCGGTTTACGTGTTAGTGAATTGATTACATTAAAATTTTCGGACTTATTTTTTGATGAGGGGTTTATCAGAGTAATCGGAAAAGGGGATAAGCAAAGGCTCGTTCCAGTGAGTAAAACTGTGGAAAAAGAAATTGGGTTTTATTTGGAATCGATGCGTAACCACCAAACAGTTCAAAAAGGAAATGAAGATATTGTTTTTTTAAACCGCAGAGGAAAAGGACTTACAAGGGTTATGATTTTTACCATAATTAGACAACTCGCAGAAAAAATTGGCTTAAAAAAAACAATTAGTCCTCATACGTTTCGACATTCATTTGCAACGCATTTAGTGGAGGGTGGCGCAAATTTAAGAGCTGTTCAAGAAATGCTTGGTCACGAATCTATAACAACAACCGAAGTTTACACGCATTTGGATACTAATTTCTTAAAAGAAGCAATAATAAGTTATCACCCTAGAAGCATCTAATAATGAGTGCTTTATTGTTTTTACCACAATAAGCATTATACTTTTAATTATCTAAACTTTAATTTTTAACATTTTTTTAGCTAAATGAGAAAATAAAAACAAGATTCTGTTGTTTATAAGGTATAGTTAGTAGTTAGGTTTCATAAGTAGTAGTGAGTATAAAAGGAGAGAACGCCAGTTCCTCCTTTTTTTGATGGTTAAAATCTGAACTTTCGGAATGAATATAAAAAATGTTTTTCAACATTACAGCAATAGATGAAAAATGCTTTTAATTCATTTACAGATTATTAAAAATAATCACATAGGTCATTATAATAGCTCTTTTTCTTTTGTCTTAACACAAAAGAAACAAAAAGTCCCTGTCTGCCTCAGGCACGGCAAGGGTTCGGCTTACGCTCCATTTATAATTGTTTATTAATTATTCTTTTTCAAGGCCGAGAAAAAACCATACCCTTGTAATAGCCTTGTTATATGTGTTACTATTAACTTGAAATAACTCCGTAACCTTAGTTAAAATCAGAATTTTTGAAAATGTAACATTAGTTACCATTTTTACATTTAATTCTTTCGTAAATTAGCATAAAATATGTTAGTATGATTCGTCTCGGTTCAATTTTATTTGTAATTGCATTTTTCTCTTTTCTATCTTGTAAAGAGAAAGAACTTCCTGATTGTCCTGACGAAGTGAAAGAAAATGAAGTGAAAATTAATTTATTGTCGAAGTATCAAGATGAGGTTATTGATTTTTCAACTATTTATACCACTCCTGAAGGATATAGAATTCGATTTGAAAAAATTAATGTAATCGGAACGAATTTCACAGGAGACGAAAATTATAACATTGCTCAATCAGGAGTTTATAAATTCGATGTTGATCCACTTACTTGGTATCGTGGAGTGGCTGATTATTTATCGATTAATTCCATCTCTGGAAATATTGGTGTTCCACCGGAGGAAAATCATAGAGACCCAGCAGCAAGACCTTTAAGTGACCCATTGAACATAATGAATACTGGTGATATGCATTGGGGATGGGATCCTGGTTATATTTTTTTGATGATTGAAGGTCGTGCTGATACTACATCGACTGGAGAAGGTGCTTTGAATAGCGTCTTTTTATATCACGTAGGAATGAATGATTTACTAAGAACATTTGAAGTAAATGACTTGAACTGGGAGCAGCAAAGTACTTATTTGCACGAAACAACGATAATTATTGATATGGAGAAAGTCTTTGATAATATTCATTATGTAGATATTAAAGAGGAACCTACTTCGCATACAGATCCGGGAGAAGAACCTCTCAGTACTAAAATAATTGAAAATTTTGTCTCAGCTTTGCGACCGAAACTATAGGTTATGAAATGGATTTTTGGCATAGGATTGATACTAATATTTTCAGCTTGTAATAAAAATAAGCTGGAATATTCTGTTACGCCCTATAATTTAGATATACCAAGCCATTTTCCTCAAATGCCAATTCCAGAAGACAACCCAATGACCCAAGAAGGAGTCGAACTAGGGAAAAAACTTTTTTTTGAAAAGCGGTTAAGTAAAGATGTAACAGTAAACTGTGCTTCTTGCCATCAACAATCAAAAGGTTTTGCTGACCCAAATCAGTTTTCTGTTGGGGTTGGTGGTGCAATTGGAACGCGTCAATCTATGGCATTAATTAACTTAGGATGGCAAACTTCCTTTTTTTGGGATGGACGAGCAGGGACGTTAGAAGAACAGATTTTTGAACCCGTTCGAGACCCGTTAGAAATGCATTTAAGTTGGCCGCAAGCCGTAAGTCGATTGCAATTAGATAGCGATTACAAACGGATGTTCTTCAAAGCTTTTGGCACAGAAGATTTTGACTCTACACATGTTTCAAAAGCATTAGCGCAATTTATGCGTACTTTGATTTCAAGTAATTCAAAATACGACATCATGTATAAATTCCGAAATGGTATGCCATTAGATGCCTCTGAACAAGCAATCTTGCAAAGCGTTACAACCCAAGAATGGGGTGGAATGGACTTGTTTTTTAGTTTGACAGGTGGAGATTGTTTGCATTGTCATGACGGTCCATTAATGCACATCAATTTGTTTTCTAACAATGGAATGGATACACATTTCGAAGATAAAGGTAGGTATCTTGTAACCAATAATCCTAATGACGAAGGAAAATTTAAAGTCCCTACTTTACGGAATATTGAACTTACTGCTCCATACATGCACGACGGAAGATTCAACACCTTAGAAGAAGTTATTGATCAATACTCTCATGGCGTTGTAAACAGTCCTACTATTGATCCAATGATGGAGTTTGCGCATCAAGGCGGAGTTCAACTTGATGAATATGAAAAAGAATTACTTTTAGCCTTCCTTAAAACGTTTACTGATTGGGATTTTATAGAAAATCCAGCATTTAAAGAATAGTCATTTAAACCGCTTTATTCATGAATTTAATTTTGAAGCTATTTTAGGCACAAGCCCCGCAGGAATATAAGCATATTTCAAGGGGGTTGTAACGACAAATAGGTCAAAATTAAATCAAAATCTGATAAAAAGAAGTGT
>SKGS01000044.1 GCA_007117355.1 Lishizhenia sp. | reverse complement strand
CAATGGTTGTACGTGTAAATTTCTTTTTTCACCAATTTTGTCATTATTCCATCCATTTTGCGTCATTTTTATGCGTTTTTTATTCAAATTATTCAATTTTCTGTTGTTTTCGGTCGTTTTTGAGCATAGTTGTGGCTGTACCTATTGTTCGCAAACAACGGCATCTTTAATTTAAAACTCCAAAACCCTGCTTTTCAATGGCTTTTGAGGGTCCGTCTCTAGGGCGTGGCAACAGAACGTCTAGCAAAATAAGTTTTCCTTTTTTGCATTTTGGGCAGATCACTTGCGAACTACCAAAACGACATAAATTGGCAATACTGGTGGGGACATTGCGTTTTTCAGGATGTTCAGGCACATCAAACAACGCTAAAATGGCTTTTAAACGTTCCTTTCGTTTGTAATTTCCCAGCTATCATTATTCTTTCCAGCTGCAAAAGTCCCGCAACAGCTTCATCACTCAACACACTCACCGTGGTGTGTTCTTCTACTTTTTTTTCATGTTATTTGATTTAAAATGAGCCGTGAAAGTAAACTTTATGCTAAATTTAACCCATGATATTGAGTATAAAATACGGGATATCAACTGATTCGACGATAGGAGAATTTCGCTTGAACATCGGCTATAGCTAATGCGGGCTAAAGAGCTAAAATGAAAGTAATTACACAAAATAAACTAACTGCCAATCGGATAAGTAAGTGCCTTGGAATCCCGCACTAGCCATAGCCGCTAACCGTTAGACGATATCTTCGTGAAGAATTTCACACAGAATAAAAACTATATATACCAGAATAAAAATCATAAAATCCAATAGAAAGTGAAATTCACATCAAAATTTCATATATTTACTAAACCTTAATTAGTAAACCCTAAAAATGACACTATGAAAAACCTGTTGTTCGTTTTATTACTTCCGCTTTTATTCGCTTGCAATAAAGGAGATAACCCTACCGTGCGGTATCGGGTTCAATGTAACGGGGGTTGTGAAGTAAGTTATTCTATGAACGGAGGATTAGTCACTACAGAAAGTGTTTCTGGTTCTTGGAATAAATCATTTCGTGGCAACATCGGTAGTCAAATTTATTTAACAGCGATGGTAACAGCACCTATTGGAAGCGCAAGTATTGAAGTGAAACTAAACGATGAGGTTTTCGATTCAAAGGCAACTTCAATTTCTTTCGAATTAATTTCCATTAGCGGGATTATACCAGAGTAATTGGATTAATGCAACATAAAGATTTTGTGGTTTTAGATGGTGCGCCTTATGAAAAAGTAAAAACTGCACTTGAAAATTGGATCAGTCTCTATCAAGAGCGATTAGACACCACATACAGTTTCGAAATATTTGAACTTAAAAATAACAAGCAATTAATTCGTATCAACAAACCTTTACCAGAGTTTTTGTTTTATTTTTTGGTAAACTACCTTCATTTTCCCGAGGGAATAAATTACCAGGTTAACATTCGTGGTTATTGTGTTGAACAACATTTCAAGGCTTTGATAAATAAAAAATTAATGGTTTTTATATCGCCTGATTGTAAAGAGTTTGATAATGTTTTTGTAACAACTAGCGACAACCAAACCTTTAAAGTTGATTTTGGAGGAAGGATTACAAAGCAAGATAAAACAACTCCGTATTCCAAATACGAACCTGTTGAACTTACTAATTCTGAGGTAATAAAGGTAAAACAAAATACCAAGGCTCAAAAAATGAAAAATCAAGCTGTTGGTTTTTCTTTGAGTCGTTTTAAATTCCTTTGGAGTTTTGCTTTGGTAAGTTTATTGGTATTATTTACTACCGATAATCAAACTACAGAAAGATTTGGGGCATTTTTAGCATTTATTATTTATCTATGGTTATTTGCTGATTATAAAATGTTACAAAATAGTAAGCAGCAATGGTATTCCCTCATTTTTAGTTTTGGATTTATGTTAATTCTTTCGAGTATGGGAATTCTCTACGTTATAAACAACCGTGCGTTCTACATATCTTTAATGTTGCCATTTATATTTCTACTTATTCAGAAGTATATGAGGAAAGCGTTTTTAGCAAAAATGAAACGAGAACCAGTGATACAGCGTCCAGCACCTTCTTTTGCTGATGGTGCCTATACTTTTCTGTTGCTAATAATTACCTTGTTATTACCAGTACTCATCTTAAATGCTGTTTTTTCGAAGGTATTATAAGTTGTCTAACAATAGGGATAACATAAAACCATCTTTAAAATTTTGACAACACATCGAATATTCCGTTCTGAACCTTTGCTTTCTCATTTCTTTGTTGTAAAATTGTTGTTGTAAATTTAAATTAACGATGAAAAAGCTTTTACTTTTTGCACTATTAACTCTACTCATCTTACCCGCTTGCGAAAAAAGAAATTTAGTTTGGCTAGATTATCCACAAACGCAATGTGCTGACCCTTGGGGAGAACATGAATCAGATCAACAGCTTTTCTTAGCAATCGAAAATTTTTTCTTTGATTTAGGCGTAACCATACGTGATATTAAAATTGAAAAAGTGGGTTCTGCACAAGACTGCTTAGCTTGTGCCTGTTTAACAGGAAATGCAATTCGTGCTCAAGTGCACAAAGATGAACAAGATGTACTTTTGCAATACGGTTTTGTAAAAGAATAAGGTCCAAAAAATTGCAAGAATTGTTCTAAAATATCTTCGAACAAAGCTTACGGTGAATTTTCACTTTAAATTTTCTTAATTTCGACCCAAAATAAAATTAATGCATTCTATAAAGCTAACGATTTTACTAGTTTTTTTCTCAATTATACATTTTTTTGCGCAGGTTCCAGTTCCTTCTAATGGACCCGAACCATCCTTACCTCGTTTGGTGGCTTTAAAAAATGCCAAAATCATTGTTTCACCAGAAAAAATCATTGAAAAAGGCGTGCTTCTCATCGAAAATGGAAAAGTAAAATCGGTTGGAGCTATGGTAAACATTCCAAAAGGTGCGGTAGTTCATGATTTAGATGGTAAAACTATCGTTCCTGCATTTATAGAAAGCTATTCGTCTATTGGGTTGCCTGAAACAGTTAAAAAACCTTGGACTCCTGTTCCACAATTGGAAAGTTCTAAAGAAGGTCCGTTTTATTGGAATGAAGCAATAAAACCAGAAGTTAGTGCAGCTGAATTATATAAAACCGATGAAAAAGAAACTAAAAAGCTGCGTGAAATGGGTTTTGGTTTTGCGATAACTCATCCACAAGATGGAATTATTCGTGGTTCAGGAGCAACAATAGTATTAGGCGAAAAAGACCCTAGAAAAGCCGTAATAGCTGATGAAAGCGGATTGTTCTTTTCCTTTAAAAAAGGCAGCTCTAAACAAACTTACCCTTCTTCTCAAATGGGTGCAATTGCATTGATTAGACAAACGCTTTATGACGCTGATTACTACAGTAAATATGAAAGTCAGCTTCCTACAAATATTTCGCTTAAAGCGCTGAATAACAAACGAAGTTATCCAATTATTTTTGATGTTGACCATCACCTTGAGATTTTACGAGCAAATGAAATAAGTAAAGAATTTAACTTTCCTTTAATCGCAATTGGAGCAGGGAATGAATATTTAAGCATAAAACAGTTTTCTGAATATAAATTTCCGCTGGTTGTTCCAATAACTTTTCCAGAGGCTTATGATGTGAAAGACCCATTTGTTGCTCGGCAAATCCCATTAAGAGACCTGAAACATTGGGAACAAGCGCCTTCCAATTTGTATTATCTAAACAAAAAAAGAATCCCTGTCGCTATTACTTCAAAAGGTATTAAGAAAGCCGAAGAATTTTGGAAAAACCTTCATGCTGCAATGGAAAGAGGACTTTCTCCAAAAGATGCCATCGCTGCGCTAACTACTACTCCAGCTAAATTGTTTAATCTTTCCAATCAGCTTGGAACGCTAGAAGAAGGAATGATTGCATCGTTTTCCGTTTTTGATTTGGACCCGTTTGTATTTACTGACGCTACCTTAGAAGAAGCATGGACTAAAGGAAAACAAGAGGTATTTGTTCCAACACCCGACGCTGACTTTAGAGGAACATTTAACCTTACCATTAATGGAGTTCATACCTACCCGATAGTTATTGATGGAAAGCGAAATAAACCATCAGGAAAACTTTATTATAAAGAAATTACCAAGGCAGACTCAACGAACACAAAAGATAGTTCTTTCGTAAAGCTTTCTGTTTCGTTGGAAGGCAACTCTATTCAGTTGTTTGCCCTTTTATCAAAAGGAGAAAATAAAGGACCGCTCACCCTTCAAGGTAAATACAACGAGAAACTTGGAATAATGGAAGGGCAAGGATTTGTTGCAGATGGCTCTTGGGTAAAGTGGGCGGCAATAAAAAACAAAAAACACAACGAAAAAACGGTTGGAAAACGTTTAGAAATCGATTCTATTGAAACTGTAAAGACTTGGTTTCCAAACATGGCCTATGGTTTCGAGCAGCTTCCAGAGAAAAAAATGTATGTACTCCGAAATGCCACCGTTTGGACGAATGAAGAACAAGGAATCATCAAAGAAGGAACGGTGATTTTACAAAATGGCAAGATACAATTCGTAGGTACAGGCAATTATTTAATTCCTGGCGATGCAATAGAAATTGATGCTAAAGGTCTTCATATCACAAGTGGAATAATCGACGAACACTCCCACATTGCAATTAGTAAAGGGGTAAATGAGGCTGGTCAATCCAACTCAGCAGAAGTAAGAATTGGTGACGTTGTAAGAAATGACGACATTAACATCTATCGACAATTAAGCGGAGGGGTTACTGTTGCTCAGTTGCTTCATGGTTCGGCAAATGCTATTGGCGGTCAATCCGCTTTAGTTAAATTAAAGTGGGGATACTCTCCGCTAGAAATGCTAATTCCAAACGCTCCAAAATTCATCAAGTTTGCTTTAGGGGAAAATGTAAAACAAGCTAACTGGGGAGACTTCCAAAAGGTACGCTTTCCGCAAACACGCATGGGAGTAGAGCAACTATTCTACAATGACTTTAGAAGAGCAAAGGAATATAAATCTGCATGGGAAAAGTATAATTTAACACAAGATTCAAGCAGAAAAAATAAGCCTTCTACACTTCCGCCTGCTAGAAATTTAGAACTCGAAGCACTGGTTGAAATTTTAGACAAAGAACGATTTATAACTTGTCATTCTTATGTACAAAGTGAAATAAATATGCTCATGCACGTTGCGGACTCTTTAGGTTTCGTTGTCAACACATTCACCCATATTTTGGAAGGATATAAGTTGGCAGACCAAATGCGTGAACATGGCGCAGGAGCTAGTACTTTCGCAGATTGGTGGGGCTACAAATTTGAAGTGAATGATGCTATCCCTTTTAATGCTTCCTTACTAAAGGAAAGAGGCGTTTTAGTTGCTATCAATTCCGATGATGCAGAAATGGGAAGAAGACTAAATCAAGAAGCTGCCAAATCGGTTAAATACGGTGGAATGAGTCAAGAAGATGCTTGGAAAATGATAACGCTCAACCCAGCAAAACTATTACATTTAGACGATAGAATGGGTAGTTTAAAAGTTGGCAAAGACGCTGATGTCGTAATTTGGACAGATAACCCACTATCGATTCACGCTAAAGTAGTTTCTGTGTTTATTGATGGCGAGTTGGTATATAATTACAAAGACGACCAACGAGCACAATCTCGAAACCAATCGGAAAGAGCTAGAATAATTGCCAAAATGTTAGAAGACAACAAAAAAGGAAACCCTAGTAAACCTTTCATAAAAAAAGAAGAAAAACACTGGCATTGTGATACAATTGGAGAACATGGAGAAGAATAATAAAACATACAGTATTAAAGCGATTTTAGTTCTTATTGGCTGGATTTTTCTCCTTTCAACTGCAAGTTGGGGTCAAAAAATTCTAATCACTAAAGCGAAAGTGCATGTTGGCGACGGAACAGTTATTGAGCAAGGTTTGGTTGGTATAGAAAACGGAGAAATCACCTTGGTTAAAAATGCGCTAACCTATCCCGTTGAAGCAGCAGAATGGGATACAATAATTGAGCTTTCCAACCAGCACCTTTATCCCGGGTTTTTCGCTATGAACTCCACGCTTGGTTTAACAGAAATAGATGCAGTTCGTGCAACAGTTGACTTTAAAGAAGTTGGAGAATACAACCCACACATACGCTCTTTGATTGCATTTAATGTTGAGTCGCGGATTATTTCAACCGTGCGCAGTAATGGGGTATTATTCGCTCAAGCCACTCCTAGGGGTGGTGTGATTTCTGGAACCTCATCCTTAATGCACTTAGATGGCTACAATTGGGAAGATGCAGTGGTTAAAAAAGATGAAGGAATACATGTCAACTGGCCAAAAACAATGCAAGGAGGCGGTTGGTGGGCAGAGCCAAAACCAAAAACACCTAATAAAAAATACATAGAAGAAAAACATGCTTTAGTGTCTTTTCTGCACGCAGCGGCAGCATACCAAGAGCAAGGAAGTAAAGCCGTTTTTGACCCAAGATACGAGGCAATGAAAGGTGTTTTTGAAGGCCGTCAAAGAATTTATTTTCACGCTAATGAACTACGTCAATTACTAGACGTTGTTTCGTTGGTACAAGAATTTAAATTTAAATTCCCTGTAATCGTTGGAGGATATGACAGTTACAAAATCACAGAGTTACTTCGTGATGGAGAAATCCCTGTTATGCTAACCCGTCTCCATAGACTTCCCGATAGCGAAGACGACCCAATGGATTTGGTGTATAGACTTCCAAAATTGCTTCAAGATGGCGGCGTAAAGTTTTGTCTTGAAAATGCTGGAGATATGGAGGCAATGCAGTCTAGAAACATTCCTTTTTTAGCTGGGACAGCAAGAGCTTATGGTTTAACAGAAGAACAGGCTGTTCAATCTGTAACACTCAACGCTGCAGAAATCATCGGAGTTGAAAAAAAATATGGAAGTATTGAGGTTGGTAAAAAGGCTACACTTTTTGTAAGCAAAGGAGATGCTTTAGATATGCGAACGCACGATGTTACTTTGATTCTAGTAGATGGAAAGTTTGCAGCAATTAAGCACCATCAGCATGAGTTATATGAAAAGTATAGAAATAAGAAGTGATGGCTTGTCTTATATCACCATTTCGGACAAGTCCCACAATCTGTGGGTCGCACAAACAAGCTAATTCCCAAACTCAATTCTGGCGCCAAATAAAAAGAATTATACTGTGCGTTTCTTGGCAATATCGGGTGTAAAACGATGGAGCGATGACTCAATAATCCGCCAGAAAGATTAAATTGCAGAAAAACATGTTGTGCAAAAACAGCTCTTACTCCAGCTATTCCATTGATGCCAAAACCACTTATCGACCTGTTTTGTTGGGATGTAAGACCATCAAACGTAAAATCAGCATTAGAAAATAGAAATCCTACACCAGCTCCAACATGCGACAATAGTTCGAAAGAAGCATTTGATGTTTTTGAATGTTGGCCACTTTTTAAAAACCCTAGCCGAACGTAATGTGTCCCCAAAGACTGACGATAATATAATTCTTCACGTGAAGGACTTAGCGCAACATTGTCGTAATTTCCTTCAAAACTGCTATGTGACTCAGGAGCAAAAGAACCAGAAATGCGTGTGTTTTGTTCTTCTGACATAAAAACATTCATCTTGTCAACACCGATGGTTAAAGCCCATTTGGGCAAAATGTAATATCCAAGATGTGCAGAAAACTGTAATGTCGCATTTTCAGAATTAAAATCGAAAAACGTTTCGTTATTTTCCGTGTCTTGTAAGGTTGTATTCGCTAAATCGAAATTGAAGTCTTCGCCAAAAAATGAAATGGTGCTATTAGCGTAACCGACCTTAGTAAGCCCCGCATAAGCAAATAATGTTCCTTTCCCGTTGGTATTTAGCTTTGATTTTCGTTGTGCAAATAAAGAGCCAACAAAAAAAGCACACAAGAACAAGAATAGAAAATGTTTTGTCATTATTGGATTTATTTACATTCGTATTGCTACAAAGTTAATAAAACCTTATTTGCCTTAACACACCTTCCATAGATTCAAAGGTCACTTTAACAATGTTCGTAGTTCCTTTTTTTTGATAACGAAGTGTTTCTGGATCGCCAATTTGCGAGTTATAAAGAGTTTCAAAAGCTTGATCCGATTCATCAAATAAGGTAACTATTGAGCATGCTTCTCCACAGTGATCTTCAATATCGAAGGTTATCCATCTAAGATTATTAGACAAAATGCTATCAAGTTGCACCACCAGTTTTGCAGGGTATAGTGCTACTTCTCCTTCACTAAATGCAAAATCACAAGGGAAGTCCTTAGAAATAGCTGTAACAAAAAGAACAATCTCATCCTCTACCCAAGAAGAGTCACAAAGAAGATGGGCTGACTTTTCTTCAACTTGATGAAACGAAATCGTTTTTATCGTAAGTGTTTCTGTTTGCGAGATTCCATATAATGGAAAAAAGGTGTTGCCTGTTATAATAACGAGAAACAGAACATAAGAAAGCAGCTTGATTTTCATATAAACAAGTTGATTATTAGTTTTTTACAAAAAATATTGCGTTTTTATGAAATAACCAAATTAAAAAATCCCTTTCAGTTAGTGAACTGAAAAGGATTTTAACCAATGCATTCCTTATTAAGGTTATACGTTGATTAACCTAACAAATTAACGATTAGAATTATAACGTTTATTAATGATGACACTACGGTCATATTTAAAATCCAATTAAGCGGAGCGACTGCAAGTAATAACGATAACGTTGTCATTGTAGGAATTACTATAGCAATAAGCTGCCAAGTATAATTTATTGCTCCTAAACCAACTGTTACCCCTCCAAGGCAGCCAACAATAAGTAAAGCTGCACTAATTATTGCAAATCTATTTTCTTCTAATTCTCCTCCGAAAAGATTTGCCCAAAAACCCGTTTGATTTGTTACTGTTTGCATGACTTATTTTTTTAGGCAAAAGAACCGATAAAGAACTGTTTTTTAAATGACATTTGTTAGTCTAAAGGCTGATTTTAGTCAGTTTTACTATTTTTCATATTTCGGTTCTTACTAAATGTAATGTCCACTAGTTAAAATATTTCTGTGCAATTGTTTAATTTTACCTCATGAGATGGATATTTTTTGTTTTAACTTACTTCTGCTTCTTTCCTCTAAATAGTCAAATTAAAGAAGGTTACCTTAGGTTTGACGTGGAGGTGATATCTTTAGACACAGCATTTCTTTCACTGCAAACAGCAAAACTTATGCGCGATAGTAGAATGATGCTTTTTTTTGATGAAAATCGGTCAAGGGTTGATTTTAAATTAGGAAATTATTCAGCAACATCTATGCGTATAGATTTTAAAAAAGACAAAGGAATTTCCTTAATCGCAAATACAGAAGGAAGATTTGCACAAAAGGCTTCTATCAAACAATTGATGTTGAATTCAGAATCAGGTAAACTTCAACAATTAGAAGGAGAGGTTATGGCTCTTCCAGAGTTTAAAAAAATACTTGGATACAATTGTCAAAAATACATTTTACATCATCAAGGTAAAAATATTATTTACTGGTGTACTTCAGAAATCGAATTAACTAACGAAGTCAAAGGCTTGATTAACCCACGATTACCATACATTCCGTTAGAGTTTTCTGTTATAGAAAACAACTTTAAGTTTATTTACAAGTTAACAGATATAAGTTTCAATTTGGAAAATAAGGCTCATATATTTTCTATTGAACCACCTGAGGGCTACTTTTTGCTCCCTAATCAATAACAAATGAAAACCACAGAGGAATTTTTACTTTTTCAAAAAACTCATTTATCGGAACAGATGAAAAAGCTAGAAGCTATTCGCCTGAAAGGATTGAGTTACATTAAACTGCAATACTACATTGGTGTTTTTGGTTTTTTTGGCTTCTTTGTTTTTGTTCTTTTAATTAGTGGCTTATATGCTTGGTTAATAATAGTTTTCAGTGTGTTGTATTTTATCACTTATGTTTATGGGATATCTCATTATTCGTATAAACTTAGAAAGTTGAATTTTACTAGAAAATTTAAGTTTGATTTACTTGCTCCGACAATTAAATTTATTTCTCAAGATTTATTTTATCACCCACTAAGGTGTGTTCCTTCTCGGAATTTCTTAGCAAGTAAAATCTTTAGAGATAGGATTAGCAAATATTCTGGAAATGATTTTGTAGAAGGTAAAATTGATAAAACCTCGTTCCATTTTTCTGAATTATTCGTCACCAATAGTACTCTTGTTGGTAGAAACGGATCCACAGATGGAAACGTTGTTTTTCAAGGTCTTTTTTTTATTGCTGACTTTCATAAAGACTTTCAAGGTCAAACACTACTCGTACCAAGAAAATATGCTGAGTGGAACTTGTTAAAAAACAAACTATTCAGGAGAAAAAACCACGTGGTTCATCTGGAAAGCCAACAGCTAAATAAAAACTTTGTTTGCCTTTCTACAAATGATGTGACAGCTCGCTACATCTTAACTTATAAAATTCAAAATGCAATCGTAGAGTTCAAAAAGAACTACCCGAAGGATGACATATATTTTTCATTTGTGCATAATCATGTATTTGTCGCAATTTCAAACGATGATGATTTGTTTACGCCTAGTTTTAGAGAGTCAGTATATGCAGACACTTCATTGACTCATTATTTTGAAGAAATAAAATTAGTTGTATCTTTAGTAGAAGAATTAAACTTAAACACGAGAATATGGACACGAAATTAACAGCTAATTTTCCCCTTATTAGGTGGTTCTTTTTTCTTCTATTGGTAACACTTTTTGGTTGCAAAAAAGAAGCACGAATAACAGGACGGTTAATGCTAGATTGTGAAACACCAATATCGAATGAACGCATCTCCATTAGACAAATGCCTGGTTTGATTTTAAGTGGTTATGGTGGTTCTTTCATGACAGATTCTGAAGGGATATTTGACCACACATTTGAAACGCGTACAGCGGCACACGTTTCTTTAAGGGGCAACAGTATAACCATGGACAATATTCCATTTAGAAGAAATTTGAATTTAGGCAAGGTTGTACCAGCATTCAAATTTGATTTTTTTATTCTATTAACCGTGGCAAACCCATACACATCGCAAGACACGTTATATTACAAAATCAATAGTGGTGTGTGGAACAAAGTTCCTGGGCCTTTTGTTGAAGGACAATTTATAGATTCGCTACCCAATTTTAATGCCAACTTAGATTTATATGTCGAAGACGGGGTGTTTTCTACCTCAATACAATACCACATAAATAAAAATAGCGATATTATTGATTATTGGTTTGAATCTAAAATGTGTGATGAAGGTTGGCAACGATTAGACTTATTAATCTATTAAACTACAATGTTTTGATATTGCTAAAATATGTATGATTTTCTAATCAGCTCCCTAATAAAAGGAGCTTCAATCACTTCAGTCTTGGCAAACTGTTAAATATATGACATTTTTAACACTATTATTGTGTTAAATATGATTAATGCCTTATTTTTACAAGTGCCTTGTAACTATTTACTATAAATCACGTAACAAGCAACTCAACATAATTGAAACCAACTATTAGGTCAAATATTTTGAAACTAACGAAAAATATAATTCTTCTATTAACTGCATTTATAATAATGCCACTTTTTGGAGTTGCGGGAAAGTTTTATTGGGTTGGCGGTTCAGGTAGTTTTCATACGATAACAAATTGGTCACTTACTTCTGGGGGTGCAGCATCAACGGTTTTGCCAGGAGAAACAGATACTATTTATTTTGATGCCTCCTCTAACTTAAATGCTGCTTCCATAATTTCTGTAAATGCGAATATAAATGTTCACTCTATCGACCTTTCAAACGTAAATACATTCTTTACTTTCAGTGCATTGTCAGAGGTAAGCATTCAACTTGGAGGGAGTATTCTGGGAGGAGTTCATAATCTATCTTTCGACGGCACTTGGCAACATGTTCTCATCACTAGTGCAAACGACCATTTTATAACTTCAGGTGCTATAGTTTGGGAACTAGATTTTATTCTTCAACAAGGAACAGTACACTTCTTAGATGATTTTAACGGACTAGAGTTAACAATCAATAATGCCCAAATTGAGGCAACTAATAGGAAGCTAGAGTTAACATATTTTAATGCTAATACTGCTTTTGAGAAAACAATAAATTGTAACAATTCAGAAATATTAATAACTAACGGAGGATTTGGTATTAGTGAGCTAAATACCACAGTTGACTTTAGCGATAGTGAAATAGAAATTACAAACCTAGGCAACGAAGTTTCCTTTTTTGGAGGCAGCCATAACTATAAAAATCTAAAAATCAACGCTGCATCAGCAGTTTTCGTCGGGAGTAATAATTTTGAGAACCTACAAATAGATGTAGATGAATATTGGGAATTAGAAAGTACTCAAACAACCTCATTTTCAGAGTTAATTATCAATGGAACGTGCAGTTCCAAGGTGTCTATTCGTTCATCAAATCCTAATGAAAAAGCATTTTTGACTAAAACGGATAACTTCAACCTTAGCTTAACAGGCTTAACAATTCGAGATGTGGATATAAGTCCAGTAGGTAATTATGAACTAACCTTTTCTGGAGTCCAAAATTCAGATGGATGGAATGTCGTTTCTAGTACTTTTTATTGGATAGGAAATAGTGGTGAATGGCTAAACTCCAATAACTGGGCTTCGAATAGCGGAGGAAGCTCCATAGGCTGCCTTCCTGGCTCAAGTGACCATGTTGTCTTTGATGAAAACTCATTTTTAGCACCTAACAACATTGTTGTTTTAGATGATTCAACTTCCATCAAAACAATGACTTGGGAAAACATTACTGAAACCCAAAAGTTACAACTTGACTCCTCATTATATGTTTATGGCGATGTTACTTTAAATCAAAAACTGGTTCTAGGAGATACTTCTTCAACAGGGTTTTTGATTTTCAAAGACAATGCATTTCTCACAGCAAGTGACGCTGAAGTTAACGCAAGTATAATCCTAAGTACTGAAGAATCCAGTCAAACAGTAACACTTGGTAGCGCATTGACTATGGACATCAGGTCAACACTTATCCTTTCCAACGGGACATTTTCAACCAATGATTATCCTTTCACTACAGGTGTTTTTCAGGTTTTTCCTACATTAGATGCGTTGAGCTCAGGACGTCATGCTAATTTTGGTTCTTCTGATGTTCAGTTATTTATGCGTTTTGAATCCTATTTTGACCCAAGTTTTACATTTGACCCCGGAACATCCCACATTCTAGTTCAAAATGATTCTAATTTTAGAAGAGGAATCCTAACCGCAGGTATTGATTTTCATGACGTAACAATAGATTTCCAGCCTCTTTTAAACCCTCAACTGATTGAAGGAAGTAACAGTTTTAATCGTTTAAAAATCGAAAAGGGTTCTCGGTTATTTTTTCAAGATGGAGAAACACAAACGGTTTTTGATAGTCTAATTATTGCTGGAACTTGCTCAGACTCTATTTGGATAAATAGTTTGGATACCCTAACAGGGGCAGCAGCATTTATAGAGAAAAGCGGAAATATCAATGCACAAGATATTACGTGTTTAAATGTTAAGAATATTGAAGTTACAGGAAGCCCTTTAAACGCTCGATTTTCCAAAGGCTCTGGAAATGCAATGGGCTGGGAATTTGACCCAACCCCTTCAATTGTCGCAAGCCTTGAGGCTACCGGCTCTTTTTGTTTTGGTGATACAGTTCATCTTACCAATAACTCCGAAAGCTTCGAAGGGGGAATGACCGGTGTTACTTCGTTTTGGTATTTCAATGATGGTACAGGTTACTTTTTGGACCCACCACTCGACACGGTTTTTATTTCTTTTGTACCGGATACAAACGCACACATTTTTCAAGCTTTTGATTCCATTGACGTTGTTTTGGAGTCACAATATCAAGGCTGTAGCGATTTTGATACATTAAGAATAAAAATTACAAATCCTACCTTTTCTGTTTTTTCTAGTTTTTCTGGAGATAGTGAAATCTGTTATAATCAGCAAGTTAGTTTTGAGTCTGTTAGCGCAAATGACTTAACTGAGTTTGAATTCTTCTTTAATGGTGTTAGTACCGCTCCACCTTCTCAACAAAACACATCTTTTCAAGTTTTTCCATTCGAAGATGGTGACGATGTTGAGGTAAAAGCCTATCTCAACGGCTGTGAGGCCAACCAATCATACACATTCAGTCCTGATATATTTCAAGAACCCGTTTATAGTTTTTATAATAATACAACAGCAAATGCTATTTGCGAAGGGGAAGAAGTGATATTTGAAGCTTCTGATAATTTAAACCAACATAGTTATCGTTTTTTTAGGAATGGAATACCCACTACATCCTTTCAAGTTGGAATCGGAACCTATGAAACAAGTCAATTACAAAACCAAGATGAAATTAGTTTAATCGTTCTGGATGTCAATGGTTGCAGAGACACCTCATCAGTAATAATAACAGTAAACGATTTTACAGAGACCAATTTAATTTCTAGCGCAATTGGAAATGTTATTTGTTCAGGTGAAAGCATCACCTTTGAAGCCTCTGGTGCAGAAGAGTACGCATTTTATATCAATAACTCTTTAATCCAACCTCAAAGCACAATGGCTACATTTATTAGCAACACCTTATCTCAAGGCGACACAGTTAAGGTTCTAGGGTTTACAAATGAAGGGTGTTCAAGATTTTCTGATGATAAATTCACATATATCATTAGCCCATCACCTGATACGGAACTGACGAGTAACTTAACTTCAAATGAAATTTGTGAAGGGGAGCAAGTTATTTTTCAAGCCTCAAACGCAACAATTTACGAGTTTTTAATTAATAATCAGATCGTTCAAGGCCCTTCATTAGTCTCTGTGCTAGAAACGAATTCGCTAGCTAACGGTGATGTAGTAAAAGTAATTGGAAAAAGTGGTGATTGTGCTAAAGAGTCATTAGAACAATCCTTTTTAGTCAACCCTAGCCCCCAGCTCACTTTGGAAAACAACCTTGGTACCACGACAGTTTGTGATAATGAAACGCTGGTTTTTACGGCAGGTGGGGCAGATACGTATCAATTTTTTAGCAATGGAAATCCTCAAACGAGTGAAAGCTCTCTAAATGTCTTTACCACAGGAGATTTAGTTACAAATCAAATTATTTCGGTTGTAGGTAAAATTGGTGATTGTTCTGCTTCGATGCAACAGCAATTCAACATTCTTTCTAGCCCTTCAACTCAGTTGTTTTCGCAGCATCCGACAAACATTATTTGCGAAGGCGACCCTATTTCTTTTGTTAGCGCAGGTGCGTCAAATTATGACTTTCTTGTTAACGGAATAAGTGCTCAAGGAGTAACTTCAAACAGTGAATTTAATAACCCTATGCTAGATATTGGCATCAACACGATTTCCGTAATTGGCACAGCGCCAAATGGTTGCTCTTCGTTGAGTAACGAGATTTCCGTTGAATCTAAAATTGTTCCACAAACTAATTTAATTTCTTCCTTGCCCTTGTCTATTTGTTCAGGAACAGAGATTGATTTTGAGGCATCAGGAGCAGTTAATTATCAATTTTTAATTGATGGAATTCCCCAAACCACGTTAACTTCCAATGATGTGTTCTCTACTTCTAGCCTTCAAAACAATCAAGCCGTTTCCGTATTGGGTGAAATTCAAGGCTGTACTTCTTTTTCAAATAGCTTATTGTTTGAAGTATTACCTTCACCAAATGTTTCACTTACTGGTTCAATAGGTTTGACTACTTATTGCGAAGACCTTGAAGTGGTTTATACAGCTGATGGAGCAGATGAATATACCTTTTTCGTAAATGGTGTTAATCAACAAAACAACCCCAATGAAACCACCATATCTTCTTTAACTTTACCAACTGGAAATGTAAATTTAATGGTTGAAGGGACAAGCAACGGATGTTCGAACCAAAATCAAGTTAGTTTATTTTTACATGAGCTTCCATCAGCAACGATAACCTCAGTTGGCGACAATGAAATTTGTCAAGGTGAAGCAATTGAGTTTATTGCTTCAGGTGGTGTTGAGTATGAGTTTTTTATAAATAACAACTTGCAAGGAAACTTAACTCCAAACCCTTCATTCATATCAACTGCTTTGAACAATGGAGACCAAGTAAGTGTATTGGTAACATCAAGTGCAGGATGTAAAAGCGAAGCTCAAATGACCGAAACAATTGTGAACCCAACACCAAACTTGCAATTAAACAGTTCCAATGCAGGAAGTTCAATCTGTGCTGGAAATGTGGTGTTTTTAGAAGCGTCGGGAGCAAATCAGTATGAATTTTTAAGAAATGGAATTTCTATTGCTCCACCTTCAACTAGTAATCAAACATTTATTTCGAACTTAACCAATGGAGAACAAATTAGTGTGTTGGGTACTTTAGGTCAGTGTAATGCGCTATCCGACCCTATTTTATTTACTGTGTTTGGGTTGCCCATTGTGAGTATAAATTCAATAAACTCTAATACTTTGTGTGAGGGCGAAATGGCTGAGTTAGAAGCGTTTGGAGCGACTAATTATCAGTGGTTTGTAAACAACACCCCTGTAGGAACAGCTTCTGCTGATGCAAGCTTCACAAGTCTTTTGGAAAATGGTGATTTTGTAACTGTAGTTGGTGAAACCAACGGTTGCTCTTCTTTATCACCCTCTGTCGAATTTGAAATAATAGACTATCCTGATTTGCTAGCACAATCTTCGGAAAGCTCTAATGAAATTTGTTTTGGTGACACCCTAACTTTTGAAGCATCAGGAGCAGAAACGTATTCATTTTTCATAAACGACATTTTGCTTCAAGATGGTGTTTTAAACATATTTGAAACAAATGAACTACAAAATAATGATGTAATCAATATTCTAGGAGCAAATGGTTCATGTGTTGCGGACACGATAAGTTTTGAATTTACAGTAAATACTATGGATTTAGACTTAATCAGTAATAATAATCCTTTTATCTGTTCTGGAGATGAGCTTATATTCACTGCTTCTGGTGCATCACATTACGAGTTTCAAGTGAATGGCAACTCTGTACAACTTTTATCTCCTACAAATACTTGGATTAGCAGTAATTTAACCAAAGGAGATGAGGTGAGTTTTATGGCCTGGAATACCAACACTAACTGTTTTCAGCCATCTGAAACTTCTATTTTCATTAACGTTGTCGATATTCCAGAAATAGAAGTATCAGGCGATTTAACTTTTTGTGAAGGGGATTCTGTTATTTTAACAAACAGTGCAAGTTATGGCCACCAATGGTTTATGAATAACGAAGAAATTATAGGTGCAAATACTCCATCGTTAACTACGTTAGAAGAAGGGGTTTATAATTTAGAAATAACTAAAGGAGGGCTAGGGGATGTTTGGGCTAGGGGAAAAAACGCATCAGGAATTATCGGAAATGGGATGAACTTAAATGCTATTTCCTTGCAGAAAGCCAAGTCAAATGAATCATTTCATTCAATAGTAGGCGGTTTTGAGTTTATTGTTGGTTTATCTGAAAGTGGAGAAGTTTTTACTTGGGGAATGAATAACGCTGGTCAACTCGGAAATGGTAATTTTACAGCTTTTAATACACCCATAGAGTTGAACTTGAGCAATATAAAAGCTGTTGCTGCAACAGAAAACAGTGTTATGGCTGTTGCAAATAATGGATCGATTCACGTTTGGGGAGCTAATAATTTTGGACAACTTGGCACAGGGAATCAAAACATGATTAACTTTCCATTTTTGAATCCTTCAATTCAAGACATAGACTCTGTCGCAGGAGGCCGAAGCCATTTTGTTCTGTTGCATACTGATGGAACCGTATGGACCGTTGGAGACAATAGTTTTGGACAACTTGGTAATAATTCACTGGTTTCTTCCTCGGAGTTTATCCAAGTACAAGAACTTTCAAATATAATCCGGGTTGGTGCGAGTGAATATAGTTCTTTCGCTATTTCTGCAGATGGAGAGCTTTTTGTTTGGGGAAACAATAGTTCGGGTCAACTCGGGTTAAATGATAATAACAATAGATTAGCGCCTGTGCTATCCTCTTTGAAGAATGTAAAATCAGCGACAGGTGGAGCAAACCACAGTCTTTTTTTACTTCAAAACGGAAAGGTTTACACCTCTGGAGGCAATAACTTCGGACAATTAGGTAATGGTACAACTCAAGCATCCAGTAATTTGTTTAGAACTAATCTTTCATCGGTAAGTCAAATTGCAGCTGGACCATTTACGTCTTTAGCACTAAGAAACGATGGTTTTGTTTATGGTTTTGGGTATAATGCCGAAAAGCAAATTGCTAATAGTTCAACAAATAACATATTAACCCCAATTTTTATAGACCAATTAGATGGTATAACTGCCATTACAGCAAGTCAACACGCTACTCATTTTATCTTTGGAAATTCAAAAACATGTATTTCTAATGAATTTGAAACTATTGTTTTACCAGCTCCTAAACCGATAATTACTGTTGATGATGAGTTTTTAACCTCTTCTAATGCAGATAGCTATCAGTGGTTTTTCCAAAATAATATCATTCCTCTTGGAACGTCACAAACTATTCAAGCATTTAATAATGGAAACTACAGTGTTACGGTAACCTATGACAACGGCTGTGTTGCCAGCTCAGAGGATGTTTTTGTAGAAGTGCTTTCGATCCAAAAAAATGAGTTGTTCAACATTTCTGTTTATCCAAATCCAGCAACAGATAAGCTAAAAATAACTAGTAATTGGGATGAAAATCAATCATCAATAGCCCAAGTGACCATGATAAATCAGCTTGGAAAAATGGTTTTTTTCAATGAAAATATCGAACTTTATGATTCTGAAATAGATATTTCAAATTTATCTGCTGGTATTTATATTCTAGAAATCAACATAGATAACACTTTTAAAGAGCATTTTAAAATAGTTAAACATAATAACCCCTGATGCGATATTTAAACGAAATGATTAAAATAGTTGTAATCTTGTTCTTTTCAATAGGACTACAAGCTCAGTTGAATAATGCTGTGGAGGATACTATTTATGTTGATTCATCCGCTTACTATCCTGATATAGAAACTGTTTTTCCTAGTTTGACTATTTTAACTCCTCCAACAAGTTTTGTTCGAGCTCAAGACTTTCATGGATTTATTGATACTAGCTATGCAAGTGTAATTCAATTTCAACTTTTCAAACATGCTCCAACTCCACTTTTTATAGAATCAATAGGGGATACATTTTACCTAGAAAATCAACTAACACCTATATATGATTTACCTTTTACAACGAGCCATGGTTTTGAGGGAAAATATTTTAAATGCCAACGGCTTGTGGATGAAACTATGTTTAACCTATACGTTGTAATTGTTGGAGATGAAACTCAGTCGCTTTTTTTACAAGCCTATTACCCTGCCTTGGTTGAAGAGGAAATTGAATATGGTTTGATTCAATCTTTTCAAAGTATAGACTTAAATCGAAATGATGATGAATAAACTGTTAATTGTCATACCATTCATCATTTTTACGTCCTTTTCTTGGGCTCAAAAAATAATTAACCACAATGTTAACTTTTCATCAGGGCAACAATATATGTGGGGAGCTGCACTAAACCCGAATTCTAAAATTGCTGAGGTTACGCTTTTTAACGAACCTTGGTTAACGAATGCTAACACTGGTAACTCAGGTATTTCTTCGTTTAATGTATTAGGTCAAAACATGTCTTTCGGCGGAGGGTTTAATGGTAGTTTTTCTGGAAGATTAGGCAGTGATTTAAAAATTAGAGACTTTTTTAATAGTGGTTCCGTTGAAGTAAAGTATCCGATAGATGTTGAACTCCAAATGCCTTTAGATGAGACATATGACCAAGGTGATATTGTCGAAGTTGAAACATCTTACACCATAGGCGACGATTGGGATATCTTATCAGAATTCCCTCAAAATGGTGAAATTGTATGGGGTGTGTTTTTTCAATTAGCAGCATCGGCATCTTCAAGCCTTTGTTTTTTTGGTTGCCAATCGTTTACCCTTATCCCTTCTTTCAATACAGGAACACAACGTGTAAATATATTTACAATTGATTCGAATGTCGCTGACTTATCCTTAGACGCTTTAGAAATAACTGGAAATGTGAAAATGCCTGAAGTTAATGTCAACACCACCTACAATGCATCGAATGGGAAACTTAGAGCAGTAGGAAAGGATAATTATTTTTCTACTTCAGTTGAACTCTTTAAATTGTTGGGTAAATTATTACAGTTTACTCCAGTAGGCGAGCAATTAGATAAATTAAAAGGCGAACAAAGCCTCGGACTTGCAACGGTTGATTGGACTTTTCTAACGGCAGAATTTAATACGAATATTTACAATAAACAAGTGTTCAAATTTGAGCCAAGTCTGTTTGGGAAATTTGAATTCCCCATGCCTGTTGATTATGAAATCATAAACCCAAGCACAAGTCAGATTGTTTCAACTGACAGAAGTGCAATCATACATTTTGATTTAGGACAAACTATACGCTATAAGTTTCCTTGTCATTCTGATTCTTTGGCAATAACACCATCCTATAACATAGAAGGGCTTTTTTCTAATCATACCTACGACAGTTTGACTTTTGCACTAGATATACGAGCTTTGAAATTTGGAATTCATGTGCCAGCCAAGACACTGTTAGAACCTAAAACTATCGCTCCGATTTGTATTAGTGTACCCAAGCTAAGTTGGAGTGGAATAAAACCGAAAATAAAATGGGAAAAAAAATGTACGCCTGAAGTTAAAATACCTGGCATCGGTTATAATGGACTAAACATTACTCAAGGGCCGAAATACCAAAAACATATTCCGGCTGGTCAGAAAAAATACGATTGGTTCAAGGATGAATGGATGCTCGATGGTTTTGGTGAACAAACTTTTGCTCCTTTTTACATGAAGCCAAATAAACTACAAATTAGTTCTTCCAAAGAAGATTTAACTTGTTTTGGCGAATCAAATGGTAAAATAGATGTTACTATCAATGCGGTTTCTCACGCTTTACCTTATCACTACAGTTGGACGAATGGGGTAAATATTCAAAACAGCTCAAGTTCTGAAACACTTGAAAATCTCGAAGCAGGACCTTATTTTCTATCCGTTATTGACGCTAATAATTGTCAACTCATAACAGGTGAAACTATCATGGAACCAGAAAATATAGTTGTGGAACAATACGTAAATAATAAATCATGTTTCGATGGAGTTAACGATGGGTTCATTGAATTGGTCGTTTCGGGAGGAACGCCCCCGTACAGTTACTTCTGGTCTAATGGTGCATCAAGTAGCAGTATTTACAACCTAGATGCTGGTCAATATGATGTTACTATTCGCGATTTAAATGACTGCGAAAAAACAATGTCTTTTGAAATTATATCTCCTCCTCAATTAACTTACGTAAGTAATAAGCATGATGTTCTTTGTCACGGAGACGCAACAGGTGAAATTCTTATTCAAGAAATTGGTGGTTTGCCCCCATATTCTGTTAATTGGAATACTTCCGCGTCTGGAAACTCATTGAACAACTTAGAAGCGGGAACTTATGAGTTCACGCTTTCTGATAGTCAAGGTTGCTCTAAAGATGGAAGTATAGAAATTATTCAACCAAGCGCCCCGCTGAATGTGACTCTTTCAAAGAGTGATGTGCTTTGTTATGGAGAAAATACAGGTTCTTGCTCCGCAGAAATTAGTGGTGGAGAAGCTCCTTTCACCTTAAGGTGGTCATCACTTAACCAAGGAGTATTAGCAGAAACTAGTACTATTCTTTCTAATAAACAAGATGGACTTTATACTTTAGAGGTTAAAGATAAAAACAATTGTACTTCAACACAAAGCATAACTATCAACCAACCAGCATTTCCAATAACATCCAACGAAGTGGTGCAACATGTTAATTGTTTTGGAATCAATGACGGAAATATTAATCCTAATATCTCTGGAGGAACAGAGCCTTATCAATTCAATTGGTCAACAGGTATAAGTTCTTCAATAATAAGCAATCTTTCAGGCGGGGCAGTTACATTGGATGTTTTAGACTTTAATAATTGTTCCACATCGTTTGATTATTTTATTGAAAGTCCTGAAAAAGTATTAACCATTGATGCTTTAAAAACAGACGTACTTTGTAAAGGAGATAATACAGGAAATATAAGTGTTACTATAGATGGAGGCACACCATCGTATGATATTGAGTGGGCAAATGGAGCAAACACAGCTGAATTGGAAAATTTACATGCTGGAAGTTATAGCGTTTTAGTTAAAGACGCGAATAATTGCGAAACTGAATCAATAGTAATTATTGAAGAACCTGCGGAGAATATTCAGCTCACTTCTGCAATAACGAATGTTCTTTGTTATGGTGAATCAACAGGAGCGATAGAATTAGTCGTTACTGGAGGGACAGGTAGTTTTACTTACCAATGGGAAAACGAAAACAATGTTTTCCTTTCAGCATCTGGCAGTCAGCTAAATGGATTGTCAGCTGGAAGTTATGGTGTAAACATAAAAGATGAAAACAATTGTGAGAGTATATCTTTTTTCGAAATTCAACAACCACAAGAACCTTTAACCTCATCTGTAAGTTCAACTAATGTAACTTGTTTTAATGAAGAAAATGGAACAATAACTTTGGATGTTTCCGGAGGTACTATTCCTTATAGCTTTGAATGGTCAACAGGTGAATTAAGTCAGAATTTAGCATCATTACCCGCTGGAGCGTATAGTGTTTTAGTAACAGACGCGAATGATTGCGCCATTTCAAGCCAAGCAGTAGTTACTCAGCCTTCAGCCCCTTTAATAGCCTCAACCTTTGGCCAAGATGTAAAGTGTTTTGGCGATAATAACGGTTCAGTCAATAGTTTTGTATCAGGGGGAACAGCACCATACCAATTTGACTGGTCGAACGGTGCTTCAACACCAACTATACAAAACTTACCAGTTGGTGTATATTCCTTACAATTAACTGATGCTAATGGCTGTCAAGCCTTTTCCGGTGCAGTAATTGGACAACCTTCCGAACTTTTTATTGATGTAACATCTGAGGATGTATCCTGTTTTAATTATGAAGACGGTCAAATTGTGGTTAATGTTGAAGGAGGAAAACTACCTTACTTTTTTGCTTGGGGCAATGAAAATAGTATTTTATTGAATAATCCAAGTGAGACTATTTCTGAACTTAGAGCAGCAGAGTATCTTGTTAGGGTTAGGGACAATAATAATTGTGTTAAGTCTGAAACCATTTTCATTAACCAACCAGACATATTTACTTCTAGCGTTACTATTGAAAACACTAGTTGCAAAGACTTTTCTGACGGAGGCGCGACAGTAGAAGTAGAAGGGGGTGTCGCACCTTATTCCATCACTTGGGATGATGGAAATTCTGATTTCAGTATCTCTAGTTATCCTAAAGGAACTTACTCATACCTCGTAGAAGACAATCAGGGTTGTACTAATAGAGGTCAAGCGATTATTGGAGAACCAAATGCATTAGTTGGGGAAGGTCAAGTTTTTGAAACTTCATGCGCTGATAAATCAGATGGCCAAATTGTGGTTTCTGCAAGTGGTGGAACTTTCCCATTCAGTTTTACGTGGAGCAGTGGTCAAAATACAAGTCAAATAGACCAATTGGAGTCAGGAAACTACACCGTTTTTATTGAAGACGATAATGGATGTCAGCTATCTTTAGATTTTACTATTCCATTTAATCAAGAAGAATGCTTGGTGATACCAAATACATTTACTCCAAATGGCGATAACTACAACGATACATGGATAATTGGTGATGCCGAATTTTATGATGACTTAGAGGTTCACGTGTTTAACAAATGGGGAGAAGAAATTTTTACTTCTAAAGGGGAATATGAGCCTTGGGATGGTACATTTAAAGGTTCTCCATTACCAGCTGGAGTATATTATTATGTTATTTATTTAAGAGATGCTGAAAACACAAAGTTTACAGGGTCAATAACAATTATTCGATAAATTATGAGAGTTTTTGTAATCCTATTGTGTATTATTTTCTTTACAGCTTCACAGAAAGCCTCGGCTGCCTGTCCTTCTATTTCAATGAGCGGGCAAGATGTATCCTGCAATGGGGCTTCAGACGGGTTAGCCTCAGTAAGTGTTTCGCCCGGGGGAAGCGGCAATTATACCTATACTTGGTCAAACGGAACAACTAACTCTGGTCCATCTGGCAGTACAATTCAATTCCTGAGTGTAGGAACTTACACTGTTTCAGTAAGAGATAATGTTTCAGGTTGCACAGTTACAGGTGCATTTGTTGTTGGATCGCCAAGCGCATTAACCTTAACAGGAACGGTATTTGCTATTGGATGTAAAGGGCAATCTACTGGCGGTGTTGAAATTCAAGTCAATGGAGGTAAACAACCTTACGGCTTTACGTGGAGAAATGAAGATAATAACATTGTTTCAAACAGTCAAAACTTACAAAACGTTGTGGCTGGAACCTACACTGTAACCGTTAATGCACCAAATTCAGCGTGTTCTATTTCAAGGTCATTTACCATTACTGAACCTGTCAATAGCCTTTCTGCATCTGGTATTTCTCAAAATATTGACTGCTTCGGTGGAAATAACGGTTCCATAACATTAGCTGTTTTAGGAGGCACTCCCCCTTATTCGTACCTTTGGAGTAATGGAGCCATTTCAAAAGATTTAAACACCCTTACTGTTGGCAATTATAATGTTGTTGTCACAGATGCAAATGGTTGTAATCAAAATTTAGGTTTTAACATTATTCAGCCTAACCCATTGACTGTAAGTGTTACTACATCGAATATTTTATGTCATGGTGAAAATAGTGGTGAAATATCAGCAACTGTTAGTGGAGGTGTTCAACCATATGATTACGCTTGGAGTAATTCTTCTATTGTAATTCCACAAAACGTTTCAACATTATCAAATTTACCCGCTGATAATTATCAATTAGTAGTTACAGATCAAAACGACTGTAGTTTTTCATTAAGTGAAGTTATTTCTGAGCCTTCTAAAATGACTGGATCATTAACAGCTGAAAACATCTTGTGTTTTGGACAAACTAATGGAGCGTTAAACCTTACTAACTCAGGAGGAGTTCCACCATACGATTTTGAGTGGACAAATAACGCTGGCGACCAGATAGCTTCATCTTCCAGTTTGTCTAACGTTGGCGCTGGAGTTTACAAGCTTAATATAAAAGATCAAAATAACTGTTTACTTGCTCTCACCGGTAATATCTCACAACCAGACCTTCCAATTTCTGTTCAAGTTGATCGCAAAAATGTTCTTTGTACCGGAGGAACAACAGGCGAAATAGAACTAATTGTTACAGGAGGTTCAGTTCCTTACAGTTATAATTGGCAAACAGGTGAAACAAGTAATGTGTTAACAAATTTAACCGCAGGGACTTACAATTATTTGATAACTGACCAAAGTGGTTGTAGTTTTGGGGGAAATGTAACCATTACTGAGCCTTCTAGTCCTGTGAATGTCATTGCGACGAAACAAGATGTTCTTTGTTTCGGAGAAAGCACAGGTTCTGTAAACCTTTCTGTTTCTGGAGGAACTCCTGGATATAATTTTAGTTGGTCAAATAGTGAGTTTTTACTTAGTGTTACTTCTAATAATTTAACTGGCTTTCCTTCTGATGAATACATGTACGAAGTGACTGATGCAAATGGCTGCAAACAAAATGGTCAGATTTCGATAGATTCTCCAGAAATACTTACTGTTTCGCTTGAAAAATCTGACGTCTTGTGTTTTGGTCAGTCTAATGGGACGATTTCTTCTTCTGTTTCAGGTGGAACAGGTACTTATTCATATTTATGGAATACTAATGACGTTAGTAGCTCACTTCAAGATATTCCAGCAGGCAATTATAACCTAACTGTTTCAGATGGAAACGGATGCAATGTTCAGGCGTCAACTGTTATTAACCAACCAGATAGTGAAATGCAGTTTTCTTCTATTGAAAGAAATGTTACGTGTAATGATGGAACAAATGGAGAAATTACTATTCTTGTGACAGGCGGAACACCAAATTACACATATCAATGGTCTAACGGTGGGTCTAACCCAACAATTCAAAACTTGACAGCTGGTGTTTATGTGGCTAATGTAACAGATAACAATGGTTGTTTTCTAAATGAAACATTTACCCTTACTGAACCAGAACCAATTGTGCTAAATGAAGATGTTTTATCAATATCTTGCAAAGGATTAAGCGATGGGGAAATAATTATCAACCCAACTGGCGGAACAAGTCCTTACAGTTACAGTTGGTTTAATTCATTATTTGCCTTAGCAACACAAGAAAAGGATTTAATCGGATTTCCAGCAGAAATATATCAATTAGAAGTTTCAGATAGTAATGGTTGTCTATCGAATCACTTCATAGAGTTAACCGAACCAGACTCTTTGTTGTTGGATTATTCTGTTACCGATGTAAGCTGTGCTGGTGGAACTTTAGGAAGTATATTATTGGATGTAAATGGAGGAACAGAACCCTATAATTTTGATTGGTCGAACGGCGCATCTACACAGGATTTAGAAAATCTACCTTTTGGGTTTTACAATGTAACTGTTACTGATTCAAATGGTTGTGTCGCAAGTATAGAAGCTTCCTTGATTGAACCACAACCTATTGAACTATCTTTTGAAACCCAATTAGTAAGTTGTAGCGATCAAACTGATGGAATTGCTTGGGTTACAGCATCCGGTGGAAATGGGGGGTTTACATATTTATGGAGCAACGGTGCCATTACTTCGGAAAACAACAATCTTTCAGAAGGGACATATACTGTAACAGCAACAGATTTTTTAGGTTGTAATACTTCTGGCTCTGTAGAAGTTGGCAAAGAACCAATAGGATGTATTGACCCAGTAAATGCTTTTACCCCGAATGGAGATAATTATAACGATACTTGGGTAATTGATAATACCGATTTATATCCGTCATTAGAACTTCAAGTGTTTAACAAATGGGGAAATAAAATTTACGAATCTATTGGTGAATATGAACCATGGGATGGAACGTTTAATGACGAACCTCTTCCTGCTTCAGTTTACTATTGGATAATAAAACTGAATAATGATAATCAAGATATCCTTAAGGGAACCATCTCTATAATACGTTAATTATGAAGAATATACTATTGTTAACTGGTCTGTTTTTTGTTGCTGTGTTTGGATACACACAACAATTAACACTAAACTCATTGTACTTATTCAATGAGACGATAATAAACCCAGCGGCAGCAGGATCAAAAGAATACATTCCCATTCATACCAGTTTCCGAAGACAATGGGCTGGATTAGCCGATGCACCAACCATGCAGACCGTTACGGCTCACGGATATGCAGGAAAAAGGATGGGAATTGGTGGTGTGCTTTACAACGATGTGGCTGGCCCAAGCAGAAGGTCCGGAATCCAAATTAACACAAGTTATCACCTTCGTTTAGATAAAGAGGATAAAAACAGATTAGGAATGGGCTTGAGCATGTCCTTATCTCAAAATACTATTGATGTAAATAAGATAAATACATATTTACCAGATGACCCAGCAGTTGCAAGAGGTTTTAACAATCAAATGGTTCCAGATTTAAATGCGGGATTATATTACTACAACACGAATAAAGCATTTTTTGGAATATCTGCACATAATTTGGTTGAATCACGCAAAGACTTATATCGTTTCGATGAAATAGTTTACAATCCGCTTGTGAGAACATATTATGTTGCTGGAGGATATACATTTAACATTGGAAATAACTTCAAGTTTAGGGCAATGGCTCTTGGTCAAGCTATTGAAACATTGAACTATCAAGTAGATGCAACAGGGCTGCTAATAATCAAAGACTTAATGTGGCTAGGAGCATCTTATCGTCATCAGGATGCAATTGTTTTTCTGGGGGGGATTCAACTTGGTGCACTAAAAGTGGGCTACGCTTATGATTTTACTCGTTCTGAACTAATGAATCACGCTACAGGTTCTCACGAGGTTTTTGTTGAAATTCAAATTTTCCCTAAAAATAGTCAAACTATAGACGTTCCTTGGTTAAAACGAAATAGAATTTATTCTCCCAAAATATGATTAAGTTATTCTTATCTTGTGTCTTATTGTTTGTTTTTAGTTGGGTTTTTTGTCAATCTGATTTAGAACTTGCTAATAATTATTTCCAAAGATTTGAATACCATAAAGCCGCTGAAATACTAAACCAAGCTTGGGAAGAAACTCCGACATCAATGAATTCGGATGAGCGAAAGCAACTTATTTACTCCAATTATGTAATCGGCAATTTCCCTGCTGCCAAAGAACCTTTGGAATGGCTACTGAATTCAAATGAAATTGAGCCTTATTTCTTTTTTATCAAGGGTGAGGTAGATAGAGCGTTGGGCTTTTATGAAAGTGCTCTCGAATGGTATGAAAAGTTTGAAAAAACAGATGGAAGTATAGATATGACCATGTATAAACTATCTTGTCTAGAAGCATTTACTTGGGGAAGTTTAATAGTAAAAGAAAATATTCCTTTTTGGTTTAATCAAAATAAAGCTACTATAATATGCCATCAGTCGGCACATGGACTCGTTGTTTTACAAGAAATTGGATTAGATGCAAAAAAACGAGTGCTAGCCAAAAATGAAACCCAACAAGCTGAGTTTTTTGTTTTACGACCATATCTTTTGGAAAAAGACTCTCTTAAACCTATGATATTCTCCAATTTAGAAACACATCTGTCTGTGTCGGCAATTTCAATTCATCCAACTAAAGACCTTGCTTTAGTTGCTATTTCTAACCCTTTGGCTAAATCTTCAAATGAACAAATTCAACGAATTTTTGAAGCCTCATTTAACCCAAGCTCTCTAACTTTTATGTTAACCGACGAATGGCAGCCAACCAAACATACTAAAGTAAGTGTGAACATGCCTACATATCATCCAAAAGGAAATTTGGTGGTTTTTGCACAAATGGATGAAAACCTAGGCACATCAAATTTAATGGCAACCTACAGTGTTGGAGATGAATGGTCTGAACCACAAGCGATAAGTTCAATTAATACAGATGAGGATGAAATGTATCCGCTTTTTATTTCTGACACCTTAATGTCTTTTGCATCAAATGGCAGAGTAGGTTACGGAGGCTTAGATATTTACACTGCGTTTTTCAAGAATGGCAAGTTTGAGGATATTGTACATTGGTTAGCACCGATAAATAGCCCTAAAGACGATTTTTCATTTTATTATAATATGCAACTAGATTCTGCAATTTATAGCACAAACAGGTTTTCTGATTTTGAAGACGATAACATTTTTGGAATTAAGTTTGGTGAATTCGTTGCTTATGAGGAAAAAGAGCTTACTGAAGAGGAAAAAGAAAAGAACAAAAAAATTCAGGAGTTTTTCGATAAATGGGAAAAGTTTATTGTATATTTTGACTTTGACAAATTCAAGTTGAAAGAAAATTCAAAGGAGGTAAGAGAAATGATTGCTTTTTTGTCAGATAATCAGGATTATGAAATAATTCTTACCGGTCATACTGATAATAGAGGGCCAACGAAGTATAATTATAAATTAGGTTTAAAACGTGCTCAATCTGTTAAAGACAAACTCCTTTCTATTGGTGTTTCGAATACTCAAATTCAATTAACGTCAAAAGGAAAAAACGACCCCTTATATGATTGTAATGATGGGTGCAAAGAAAAAGAGCATGCAAAAAACAGAGCTGTTGTGATAGATGTCAAACGAAAAGTTTATGTTCAGTGAAAATTAATTCGATCTTATAATTGCTAATCCTTATAATTATTCTCTTCTAACCGCTTTTTAATTTCCGCTAAATTTTGCGTTTTTTTCATTCTTCTGGTTTGTATCGATGTTCGAGTGAAATAGCGATGCTGCGTTAAAAAGCTTACTTGTGTTTCATCCCATTTTCGGTCGCTGTTAAGTTTTCCGTGTTCACGCAATTCAACGCGCAGTTTATCTGCTATTTCATGAAAATCATCTCTACCCAAATAATCTAAGTCGGCGTCACAAATGATTTCCTCTAGTTTATTTTTCGGTTGATGAGGTACCTGTGTGGCATAAATTAACTCTTTAATTCGGTCAATATGGTCTTGGGTATAACCAAAGTTAGGCAGTATTTCTTGCGCTAATTGAGCTCCAACTGGTTCGTTTTTCTCATACTGAGTGATAAATCCAGCATCGTGGTAAGATGCAGCTGTTTTCAATAAAAATAAATCTTCATCTGTTATCCCTTCACCTAAGGCAATTCTTTCTACTTGACGCGTAACATCCTTGGTGTGCCAAATACTGTGATAATGGAGTTTTTTGCTCAGTTCTTTTTGTAGCTTGTGCATTATATATCGTTCAGCCTTCGAATAATTGATTTTACTAAAAACATGAAGCTGAACAAGTTTGTGAAATGCATCATTTGATAGAACACCTTCCCCATTTACAGACAATTCCTTTTTAATTGAGGTAACCTCAAGCATGTGTATTTTTAGTCCGCTTTTCGTTTGCACTTTTCCTTTATTCACAAACTCAAAATACGGCTGTACGTGTTCGTATGTATCTTCAGAAATAGCAATACTACCAGGTGTGCACATTTGCTCCATTCGTTGTGCTCTGTTAACTGTTCTACCCCAAATATCATAAGCATAACGTTTGCTTCCTATCACGCCAGCAGAAACTGGCCCAGTATTAATTCCGATGCGTAATTTCCAAACTATTTCGCCATTTTTTATTGCCTCAGCTTCTCTTTCACGCATGTATTCCTGGATCTGAATTGCAGCTAATACGGTATTAATTGGGTTTGTTTTGCTTCTAATTGGAACACCACCAGCACACATGTAAGAATCGCCAATCGTTTTGATTTTTTCTAAATCATAGGCATCAATGATTTCATCAAATTTACGGAAAAAGCGGTCGAGAATTGCAACCAAGTCTTTTGCATTCATTTTTTCCGCTACTTGTGTGAAACCAACGAAATCGGTAAACATAACCGTGACTAAACTAAAGTCTCTAGCGGCAGAACGACCGTCTTTTTTTAGTTGTGTTGCAGTGTCTTCAGGAAGAATATTGTTCAGTAGCCTCTCTGACTTCTCTTTTTCCATTTCAAGGGCTACTTTTTGCTTTTCTAACCGTTCTTTTTGACGCTCAATTTGAAGCGATTTCTCTCTGATTTCTCTGGTTCTCTCTGCAATTTTCAACTCTAGTTTCACTTGTTGCCTTCGTTCTTTCTCAATGCTGCGTTTTACAATTATTAATACCATTAGAGCAACTACACCTGTTATAATAACATAAAACCACCACGAAAGCCAAAACGGACTCTCAATAGTTATCGTTAATTTTGCTGGGTTGATGGTCCATTCTCCATTGAAGTGACGAGCGTAAACGTGTAGGGTATATTTTCCAGGAGCTAAACTTGTAAAACGCAGTTGATTGGTAGCACCCAAAAATTCATCCACTTCTGAACTTCCTTTTAACGTGAAGCGGTATTCAATACGGTCAGGGTTGCTCAAATCATCTGCATAGAAATGTAAATTGATGTTCCTTTTAGTATAAGGTAGAGCTATTGAATTCGTAAACGCTATGCTCGTTTCAATAAAACTATTTTTTTGATTTGGTCTTATCTCCTCATTATCCACCTCCAGCTTTGAGAAGAAAACGTTTAGTTTCGAAGTTTTGGTGAGTGACTCAGCAGGATTAAAAAAGTTGTAACCCATAATCCCGCCAATGTATAGGTTACCTTTAAGTGACTGAAATAAGGCTCCAAAATTCAACTCATCGCTTTTAAGTCCATCTGCCTCAGAAAAATTAGTAAATCGTTCTTGTGAAATTCTATATTTAACCAATCCTCTGTTCGTTGATAACCACAAGATTGGATCTTTTGGAGATTTCTGAACGCCATAAATTACATTGTTTGGCAATCCACTTTGCTTGTTATAGTGTTTTATTTCATTTTCTAAAGGATTGAAGAAATACAATCCATCACCCATCGTTCCAAACCAAAAAGCACCTTCTTTAGTCTCGTAACTACTTGTAATGTAATCATTTGATTTTTCAGAAACTTTGCGAAACAAACTTGACAGTTCGATTTGAAACCCTTCTTGCGTTTCAATGAATTCAAATATTCCGCCTGTGCTCGGGCATAAAAAAAATCGGTTTTCTGATGTTTTAAACATATAGCGAACAGGCCCTGAGCCCAACCAGTTTTGATGTTTATCATCACTTTTAAAAAAGGTTACTTTTCCTGAATTGTGATTATATAGTATTACCCCAGCTTTTGTACCAACAAGAAATGTGTTTTCTTTTTTGTACGGCAATATGGAGTATGTTTTTTCAAAATCTCTTTCTTTGTTTGTGTAGTTAATGAGTGGTCGATAGTTGTGATTTTTTGGGTTTTCCCTGTCTATCGTTAATTCGAATAAACCGTCAAAACAAGCAACAATAAGTTTGTTTTTAGATATGACGTGCATGTCAAGAGTGGTAATATCTTCATTGTTACTTCCTGATATCCGATAGAAATGTTCATAGTAATGTGTTTTTCTATTAAACCTTGTTATACCGTGGTCACCAGCAATAAATAAGTAGTTACCTGAAGAATCTTCTCTAAACCGCCAAACGTTTTTCGTTGGAAGTCCTTTGTCAAGATTTACTGAAAAACCAACTCCTTTAAAACCCTCACTATTAGGGTCAAAACTATTTAATCCCCTTTGTGTACTTATCCAAACAACTCCTTTCTTATCTTGATATAACGAGTTTATTCTGTCTGAGCTGAGTGCCCCTTTTTGAAAGTGATCGGCAGTATGGTTGATTACATCTAATGAATCTTCTAAAATTAATACTTGATAAAGCCCTTTATTTTCAGAAGCCACAAAGTACCTGTCATCTGGAATGAATAGTAAATCTGTAATACTAATTTGTTGGAAAGGTAAAAAGAAGTTCGATTTCGAAGGGCGAAACTCTTTGCTCTCTTTATCTAATTCAAAAACGCCAAGAGAGGTAAGTAAAACAATTCCCTCGTTTGGTGATTTTAATAGTTTGTTTACAATAATCTCTGCGTTTGACAAAGGGTTAATGGAGTAGTTTTGGTACTCTTTAGTGGAACTATTGAAAGAAAACACACCGTCATATTCCGTTGCTACTATTATGGTATTATAGTCACAGAAAACGGATATAATAGCCGATTTAGAATTAATTTCTTCAATTAAATTAAAAGTTTCTGTTTTTGGGTTGAACGTTACAAGCGAACCAGATAGCGTTCCAGCCCAAATTGTTCCCACTCTATCAATCCCAATTGACCGAAAAGCATTCTGATTATTAATGGTGTTAAAATAAGAGTTAAATGATTCTAGTTTTGGGTCATAGCTAACTAAACCTTTATTTGTTCCAAACCAAACCTTGCCATCGCTATCTTTCTTAACGTCAAAGATGTATTCATTTGCAATTCCCTCAAAAGCATCAGTAGTGAAAACATCAAATTCTTTTCCGTTGAACCTATTTATTCCATCTTGTGTTCCTATCCATAAAGCACCTAAATCATCTTGCGCTACACTTGAAATTACACTTTGTGAGAGACCATCATTGATAGTATAGCTTTTAAACTGAATATGGTCTTGCGTAAAACTTACACAAGACCATATAATCAAAGTTATTACTAACAGTGTATTTCTATGCAAACGCATCTTTCGTTTTATGCTTGTTGCTCTGCCGCTGGATCAGGGGAAATAGCAGAGTTTTCTAGATCTCTGTCAAATAGATAAAGACCACCTTTATCTGTCCCAATCATTTTCAACTTATCCAGAATTGTTCGGGCAAGTGCTTCCTCTTCTAACTGCTCGGATACATACCACTGTATAAAATTATGGGTTGTATAGTCCTTTTCTTGAAGACAGATGTCCACCAAATTATTGATGCTTTCTGTAACTTGCATTTCATGCTCCAATAAAAGTTCAAATATATTCTCTAAGCTTTCAAAACTTTTTTGTGGCTTATCAACCGATGGAATATCAGCTTTTCCTCCTCTTTCATTCACAAACTTAACAAGTTTAAGCATGTGAAAACGCTCTTCATCACTATGTTGATATAAAAACTTTGCTGTACCGTTTAATCCTTTAGTTTCTGCCCAAGAAGCCATTGATAAGTAAAAATGGCTTGATGATGCTTCTTTCTTAATTTGTTCGTTTAACGCTTCTTCTATTCTTGCTTTCATAATTTTTCCTTTTTACAAATTTACAAAATTAAACACGGATTGTTTAGCGATTTATATAGAATAGAATCAGTCTAAAGAAAAGTTTAATTGCACAAATTATACGTTTTCACAGATTTAGTCTCTCTCGCTGTTTTCCGCTCTATCATTTAACTGTTTTCGAAGAACAGCATTTCTATTAATTTGAAGTATCAAAAAACGCTCTAAATTTCTTATCTCTAACGCAAAGCGTTCAAGTTCTATGAGTAATTCAACTATTACGACCTCACTCAAAAGGGAGTCTGCTAAAAAGCTTTCACACCGTTCAATTAAAGTAACTACAGGGTGTGTTTTAGGAGTGATGGTTTTAACAGAATCAATCGTTTCTGTAATAGAATTATTCATATCCAAAGAATCTGTCATTTCACTTACTTGAATGCTATCTATCAACGCTGGCTCGCTAACAAGCGTATCGCTTGGAATAGTGTCTGAAACGACTTGATTAAGTGAGTCACTCGCAATTGAATCAAGCACTATTGGCTTGGGTTGTTTCCAAAAATCGAAATGCTTTTTCATAAATGTAGTATATTCGACAAACTGACCCGAAATAACTGTATGCAAGCTATCTAAAATAGTATCCGTATGAACAGTTTGTAATAATGAATCTTTTCTCTCAAGAATAAATTCAAAAGTAACTGAAGAACTATCGTCCACTAAGTGCCCATTTTTGCTCGTAATTAATTCTTGTTGCATCTTCAAGGTGGTTTCATTTAGCGCTCTAGTGAACTGCTCTAACGAATCTAAAACGCAATCAAGGTCATATAACGAAATATTTAGTGAATCCTCTAGTAATGGTTTGAGCGAATCACAGTAAAAATCAATGTTTTGTTCCTTGAAAAAACTAATCCATTTTGAATAAAGAAGCATATCTTCTTCCGCAACCGTATTTAATATTGGCTTGAGCTTCCGCAAAGATTTCTTTTTTTCTTCTTTAATCTCCCATTTTTTGAATTCTTCAGGGGTCATAATCATTGTTTGCCAAGAAAGGGGTCTTCGAGTGTTATCCCATTTGAAGTTTTCAACTTTTTGCTCGCTTTCATTTAGCTGATCCATGGGATACATTTTGCCATCTGGCGCCTCCCGGTATGTAGCAGCTTCAATATCTCCCCCTTCAAAATACATAGAAATATCCGATGCATAAATTCGGTTCATTCCGCTTCGTTCAACAGCAATTATGGTGTCTTCATCCTTTTCATCTTCCATGAAATAAACTGTTTTTGCATTTCCTTGCATATCAACTCGACGAATCTGCGTGCTATCAAAATAAGCCGTAAGAGATTTCGAAGATATTTGATTATAGTACTTTCCTGTGTCAACTTCTGTTACTACCAAAGCACTTAACCGAACACGTGCTTTTTTGATTTCGTTATTTTCTTGATAAACAGTAATCGTGTCTCCAGAAAGTTGAGCATTCTTTGCCCATAAAACAGGGTTTATATACATATTCATTTCACTTAGCTCTTTGTCGTAACTCATGGAATCACAAACGCCTTGCATATCGGTTTTAAATAATTTTACACCATAATAAGCCAACATCAACCTGCTTTCATTTAGGGAGTCAAGAAAGTTAAATAAGGTGTCAGCATGAATGTAAAGCGTATCGTTTTTTTCATCGTATTGTTTCGCTAGGGCATGACCTGTTATAAAACCAAAACGATCTTCTTCGTTACTTTTTGCAAAGTCTCCTGTAAATTCAATAGCATTAGTGGTGTCTCGTAACAGCACCTCTCCTTTTGCGATATATTTCCCGATTTTACCATTATAATACAAACTGTCTGCTTCAATGTATTCTTTTGGTCTGTCTATAAAAGCATTGTGCTGAAAAACACCTTCTTCAAGACTCATGTCGTACCAACCTTTTTCGCAATACATTACTCCGTCTGGATTTGTAATTGTTGTTGGGCCAAAGAAGTGAGCTCTTTTACTATTACCATCATACTTCAAAGTGTCAGTTGTTATGGTGTTTTCTTCACTTGTATAAACAACATCGCCCCTGAAAAAGAAACGGTTTTCATCCGTATAAAAGTACCCAACTTTACTGGTAAGTGTTTCTGGAGAAAGAATACTCGTTATTTTTCCTTTATTGCGATACACGCCTTTGTTTTCATTTCCGTAAAAATCCAAAGAGTCTGTTGTGAGCTTATATTCTAAATCTCTGACTCGCACATTTCCCCAAAGTTTTGCAAACTCTGTAACTGTCTCGTAATATAGCGAGTCGCAAAACAAGTTAAGTGAATCATTTTTGTTAATATGCACATGACCGTAAGCTCTTACGGTTTGCTTTTTAGCGTTGTAATAAGCAGAGTCACAGAACATTTTTGTTCCATCTTGGACTAAACGAACATTCCCACGTACGATATAGTTTCCTGTTTTTCCATCAAGTCGAATATCGTCAGAGCCCTCAATTAACTGCAAAGGATTCTTACTTTGGGAAAAACCAAAACTAGGTTGTAAAAAAATTGCGCTTAATAATAAAAGCGCAATTCGTACTATGTGATATGTTCTAGTCACTTATTGTTTTGTACTTAGCGTTTGCAATCTATCTGGCCCAACAGAAACGGTAGTAATTGGAACTTCAAGCTTCTCTTCAAGATACTGAACATACGCTTTTAGTTCAGCTGGAGCATCATCATAAGAAGTTAGTTTTGTTAAATCACAATTCCAACCTTTTATTTCCTCATAAACCGGTTCTATTTCCAAATCGTTTATATCAAACGGTAAATAATCAATAATCTTGCCATCGATTTTGTAATGTGTGCAAACATGAATAGTATCAAAAGAATCTAACACATCTGATTTCATCATTGCCAACTCAGAAACACCATTAATCATTATCGCATATTTTAATGCTGGGATGTCTATCCAACCACAACGGCGAGGTCGTCCAGTTGTAGCTCCAAATTCGAAACCATGCTTTCTTATTTTCTCCCCAACTTCATTTTCTAATTCCGTAGGGAATGGTCCACTACCAACTCGGGTGCAATACGCTTTGAATATACCTAAAACGTTTCCAATTCTTGTTGGTGCAACACCAAGCCCTGTGCATGTTCCAGCCGTTACTGTATTAGAAGAAGTAACAAATGGGTAACTTCCAAAGTCGATATCTAATAAAGTTCCCTGTGCTCCTTCTGCTAGAATGGTCTTTCCTTCTTTGAGCGCATTATTTAAATAGTGTTCACTATCAATTGTGGTAAGTGTTTTTAGAAGTTCAATCCCTTCAAAAAACGCTGGTTCAAGCTCTGATAAATCATATTCAAAACTTGGATAGTGATTCAGCATTCCTTTGTGTTTTTCAACAAGAGCATAGTACTTTTCTTGGAAGTTAGGTGAGAATAAATCCCCAACACGAAGACCATTTCTTCCTGTTTTGTCCATGTACGTTGGTCCAATTCCTTTCAAGGTAGAGCCAATTTTTTTATTTCCTTTCGCTTGTTCAGATGCTGCGTCTAACAAACGGTGGGTTGGTAAAATTAAATGAGCTTTGTTGGAAATCAACAACACGTTTTTTATATCTACATTGAAAGGTTGAAGCGCGTCAATTTCTTTTTTGAAGATTACTGGGTCAATTACAACTCCGTTACCTACAACGTTGAGCGTGTCCTTTCTGAATATCCCAGAAGGAATGGTGTGTAAAACGTGCTTTATGCCATCAAACTCTAGCGTGTGCCCAGCATTTGGCCCGCCTTGAAAACGAGCAATAATGTCGTATTTGGGAGTTAAAACATCGACGATTTTACCTTTTCCTTCGTCTCCCCATTGTAAACCTAATAATACATCTACTTTATTCATGCCTCATGTGCATTAAAATGATTAATTGCGGTGTTAACGTCCGCGTAAATACTAAATATTGAATTGAGTTTTGAAACTTCTAAAATCTTTGTAACAGCACCAGATGGAGAAGCAATAACTAAATCCCCTCCTTTATTTCTGACCTTTGTAAACATTCTTAAAAGCCAGTTTAATCCACTGCTGTTCATATAATCCACCTCTGTTAAGTCAACAACAAGCATAATAGCGCCAGCTTCAAGTTGGTTAACAATTGCATTTTCACCTTCTTGAGAGGTGTTTTCATTTGTAAGTCTTCCTGCCAAATAACAAACCACAACACCATTATGGTGCTTTTCTATTTTAATTGACATGCTCACGCTTCTTTGGATTCGGATTTTTCTTTTCTTACACCATAAAAGTAAAGCGAATGGTGATGAATTTTTACGCCAAAAACCTCTTCGATTGTTGCTTTAATATTTTGAATTCTCGGGTCACAAAACTCTATCAGTTCACCTGTGTCCGTGCAAATCATGTGGTCATGTTGCTTAAATCCATGTGCTTTTTCAAACTGAGCTATGTTTTTACCAAACTGATGTTTTCTTACCAAATTACAAGCAAGCAATAATTCTATTGTATTGTATAAAGTAGCCCTGGAAACACGATAGTTTTGGTTTTTCATTTTGATATACAGCGATTCAACATCGAAATGACCGTCATAATTGTAGATTTCTTCAAGTATGGCGAAGCGTTCCGGTGTTTTTCGGTGACCATTTTTTTCAAGGTAGGCTGAGAAAATGTTCTTTACCGTTTCTTGTACGTTTTCCATCGACTGCTCAGTTAAAAGGCAAAAATAAGCAATTATTAGTGATAATAAAATAAGGGAGTAAAATTTGTTTTAAATACAGTTAGAACAGCAAAGAATTCAATACGTATTGAAGAGCATCCTACTTTCCTATCCATCGTTAATATCACGACAGCACAACCACATCCCTGCGTTTAACAGTACATAGAATTTCTTTTTCTTCTTCTTTAAACAACAAAACACTCCCTTTACTGCACTCAAGATAATTCTGATTTCTATTCAATGTAGCATTATATCCAAATTTAGATACAATTAACTTTGTTATACCATCCTTTTGCTGTTTGTTAAGACCTGGAAAGTGATACGAAAATTGAAAAACTATTTCTTTATTCGTAAAAATGCTTAGTTCTGTTTTATGTCCTGCAAGAAGGAAACGATACACATGAAGCTTCAGGTTTTTATCGTTAACTTTTAGCGGATAGGTAAAAATAGGTTGTCCAAACTTATTTTCAATTGCATTTTGTGTTGTCGATGACAGCGGAATACCGTCGAATAAAGTAATTTCCCTTTCAACATTTATAGGTAATAGGTTTTCTATCACTTGAAACGAAAAAAAATCACTTGGATTCATTTGATATAATGCCACTTTATTCTTGAAATAATTGTAATTACTCCAGAATTCTCTCTTCCAAGAAAAAGATTTAAACGGGAACAAGATTCCGAAACTGTTTCGCATCTAGGGGTTGTTTTGGGGTCAGAAAAACAACAAAATTATGCATAAAATATTCATTTACAAAGAATAAATCATAGACATTTTATAGACTTTTTCAATTTTTTCATAAAAAAACACGTTATGGAAAACCCACAACGTGTTTTTTATCTATTATAGCTCTACTAATTACCTCCTCTTCTTCGAACATTATTACTTGGTTGTCTAATCGTTCCTTCCGTTGCCGAAGGTGCTGGCGTCGGGCTGTTTGCCGAAGGTGTGCGAGTTTGCCTCTGATTTGTTGGTCTTGTAATTGTTCTATTTACTTTACCCCCTGTCGATGTTGGAGTAGATGGCTCGTTAGAAGACGGTGTTCTCGTTGGGATAGTCACCCTTCTTGTTGTTGTTGGATTTCTTATGGTACCCCCAGTTGGAGTTGTTGTACCAGGTGTTCCAGAAGGTGCGACAGTGCCAGGACGTATCGGCGCAGGAGGTGTCGATATTTCACAAGGACTAGAAGGTCTTCTTGCTCCATTTCCAAACAACGGATTAGTACTTGCTTGAACACATACTTCCCAATTTCCATTTCTGCTAATGCTAACACTTAAATTACCTTGGAACAAATAATACATACCGGCTTGGATTGGATAGTCTTTTCCATTAACTGTTACATTTGACCCCCCTGACATTGGTAAAAAATATAGGCTAGAAGCTGTACCTGAATAAGAGAAATTCGGGTTTGCTTTCAAGTAGTTGCTATTGAATCTTCCAGACGGTGTAACTAAACAAAACTCCCATTCAGAATTTCCTAAATTAATTGCTGGGCCGCATGAAGCTGGTACATTGTATGTAATCGTGTAATTAACATTTTTATTACTACAATCATTTCTAAGTTGAATACTAATCTGATTCGCACCTTCTTGAAGTTTTAAGTCTGAAACGCTTAGTGTTGTTCCAGTGTATTGAGAAGCAACAGGGTTTCCATTCAACGTCGCTTGAGTGGCACTTGGGTCGGCGTGATTAACTGTTAAAAACAGTGATATACCTGACTCTTCCACTGTTAAATTATTAGTGGAAGGATAACCTAGACTGTAAGTTATCTCATTACATTCTTTTTCAAAAGTAACTTCGAAAACTTCAGTAACTGTTTCACAACCGTTTGCTGTCACAACAAAAGTGTTTGCAGTGCCTTGGAGTTTAATGGAGCAACTAAACTTGCCAGTTGAACTATTGTAATTGCAGTTTACTGGCTGACCATTGTATGTTACTCCTACCTCATTAGAGTTCACATTAGTTGCTGTGAATTCGAATAAGTAGGTTGATTCTTGCGTTTCCAATGCGCTAATTAATTGAATTGACGGCGGGTCACAAGCAGGAGCCTCACAACTTCCGTCATATCCTTCGTGCTCGAACCATCTACCATAACCAGAAGTTAAACGGTCGTCTAAACATCCAGACATAACCCATAATCCTTCTAGACATTTATCCATGTTATTTGTGGAGGCTCTAAGGTTAACAGAAGAGCTATTTAAACCACTAAATGATTGAAGGGTGCCTTCGGTGTATTTAAACACAACACTCGTTATTGGTTGAGTACTGGTGACACTTGCTCCTTTATGATCGGAATCAAAGCTAACCTGTATTTGAGCTTCACAATCGTCTTCTTCCTCTTCTACATCTCTAATTATTTCAATTTGATCTTGATCAGACCCTGCGCTATTTGTTGCTATCGCAGTGATAACATAAATAGGGTGAGTAGGGCTTATAGCAATGGGTAAACTAAACGATAACAAACCGTCAGAAGACAATGAGCTTGTGAAGTTTGAATAAGGTTCGTCGTTTACTAACAATTCAAATTGGTTTTCGCTAACCAAGTTACTTGCTGTTCCTGTTACTTGAATTGTTCCGTCTTCTGTTACAACCGTAGTTGGTGTATTCGGTTGTGTAAATGTAACCACTGGAGGATTAATTGTTACAGGAACTCTGTAAACAATTGCTGCTTCGTCTGAGGCACTTCCAGCTTCATTTACAGCACTAATTACAATAGTGTTCATTCCGCTTGACAGCGTTTGGTTAAAACTTACCTTTCCTGTGCTAGCTTGAAATTGGAAGCTGCGAGAAGCACCATTAACTTGAACACTAACTTGTTGAGCATTTTGAACGTTTGTTACTGTAGCTTCTACATTGTAAACCCCTGTAAAAACAGTTTGAGGAGAACTAGCCGGGTTTGTAATCGTAACTGTTGGAGGGTCGGGAACAACAATTGGCTCGTAAGAGATTTCGATTGTTTCCGAAACTGCCATACAAGAATTATTTGCTTGTATTACAATCGTATTAGAACCTTCGTTTAGTGAAACCGAAGATGTAAATTGTTGAGTAGATGTTTGGTAAACAAAGTTTCTTGGCTGCCCGTTTACACTTACCGTAATTGCACTCTGCACCACGTCGGTTATAGTTCCTGATAGCGAAATTTGACTTGTAGTAACCACCCCGTTTTCAGGTGCAGGGGAAGCATCTACTGTAATTACTGGTGGTCGGCAAGCTTCTCTTTTAATATTCCAACTTTCCGCATCGGTTCCACAATCTGTGGTTGCAGATAACACTATACTATTGTTTCCTAAATTTAAAGGAATAGAAGCTGTTACTATGTGTGTTCCTAAGTCAAAACTAAAGTTTCGAGAAGTACCATTAACAATTAATTGCAACTCTTGAGCATTTTGAACATTTGATACCGTTGCAGTAAGTTCAATTTGACTCTTTGTTGTTGAGTATCCATAAGCATCTGGCTCCAAGATAGAAACAATAGGCTCATCACATGGAACATAAGGTGGCTGATACACTAACGTAGTTGTAACATCCGCTCTACCACATGAAGTTTGTGCAATTATCTCAATTACATTATTTCCTTCCATTAAATTTACCTTTCTACTTAGAATTTTCGAAGAGGTTGAATAATTGAAGTTTCCGATATTATCGCCGTTAACTTTTAATATTATATCACTTGCTGAATTAACATGGTTAACTAAAGCACGAATCATAAACTCATCGTTTTCAACTGTTAGGTTGCTAGCAGCTGGCTGAACATATGTTACTGTTGGTGCTTCACATTCTGGTGCTGGCTCAACGTACATGATGTTTATCGCTGATTCATGAACGCCAGCAGAATTTGTACCTCGAACTTCAAACATATTATTACCTAACGACAAGCTAGAAGTGTAAGTCACTTCTTTTGAAGCAGGGTTGAACGAGAAGTTGGAAGGACTAATTGTTTGTCCATTAAATCTAACTCTGATATCATTTTTAGTTTGAACATTTTCCACTGTCGCTTTCATAATATAGGTTGGATGTGTAACCTGAAGACCTGCGTTTGCTGGATTAATAAATGTTACAATTGGAGGCTCAAGCGTTTGCTCCTTGTTATAAATGATATTTCTTGTATCACTATCGCTTCCTGCGTTGTTTATTCCAACAATGGTAATAGAATTAGACCCTTCATTCAAAGGCATCGTGTAGTTTAGGGTTTTTGTCTGTGTGTTAAAAACAAAATTACTTACACTAGACCCATTTACTGTTACCGTAATATCGTTTGCAGTGGCAACATTTAGAAGTGTTGCATTAATGGATACTGTTGAAGTATTAACCGTGTAATTTTGCGTAAATGGATATACGATGGTAACGACTGGAGGCAAAACAGGGTTTTGTTTTCTGTAAATGATTGTAGTTGTTTCTGTATCCTGACCTTGATTGTTCGTCGCTGTTATTTCTATGGTATTTGCACCAGACAACAAACTGGTTGTGAAGTTCATTTGCTCTGACACTGGGTTGTAAGTGAAGTTTGAAGTACTAACCCCATTGATGCGCAATTGAATCTGATTACTAGAAGAAACATGTTTTACCGTAGCTTGCACTGGATAAGAAGAAACAAAAACAGTTTTAGGGTTTTCTACAGGATTAACAAAAGCAACTACTGGTGGAAGCAAACGCTCTGGTTTTTTGTAAATAATCGTTGTGTTTTTAGAATCTACTCCAGCATTGTTTGTAGCTGTTACAGTAACAACGTTAACACCTTCAATCCAGCTTGCTGGAATACTAACCGTTGCATTGGTGTTTGTATTGGCAGCAAAATTGAAATTCGAAATACTTGTTCCATTAAGAAGAACTGTGACTTGTTCTTTAGTGTTCACATTATAGACAGAAGCTGTAACTGTTTCGGTCTCTTCTTCTGTGTTATATGGCGAATAAGCTGGCGAAACAAACTCAACTACAGGAGGTAATTCAACGACAGGTTTACGGTAAATAATTGAGGTTTGTTTGCTATCTGAGCCATCTGTATTCGTTGCGCTAATTCTCACCGTATTGTTTCCTTCTTGAAGCGGAACAGTTAAGTTTACTTGAGAAGTTGATGCATTAAACGTAAAGTTGGATGTTGCGGTACCATTTATTCGAACTGTTATTTGATTCTTTTGATTGACATTTAATACAGTTGCTCGAACATTAGTCGTTGAGTTTGTTGTAGTAAATGGATTATCAAAAGGTTGAGTAATAGTTACAATTGGTGGAGTAGGACTTGGAATATCATAAGTGATAACGACTGTCTTTTGATCTGATCCTGCTGCGTTGGTTCCAATCAATTGGAAAACATTTGGACCAGGCTGCAACACTACATTACTCGAAAACTGCTTGTTTGTAACCGAATAAGAGAAATTAGAATTAGTAATTCCATTCTGAATGAACGTTACATTATTTCTACTATCCACTTCAAAAACATTTCCTCGAAGTTGGAAATTTGGTGAAGTAACAGTTACGGAACTAAATATTGGATTCGTAAATGTAACAGAAGGTGGCACAATAGGGTCAATCGACTCCTCTGGTTTACGTGAATAAATTATTGTGACTTGATCTGAATCTGTTCCAAATTCATTAGTTGCAGTAATTTTTATGGTATTTGCTCCGAGTTCTAAAGGGAAGTTTTTAGAGAAGTTATTCCAGCCTGATGCGGAAAAATTAAAATCACTGCCAATAGACTGACCGTTCAAGGTCGCTATTACCTGATTTTTCTGAGAAACGTTTTGAATATTTGCTGTCACGTTTCTATTAGTGTTTGTTGTATTATGCGGGTTATTAGACGGGTCGTTAATTTTTACTACAGGAGGCAATCCCTGTTCTTGTTCGTAAATAATTGTGACACTAGCCTCATCTGAACCATACTCATTTGTTCCTCTAAGTCTAAAAATGTTTTGACCAGGTTTTAATTGAACGGTGCTTTGAAAACTTCCGGTTAATCCATTATAAGTAAACTGGTGGTTTTCAATTCCATCTTGTCTAAATACTACATTTTGCGAAGTGGGTACATTCATTATTTCTGCCCTCAACACAAAAGATGGATCAGAAACAACTTGAATTGTATTTGACGGTTGAGTAAACCTTACAGATGGTGGTGTTGGAGTTTTAATAGTTCCAACATCAGAAGGCTGTCTCGGTGGTGGCGGAGGAGTGTGAGGACGAGGCGGAGTATGCGGTCTTGTTTTGGCAGTCCTATCTGGATCATATGGTTTTAAGTACCAACGAAAATAAACTCCCGAATAATGATATAAATCATTAGAAGAAGAGATGGCGGAACTTTGATCTACTATTGTACCATCAAAATAATTGGAGTTAAAAAAAGTTGTTTTATGTTCAAAACCAAACGCGAAACGGTTGGTCAGGTAATACCCCAATCCAACACCAAGGCTTGGCAAAAGATTCACGCTTCTTCTTGAATCACTGTATGAATCACCAGCTCCGTTTATATCTAAGAGTGTTTCATACGTTCCATTAGTAATACCCCCTGTTGGATTATTTGCATAATCATAAGGAATACCATCTGAATCTAGCAAGTCACCCATTGTTCTTGTGCCTGTATAGCCAATTCCAGCAAAAATATATGGGTCTATACGTGTTCTTTCTCTGAAACGATTAGCATGAATAGCAAGTTCTAGTGCTGCACGAAATTGTGTAGAGCGAAAGTTTTGTACAACACCATGGCCTAAGTCTCCGTATATTGCATTTACAGCAGCATTTTGTTCTATTAGGTCTGTTGTTTCATTGTCCATTCCATACCAGACTCCATATAGCCCTCTTAACCTAATGTCATATGAAAACAACCTACCATAATCATGATTTAGCGATGTACCAAAAAGAAAGCCAACCCCTCTTAAACCGGCATCAACATTTTGAACATCGGAGGTGTGCCAAGTATTTCCACCGTTTATTCCAAAAAACACATTAGATTTTTCTTCATAACGAATACGCTGACCTATTGCGGAAAGTGCTGTCAACAAGAACAATACTGAGAGAATATATATCTGTTTCATAAACGAATTTTTTGAAAGTTCAAAAATAGTTAATATTTATCATTTCCTATGCATATCAAGAAGTTGCAAAAAAAAACCAAACTAAAACATTTATCATGCCAAAAATGTAAAGTAGGCTTATAATAAAAAATTCAGTGATAAAACTATGGTTAAAACGTATTAAATGTAAAATCAAGACCTTATTTTTATTTTGTCTTATTAAATTTGCAGTAGTAATAATGAATTAAAATTTTAAAAGATATGTACCCTCCAGAATTAGTAGCTCCTATGAAACAAGATTTAGTTTCAGTAGGATTTGAACAATTAGTTAGTGCTGAAGAAGTAGATTCGGCAATCAACCAAAAAGAAGGAAGTTTATTAGTTGTAGTTAATTCCGTTTGTGGGTGTGCAGCTGGAAATATGCGTCCTGGTGTAAAGTTATCGTTAAATGGTGATTTAAAACCAAATAGATTGGCAACGGTTTTCGCTGGTGTTGATTCGGAAGCGACTGCACAGGCAAGAAAGTACTTTTTGCCATACCCTCCTTCTTCTCCATCTATTGCACTTTTTAAAGATGGTAAATTGGTGCACTTTCTAGAGCGCCATCATATTGAAGGTGGTTCGGCTCAGATGATTGCTGAAAACTTGCAAGAAGCTTACAAAGCTTATTGTTAAGAACAAATTTATACTAAAGCCAGGACTTTCATTGTTCTGGCTCTGTTTAAAAACATGCTTTGACAAGCAGTGAAAGCATTTTCCTATAAAAAAGGATTTACTATTTTTATGACTTTTAATAATGAAGGAAATGGATGTTTTAGAACATTTTAAACATGTATTTGAGCCAGAGCTTTTAAATGAGCTGAGAGAAAAATCTTCTTATGCTGAAATTAAAGCTGGTGATACGATTTTAGATTATGGTCAAATCGTTCGAGTTATGCCAGTTATTGTTTCTGGAATTGTTAAGGTTTCTAGAATGGACGAAGAAGGCCGAGAGATTTTGCTCTATTTTGTAAATGCTAAAGAGAGTTGCGCCATGACATTTACTTGCTGTATGGAACAATTTCCAAGCGAAATAAAAGCCGTGGCCGAACAAGATGTTGAAATGTTGACTATTCCAATTGCGGTAATGGATGAATGGTTAATGACGTATCCTACTTGGAAAAGCTTTGTAATGACCACCATTAGAAATCGTTTTAATGAAATGCTTCATACAATTGACCAAATAGCTTTTCAAAAACTAGATGAACGCTTGATAAATTATTTAAAGCTAAAGGCTTCAACTTCTGGCTCTTCACTCATTAATCTGTCCCATGAGCAAATAGCAACAGACATGGCAACTTCTCGTGTAGTAATTTCTCGTTTATTGAAAAAAATGGAGAACGATAAACTTCTATTGTTGTACCGAAATCAAATCAAACTTTTGAGCGATTTTGTTCAGAATTAAAGGGAAAAACAGCGTTATTATTTGCTAACCCGTATTCTATTAACTTTATCTCTACAAATTCGATACATCGCATATCGGTAAACTATTAAAACCACTAATAAAATAGTAAAACCAAATATACAATAGCACTTTTGTTACATTGTTATTCGAATAAAGTCATTACTTTTGTGGCTCATTTGAAAATTATGAGAAAAAACCTTGGCCCCATAGATAGTATTATTCGTTTAAGTTTAACTGTTATTTTTACGCTACTATACCTTTTCAATATTGTAAATACTTCAACAGCATTAGTGTTGTTGATTTTTGGAATAATTTTCTTCACCAGTAGTTTAACCAAATTTTGTCCTATTTACCACTTGTTTGGCTTTTCTTCGTTACGTAATGGTCGTAACGCTTAGTTCTTCTAAAACAGTAAACTAACATTTTGTTGTTAACCTTTTTTTGTATTTGTAATTATACATTCTGATTCAACTTGTGTAATTTCGCAGCCAAATAGAAAAAGGTATGTCCATTCGTTTTCTCTTTTTGATATTTGTTGTAGTGCTTTTTCAAAGCTTCGTATTAGGCAACAACTATCATGATACTGTCCACTCAGAAAGTATAAATATTGAACATTTTAATTGTTTAGACAGTGCTTCTTTTGACCTTTTTGAACAGTATGGAATTAACTCTTCTGCTATTGTTTGTGAAGATTTATATTGTGAAATCAACGATTGGTTTGGTGTTCCTTACAAATACGGACATGGAACAAAAAAAGGTGTTGATTGCTCTCGACTTGTTATGCAGCTCTCCAAGGCGATTTATTTTGACCCGATAGTTGGCACCGCATCCTCCATTTACAGACAATGCAAGAAAATTGAAAAAAGCGAATTGCAAGAGGGGGATTTGATATTTTTCAAGATAAACAAGTCGTATGTTTCCCATGTTGGAATCTATTTGCAAAACGGAAAGTTTGTTCATGCATCTAGAAGTCAAGGAGTGGTAATTAGTGATATATCTGACCCTTATTACAAAAGGCATTTTTTCGCCGCAGGAAGGCATTAATTAGCCACCCTTTTACCACTCTATTTGAAGTTTTTCTTGTTCTTTAAAAATTAAATCGTAAACAGAGGTTTGCCATAGTGCTGCACGATTATTTTTAGCTATTTTAATGGTTTCGGGTGAAGCAGTGCTTATCGCTTTAATAGGGCGCAAAATAAAAGTATATTTTCCTTTTTTTAGTAGTTGGTTATCTTCTTCTGCTGCTAGTTTGCTGCGCCATTCATCTTCAATAAAGAGTGGTTTTTTAGTAAAACTAGCCTTAGACAACAACCAAGGTGTGACAATCGCTTCCTTATTATTTTCTCTTTTTTGTATATTATTTCCAGCATTTTGAATAGAAGGATACAAAGAGTTGTAATCATCGAAAGAACAGGTTAGTTTAAAAATGTAATCATCTAAGTTTGCTTCCAATTTCACATCGCTTATTCCTTTTTCTGATTGAAGTGCGGTCTTAAATTCTAAAATGGATTTTTCAATATCCATTTTATTGGGTACTTTTCTTCCTTTTATGCTGTCCATGGCTAAAATAGAATTGATTTTAACCTGACTGCTATTAAGATTGATTGTTAGTTTATAAACCCCACCGCCATCTTCGTTTAATGAAACGTCTTCAATTAACTCAATACAGCCTGTAGCTACAATTGCAGATAAACAAAACAGTATGATTGCTTTAATAAAAGGCATGGTTAGCTTCCACAATATAAGCAATCTTCATCGTCGAAATCATCCAATTCGGGATTAGACTCTATTTCGGGACGAAGCTTTTTCTTAAGTTCATAAATCTCTTGTTGCACTTCACCGTCTTCAAAAATATTACCTGTCAAATTTGACTTTAAAGACTTGATTTTATCTAATACTTCTTGCTCGCTCATATTCGTTTCTAATTTAAAGTTTAAGAAAGTCGTGAAACGAATTTAGTGTTTTATTTTAAGCTTAACCTTGTCTTAATTGATTTTTTAAAAGGAAATGTATAAGGTAATTACAGATTTGATTAACATTTACAAGTTCTTCTTTTGTTTTAATGGTAATAAACAAACAAGTTAAAACAACCAGTTTAATCAAGGTATACCCCTTTTTATTTCTTTATATTAAAACAATGAAATCGTAAGCCCAACGGAAAGCGGTGTTAATTGAATACTTTGTTCGTTTTGAAAAATAGGCGAAAAATAATAGGCTGCAAACAAAGCATAGTTTCGAATTCCAATTCTCGCTGTAACCCCATATCGCAGAGGATTATTGTCTGGAAAGCCAGACAATTTATTCGTGTATTTTGTGCCGCTTCCTTCTTGATTAGCGAAAAATGTAGTTCTACGAATTGCACTTAACTGATAACCTATTTTTCCACCTACCATAAACTTAAAGTGCTGGTAGCCTTTCGTTCTAAAACGGAACTCAATTGGTAGTTCAATGTAATTGGCATGAAAACTTCTCTTTTCATTTGGGAAATCATCCGGGTCAATAACAACCGCTTGTGTGAACCCTTCCTCATCGTTGTGAAAAATATTTAACAGACTTCGGTTGTTGAATCTACTGTAACCTAAACCCCAACCAATGCTAAATGTATTTGCTTTGGTCAAGACAATGTTGTTCATCCAGCTTACACTAAAACCTATAGAATTCCAGGGGCTAGTAAAGTAATCCCTATCTCCGTGCCAGTCATCGTAGGTAATGTCTATCATTAACCTATCGTACTTTCTTAGTTTACCTTCTTCATAAGGCTTTGCGCCAGAAAAAAACCAACCAACACCAGGTTTGTATCGGGAGACGAGGTTTTCTTGTTTAGCAATGTATTGCCCTAAACTTAGACTACTAAAAAAGAATACTAGAACAAAAAAGAGACTTGTTTTTTTCACGAATTGCTTTTCAATTTTTCCAGACGTTTTTGCTGGTAATTCCACGCCGAAGTTACTGCATCTTTTACAGAAAAGCGAGCTTTCCATCCTAATTTTTCTTCAGCTCTTGTTGCATCGGCATAAATTGCAGGAACATCACCTGGTCTGCGTGGACCCACTTGCCAATTAAGTTTTGTGCCACAATTCTCTTCAAAGCAATCAATCATTTCTTTTACACTTGTTCCTTTTCCTGTGCCAATATTAATTACATCAAACGAAGGACTGTCTTCTTTTTCCATGTATTCTAGAGCAGCAACATGTGCTTCTGCCAAATCGGAAACATGAATATAATCTCTGATACAAGTACCATCTGGAGTATCGTAATCATCTCCATAAACTGTTAAAACCGGTCTAATTCCTGCAGCAGTTTGTGTTAAAAATGGCAACAAGTTCGAAGGTACACCTTGTGGTTCTTCTCCAATAATGGTAGATGGATGAGCACCTACTGGATTAAAATAGCGCAATAAAACCATTTTGAATTCTGGATGTGCAGCATTAAATTGCTCTAACATTTGTTCGTTAACCAACTTTGTGAAACCATACGGAGAATTGTAAGACACAGGGTTGCTTTCATCTACGGGAATGGATTTTGCAATACCATAAACAGTACAAGATGAAGAGAAAACTAAGCGGCTAACACCATTATCTTTAAGAACCTCTAACAAAGCAACTAAACCTCCAAGGTTATTATCGAAATACTTTAACGGATTTTCAACGGACTCACCTACAGCTTTATCTGCTGCAAAATGAATAACCCCCCAAATAGGATGTTCTTTTACTATTTTATCCACAGCTGCTTTGTCCTGACAAGCAATAGGGAAATGAAGAATTTTTTTACCAGTAATTTCTTCTACTCTTGGGACAACATCCTCCTTTGCATTTCTCAAATCATCAATAATGATTGGGTTAAATCCTTGTTCAATTAGAGCGATTACTGTGTGAGAACCAATGTACCCAGCCCCACCTGTTACTAAAACACTTTTTAATTCTGACATAAATTAAATCTAAACTGTGACTAAATCGTTTTTGGTTTATGCTTCAACATCATGTTCAACAATTTGAATCTGATTATCAAAATGCTGCTTGTACCCTACATCGTAAACCATTGTAAATTTACCCCCTGCTGGAGATGTAAAAATATGCGTATGAAAATCAGGATGAAATCCTCTAGCTTTTAGAACTTCCAAACTCACAGGCGTACTTCTGTAAACTGCATACATATCTTTGAGCACTGTTCTGTTTTTGTGCAGAATTTTGTCCAAGCGCATTAAAACTTGGTTCTGATTTCGATACTGTTCATTGTGATATTCATTTTTGCAAGAAGAAGAACAAAACTTTTTATTAGCTCTTCCTTGAAAAATCGTTCCACATTGAATACATGTCTTTGATCGCATAAGCTTTGTTTTATTTGGTTGGTTGTTATGCTACGCATCCGTTTTAAAAAGGTTTCAATAAGGTTTGAAAATGTTTAAAAACGGTTTAAAAATCGCTTAAGAATAGATGTTTTATTTGAAAACAGAATCAGATGTTCTAAATGCAATTGAATTTCAATTTATCTAATAACTCCCAAAAATCCCTTACCTTTAACCCTGTAATTATAGAACAAGCTATAAATGGGCAGAAAAAGAAAAGGTAAACATAAAAAAGAAAAGTCATCTTCACCAAATTCCAAGTTTAAAACACAGTTGAAAGATGCTATTCGAAAGTTATTCAAGAATAATGAAGAAGATTCTTTTACCTACAAACATGTTAGCGAACGATTTGAAATCAAAGATAGCAACACCCGCAAACTTGTTCTTCAATGCTTAATTGAACTATCTTCTGAAGGGTTTTTAAATGAGGTTTCCAGAGGTAATTTTGTCCTAAATCTTGAAAACTCAAATCTCGTTGGTGTTGTTGACGGTACAAGTCGAGGTGGCGCCTACATTGTAATTGAAGGAAGAGAGGATGATATTTATGTGTCAGGCAAAAACTTAAACCGTGCGCTTCATGGTGATACAGTAAAAGTAGAGCTTATTTCTAGCCGCAGAGGTCGTCAGGAGGGTGTAGTTTCAGAAGTTATAGACCGCAAAACAAAACTATTTGTTGGTGAAGTCAAAATCAGTAAAAAGTTTGCATTTGTGATAACAGACAATGCCAAATTACAAATTGATTTATACATTCCTTTGGATAAATTAAAAGGAGCACAAGAAGGGGATAAAGTTATTGCTCGTATTTCATCTTGGCCAAAAGGAGTTGAAAATCCGTATGGTGAAGTAGTTGAAGTACTTGGAAAACCTGGTAATAATGATGTTGAAATGCTTGGGATTTTATTTAAAAATGACTTAGAGTCGAAATTCCCTCAAGAAGTCATTGCTGCTGCGGAAAAAGTAGGAATTGAGCTGGATGATACTGAAATTGCTAAAAGGAGAGATATGCGCGACGCCTTAACTTTTACCATAGACCCTTTTGACGCAAAGGATTTTGATGACGCGCTTTCTATCACTTATTTAGAAAATGGAAATTATGAAATCGGTATTCATATTGCCGATGTAAGTCATTATGTTACAGAAGGAAGTGCCTTGGATAAAGAGGCTGTGAAACGAGGAAACTCTACTTACCTTGTTGACCGGGTGATACCCATGTTGCCAGAGCAATTATCCAATATGGCGTGCTCACTGCGACCAAACGAAGATAAATACACTTTTTCTGTTGTGGTAGAATTGGATGACAATGGCAAGCTTCATAAAGAATGGTTTGGTAAAACAGTGATTCATTCGGACCATCGGTTGGCTTATGAAGATGCGCAGGACACAATTGAAGGAAAGAGCGATGTGCTTAAAAATGAGTTGTTACTTCTAGATAAAATAGCAAAAAAATTGCGAAAAAAACGTCTGAGAGAAGGTGCTTTGAGCATAGAATCGGACGAATTGCGTTTTAAATTAGACAATGAAGGAAACCCAATGGAAGTCGTACATAAAGTTTCCAAAGATGCTAATAAACTAATTGAGGAGTTTATGCTCCTAGCCAATCGACGTGTAGCCCATTTTGTGGGAGAGATAAAAGGCAAGAAAGAAGCAAACACCAATTTTATTTACCGTGTTCACGACAAGCCAGATAGTGGTAAAATTCAAACGTTTGCTACGTTCATTGATAAGTTTGGATACAAGGTTAAATTTACTTCGATGGACAACGTATCTGAACAATTAAACCAATTGTTTGCAGAAACGAAAAACACTCCTGAGCATTCCTTGATTCAGACGATGGCTATTCGATCAATGGCTAAGGCAACCTATGAAACGGTAAACATTGGGCATTATGGATTGGCCTTTTCATTTTACACGCATTTTACTTCTCCAATCAGAAGGTATGCCGATTTAGTCGTACATCGCATTTTGTTTAACAAACTGAACAACAAAGAAATAAATTACGGAAAAAAATTACAGGAAGTATGCAAGCATATTTCAGCTCAAGAACGCAAATCAGCGGATGCAGAGCGAGAGTCTAACAAGTTTTTTCAAGTAAAATTCATAAAAGATAAACTTGGAGAAGAATACACAGGAACAGTTTCGGGACTCGCTGATTTTGGTTTATTTGTTCGAATGGATGAAAATTACTGTGAAGGGATGGTAACTATGCAATCGCTTCCCGGTGACCACTATTATTTTGACGCTGATAAGTTTGCTATTATTGGAAGACGTTATAAAGAGGAGTTCAACTTTGGGGATAAAGTAAAAGTTAAAATTATTGGAACAGATTTAGCAAAACGACAAATTGATTTAGAGTTGATAACGGAGGACAATGGCTTTTGATATAGTTAAAAGCTTTTTGTCTTTTTTTGTACTATCACTTTGTTTACCTATCACAATCATTAGTCTAAACTTAATATTGATTGATAAATGATGTTAGAATAGTATTCATTCATAATTCTTGTTGGGTGATTGTCGTAAATAGTATCCAAAATATATGCCTCTAAGTTCGTGTCGTAATCAACGGGGCTTTCTGGATGTAAAAAGAATATATTATCACTAAGGTACTTTACCCAAGTTAAATCTTTATCTTGATTGGGATAAATCACAACGCAAAACTTACCTTGCGTAAACTCTCTATGGTATAACGAAGATGTGTAGTTTATTATTTCTGCAAACCTTTTGTAGTATTCCTCAGTTTTTGGGTAAGTAATATTAATTTTAAACAACTTGAGTATTTCTGATTTGTTGAAAATATTCAATGCTAACCACGTATTAAAACTACCTCGCTTCCTAATTTGTACCGAATCGTCTTCAATGAAAATATCAGGTGTGTCGTGACCGTAAGCCAAATACTCGCCCCCACCATAAACCCGATTCAAATGGTCGTCAATATAGGTATATATAGCATACCCTTCTTTCTCTTGAATAATGTCTTTGTTGATGATATTTAAACCAGGCTGAAAGTTAAGCAGGTCATTGTGTGGACCATATCCACGAAAAGCATAATTATATGTGTTTAATTTAGCATCTTTTCCCTGAATTAAATAAGGAATTGAATATTCACAATCGAGGCCTTCACCAAATGTAAAAGAACATCCGAGAAACACTACATGCTTGTTTTTTTTGTTTAGCGATGCTATATCAGAGTTACTGCAAATTCTTCTTCCGAACTCATCAGAACTGTAATAAACAGAGTAAACTACACGGTCATCAACTAGTAACGCGCTTTTTGCTCCCAATGTATTAGGTGCAAATCGATACCCCTGAACAGAATCCATTAAAAAGTAATTGTCTTGAACCTTTCGGATTAAGGCGGTATTGTTAATTCTAGAACCTACTATTTCAAATAAAAAAATGACCACAAGAGCAACCTTAAGGGAATAAAAAAGTATTGTCCACTTTTTGAGAAAGAAACTTTGAATTATTATAATTGCAGTAAATACTATCGTAATATTAAACTTCAAACCACTTACCCCTCTTAACCAAAACAAGGTCAAGATAATTAACATGACGAAAAACGTTATACCCCTTGCGTCAATGTTTTCCCTAACTTTTCTGAGGTAAGTCTTCATAATGAGAATTAAACTTTCTTTACTTCTGTTTTCCAAGCCCTTTTTAATTAATCATTCGTTCAATTTCCCAACATAATTACTGCATGAGCACCAATTTGACGGGTAGATATTTGTCCTGAATAAAATATTTTGAGGAGCTTTTCTGTGTAAACTGTACGTCCAAATGTTAAACCAAATTGTAATTTTTTTGTACTGCTAAAGTTTGAACGAAGTCCGAGTTTAAATGCATAATTTAAGCCTTCACGCTGCGAATACGTGTTGTAAGTAGTAAAACTTTCTTTTACAAAACGCTCTTTATTATGTCCAATGCGTTGAATAAAAATGGGGGTTAGAAAAAAGTCTTTCGTTATCCTTTTGAAAGAAATTTCTACTTCTCCACCAACAGCAAACAAACTGTGCTCATCTTTCAATGAGTGAATTCTATTTTGGGACAAATAAAGTCCAATTCCAAAAGTTTCCTTATAAACATAGTAAGAAGTTAAGTCACCTCCATAATGAAACCGTGTTAAATTCAAGTTTTCAGGTAAGGGCCAGTAATTGAATTCAAATTTAAATGAAAAACCATGGTTGGAACCTTCTATACGCTCTAGATTATTTTGCAATGTGTCGTTTTGACTTGTCAATGGAAACACAGTAAAAAACAGTAAACAGGTAACAAATACAATCAGCTTCAAATCAGTATTGTTCTTTTCGTTCAAAACTTCCCGCAGGGTCTATTTCTTCTCCAAACCAAATACAGGCAAATTGACCATGAATTCCAACTCCAATAGCGTTCCACTTTCTGTCTTTCCAAGCTCCTGAATTAATCATAACAGCATGATGAGGGGGACTTTTTTTCCACGATTCAAAAGCGTCTTTTGGCAATGCTTTTTCGCTATGCATATAAGCATTTTCATAGCCAAAACCGGGATATGATGTACGGTTTTTTGGTTGTTCCCACATGCAGGAGTATGTAGATCGCTTCTTCGTGTCGTAAGGACAATCGCTCCATCCATGTGTTAAACTTCCAATGTTTTCGGATAAATCTTTACAATGCTCTTGCGCTACTTGGGTAAGCGATTTAGAAAAAGGAATTTCTGGCAGTTTTCGTTGTTTTCTGTATTTATTTATTATGTCATACAACTCCCATTCTAGATCAGAAGGAACGACTTCCTTTTCTTGCTCTTGAATTCCTGAAAAGAATAAAACAAAAAATAGTATTGCAATTAAGGTCTTCATGGATTTTATTTGTAGCCATAAAGGTAGAAAATTATTTAATACTGTTAAACTTTTAAATAAAGTAGTAATTTTTATACTTTAGTAACCTCATAATTCTGACAATGAAAAAACTACTATTTTTCTTCTTTGGGCTTACTATGACTATTAATGCATCAGCGCAAAACTCCCTTTTTTTACCTGACGCAGTAAATTGGGTTAATCTAGGAGATTTGGATGTGCCAGGAAATCAACTTACTGTTGAGGCGCTCATTCAATACACAGGTCCTTCAGTTAATATTTTATCGAAGCATACAGACCCTTCTAATGTTAATTACTTACTTCGTATTGGGAGCTTTGAAATAACTACAACACAAGGTTTTGCTGCATTTAGCGGAGTAGCGGCGGCTGGCGTTCAGTTGGAGGTGGGAAGAACTTATCACGTTGCCGCCACTTACAATGGTTCCTTTTTGCGTTATTACGTTAACGGTTGTTTGACTGGTGAGATGGAATGGAGCGGAAACATGATTCAAAACAATATAGATGCGGCTATTGGTCAGCAATCAACAAATGAAACAGAACAGTTTCGCGGCTACATTGATGAACTTAGAATTTGGAATGTTGCTAGAACGCAAGAACAAATAGCAAACAACATGCTTGATTTACCAGACCCAACAAATCAAACTGGTTTAATGGCGTACTATAAATTCGAAAGCAACTTTGTGAATGTACAAGGAAATGCAACTTGGAATGGTACAGCAGTTGGAAACCCGGAATTCGAAACTATTCCGTATCCTTACCCAACAGAACTTGGTGTGACTGCTTCTTCTTCTCCTGTTGTTTGTAACGACACGGAAACTGGAGCAATTGATATTGCAGGTAATGGTGGATATTTACCTTACGAGTATTCCGTTGACGGAACAACTTTTTCGGGTTCTCCAGCTTTTGAAAATCTCGCACCAGGAGAATATACTGTTTTTGCTCGCTCGAATGAAAACTGTGTCGCTTCTACAACAGTAATTGTAGAAAACAACGATGAGCTGGACGCTCAATTAACCTCAAATGCAATATCGTGCAATGGAGCAGACGACGGATCAGCTACCATAAACCCAATTGGTGGAAACGGAGGTCCTTTTAATCATGCTTGGTGGAACGGAGAGGATGAAGAGTTGTCAGTGTCTGACTTATCCCCTGGCTCTTATTCCGTTTCGGTTTCAGACAGCTGTAAACTTTCTGGAAATGAATTGGTTGTAAATGGACATTTTGAAAATGGTAACGAGGACTTTTCTACAGACTATAATTATTGTGATAACTGTTTAGCCAATCAAAATAATTTACCCGGAGGAGACTATATTGTTGGTTATGACGCCAGTGTTCACCACAACGCTTTTGTTGGAACAGGTAATGGTGGTTCTGGTAATTTTTTAATTGTTAATGGCGCAGAACAAGCAAATACCAATGTTTGGTGTCAAGAGGTAGATGTACAACCAGATACTTATTATGTTTTTTCTTCATGGGTTTCGTCCATTTTTGCTGACTCACCAGCAGAGTTGCAATTTTCTGTAAATGGCGAAGCTTTGGGGCCAATCTTTACTGCACCATCGACTACAGGAACATGGGAACGCTTTTTTGGAACTTGGTATTCAGGCACAAATACAACAGCAACTATTTGTATCGTCAATCAAAATACAGAACCAGCTGGAAATGACTTTGGTATAGATGATATTTCTTTTAAAATTTGTGTGTCTTGTGAAATTGAAGAAACATTTTCTATTTCAGAACCAGATGAATTAACGCTTGAAGCGGAGTTAACCAACCCGCAATGTAATGAAGCTGATGGAGCCATAGAACTTACCGCTGGTGGAGGAACACCAACTTATAGTTACAGCATCGATGACGGAGATTCTTTTCAGTTGTCACCAATTTTTTCTGATTTAGCTCCCGGAGAATACACATTAATTGTAAAAGACAACAACGACTGTGAAAAAGAAATTACAGTTAACTTAGAAAATGAAGGAGACCCAACGGTTTCTGCTGGAGACCCAGTTTTTGTTTGTTCTGGTGAGTCAGTTACGCTAACAGGAGATGGTGCTGTTTCATACACGTGGTCAGATGGTGTAGAAGACGGTGTTCCTTTTGTGCCAACGCAAACAAACGAATATACAGTTACTGGAACAGATGAGTTTGGGTGTACGTCATCAGATGAAGTTCTCGTTACAGTATTTGATTTACCTTCTATTTCTGCTGGTTCAGATGTTTCAGTTTGTGAAGGACAAGATGTAATACTTGCTGCAACAGGGGGTGAAACCTATACTTGGGACGTCAGTGCGCCAAACAATTCAACCGTGCTTCCTTCTGAGACTACAACATTTACCGTAGTTGGTGTGGATGAAAACGGTTGTGAAGCATCCGATTCTTTTACTGCTACGGTAAACCCTTTACCAAACGTGAGTGGTGGTGTAAATCAAACCGTTTGTGATGGTGAAGAGGTTATTCTTACCGGTTCAGGTGGAACTAGCTATGTTTGGGATAATGGAGTTATAAACGGTCAGCCATTTACACAACCTGTGGGCACTACTACTTACACAGTTATAGGAACAGATGCAAATGGTTGTCAAAATACCGCTACTGTAGATGTGACTGTAATAGAAAGCCCAGATGCAAACTTTAGTGTAACTCCTGATTTTGGGACAGTTCCTTTGGAGGTTACTATTGATAATTCATCTGGTTCAACAGGGAGTTTTTCATGGGATTTCGATGATGGAACAACTTCAAACGAAAATAACTTTCCTTTCAATCATACGTACAACGACACTGGAGTTTATGTAATTCAAGTTTTTCTTGAAAGCAATGGGTGTATTGGCTTTCATGAAGAAGTAGTGATAGTAGTTTTGGAAGATATTTCATTTGAGGTCCCCAACGTGTTCACACCTAATAACGATGGTGTAAATGATAGTTTTAAACTCAAAAATCTCAAAGGTGTAGAACAAATCAGTTCTTTTGACATCGTAATAGTTAATCGTTGGGGAAATAACATAGTACAATATAACACACCTCTTTTCGAGTGGAACGGAACATCTTCAGGTCAACGTTTGCAAGATGGAGTGTATTTCTATAAGATTGAATATACTAATCAAATCGGGGAAACCTCCATTAAAAACGGGTTTGTACATCTTGTAAGACAGTAATAACAATAAATGCTTGTTTATCAACTAAGCTTATTCCTGCACTTAAACCAGGTTATTTAGCCGCCACCTCTGCGACGTGCAACATATAGTGATGTAACTCACTATTTTGAATAAACGATGGCAAAATATCACTTCCAGCACCAAACATGGTAAGTTCAACATAATCCGCTGAGTGATTGCTATACGCCCAATGCACATTGGAATATTCAGCTTGTATTTTTGCTAAATCTCCAAATGGCAGTTTATAAGGATTGTATAAACCATCAGATTGTACGGTTTTAATTTTAGTTAAAATTAGCTCTGATTCTTCTTTTGATATAGCAAGGTTTGAAGCAAATTCAACTAAATCAATTAATTGACTCGATGTAGTGTCTTTATTTACTTGTCTTAAAACCCATTCGTTAGAATGTTTTGCTGATAAAAGTTTTTCAAAGTTTTTGTCTGCATTTTTACCATAAAATAATCCAGGGTTTGCATTTCCATGATCTGTAGTAATAATCACCAATGTTTCTGGAGATGACTCTGCAAAACCTAACGCTACTCCAACAGCCTCATCAAAAGCAATTTGGTCTTCTAAAATAGCTGTCGTATCATTCGCATGAGCAGCCCAATCTACTTTTCCGCCTTCAATTTGTAAAACAAAACCGTTTTCATTCTTTCTAAGTTCATTGAGCGCAAAAACAGAAAGTTCTGCAAGGCTAGGTGTTTCCTTGAAATCGTTGATACCTGTCTTATGGTCGATATAATAAGGAAGTGAACCCTCCTCAAAAACACCAATAACAGGTTTGTTTTTAGCGTCTTTCTTTAAGTCCGACCTATATTCTGCAACAAAATATCCAGCTTTCTTAAACTCTTCCAATAAATCTTTACCATCTTTTCTTTTATCCGATGCAAAGTATTCCTTACCACTACCAAGCATCACATCAAAGCGTAGTTTCAGATAATCTTCCGCTATTTCTTCTTGTAGCGATCGGTGCTTTTTTGTTACACAAAAAGAAGCGGGAGTAGCGTGCGTAATCGGCACAGAAGTAACACATCCAACAGATTTACCAGCGGCTTTAAATTTTTGCAAAATTGGTGTATATTCTTCTCCATTTGCACCCATGTTGAGCTTTCCGTTTGGTACCTTAACTCCTCCACCCCAAGCAGAACCACCAGCAGCGGAGTCTGTTATCAAAGAATTAGCAGCAGAAGTATCCATCAACGCTCGTTTTACATTGTTGTTTTCCAAAAGGTTTATCCAGTTTGTCTTCTTTCCGTATTTACGTTGGCTATATAAATCAGCCATGGTAAGCGTTCCTGAACTCATTCCGTCACTGACCAAAAAAATGATGTTTTTCGGTTTTTTAGCTGGTTTTTTCCAGTTAGCTGAGGAATGATTACCAAATAATGATGTTGGAGATAACAATAGACCTCCTGCTCCAATAATGGTTCCTGCTTTAAAAAACTTCCTTCTATCCATGGCAATTAATTATTTGTATAGCGAAACTAGCAAATAACTAAATGACTTTTTAGAAATCGCCTATGTTTAACAGTTTGTTAAATGTTTTTTTACGAAATAATAATGAGATAGATTTTTTGAAAACGTTTTGAATTCTAAGCGCATTGAGAAAATGTCTTCCATTTACCAATGCTTTTGATAAATTTTGATGTTTCTTTGTTAAAAGGTAAAAAGAGATGAAAGTATTAATCGTAGGTGGTGGTTTGGCAGGAATCTGTTTAGGGCATCATTTAGAGGATGAAGGGTGCGACATAACCATCATAGATAAGGGCGAAAACTTTAGCTCTGCAATAGCAGCGGGAATGATAAATCCTATGGTTTTTCGTCGTATGCTTAAAACATGGCGTGGAGACGAGGTGATACCATACCTTGTGGACTTTTATGCCAAAACGGAAAAAAAAATCGGCGGAAAGTTTTTCTTTCCTAGAAAGATAAAACGGTATTTTTCAACAGAAGAAGAAACTAACTTATGGGAAATGAGAACAAAAGACTCTTCTTATTCTAACTACATCTCATCGGAAAAAGAAGAGCCACAGTCTTTTATTCATAACACTTTTGGTGTTGGAACAGTGTTTTCCCCTGGTTATGTGGACGCTACTCTTTTTATGCGATTAAACCACCGTTATTTTAAAGATAAAAAATACTTGATCACAGCGTCGTTTGATTACAATGAGCTGAACACAAATGCGTTAACTTATAAAAACGAACGGTTCGATAAAATAGTTTTTGCTGAAGGTTATAGTGGAGTCGATAATCCGTTTTTTAATTATTTGCCACTTAACCAAACAAAGGGAGAGGTTTTAAAAGTTACCATTCCTAATTATCCTAATAAAGATATTATCAATAGAAAATGTTTTATTCTACCAACTGAAGACGGTACTTATCGGGTTGGGGCAACATTTGCTTGGAAAAACATAAATACCAAACCAACAGAAGAAGGAAAGCAAACATTACTTGAACAATACAATAAGCTTTGTGTGCTTCCTCTTTCCATCATTGAGCATGAGGCGGGAATTCGTCCGACTGTTAGCGATAGGAGACCATTGATTGGCGAGCACCAAACACATAAAGGTCTTTTTATTTTTAATGGCTTGGGAACAAAAGGGTATATGCTAGGCCCTTATTTTGCTCATCATTTTACACAGCATCTATTACACAATACAGAATTAGATGATGAAGTAAATATTTCTCGATTTCTTTAGGAGGGATTTAAGACATTAAGACTTTAGGATATTAAGATTTTAAGACGCTTGTATTCCTTAGCGAATTATAACACACCGTACATGTTCGCTAAGGGTTTAAAAGAGAATATTATCACAGACTTAAGAGGATTTTTAGATATTAGGACGTTTAAGGGAAATCCTCTTTTGATTATTTGTACTTGTTTAATAATCCAAAGTCAAAAGGAGTCCAAACACAAGATGTTAAACCACTTTCTTTAAATCCAGTGTTAACCCAAGTATTACACGTTTTAAAAATTGAATTGCTTCCTTTTGCCAAGTAAAAATCGTCTAATAAACCGTAGCCTTGGTTTTCTAAAATAATTTTCTTTTCGTTTTCATTGGTTTTAAACGTGTTTTGAATGTAAAAACTTAGTTTTTCAAATTCTTGTTTTGTTAGATTTATTGCTATCCAATTATTCCGTTTTGATGCGTAACGAGTAACGTGCATAAGTGTTGAGCTTTTTAAAAACATTGCTCGAAAAGCCTTCTTAAAAGTTAAGTCGTCCCATGTTGGGATATTAAGATAAAATTTTTCGTCGCCCCAACCGAAAGAAACATATTTGTCACCGATATTGGATTTCAAACCTTCAGCTAATGTGCTATCCATTTCTTTACTAGGAATTACAATGCTTAAATGTACACCATTTGATGTCAAATAAATAACTTTTTCTCCTTCTTGATTGATCTTCGAACTGTTAACGGTGATGAATGACAAAATTAAAGAGACAAGAACATAAGCAATTGGAATTAACAAGAATAATAAAAACCATTTTAGTATTTTTTTTACCCGATTCATGAAAGGTTAAATTTGTTAATATTAAACCACTCCCTTATGCACCCCACTCTTTATGATTAAAGCCGAATTGAATACACCGAAAACCTTTTTCCTGCGGCAAACATTTGTCTGGGGGTGGTTATAAAGATAAATCTTTTATTTATTAAATCCACAGCTACTGAAGTTGGAGAAAAAGAAACACGCTCCTCCCTCAGGTTCATCACCTCGCTCGACTGTGCCTCACCAAAACGATCAATTTTTGTAATAGCTACACTCGATTGGATTCTTTCTCTCGATGGTTTGCGCTGATTGGTTTTTCCTCCTTGGTTTATCATTTCTTTTCGCGCATCAGAGGATAAGTGGAGTAAAAAAATTTCCCCTTGGTTAAAATTAGCCGAAAAACCTCTTCCTGGATCATAATTTAACGTTGATTGCTCCAAAGGCACTTTTTCAAACCAAACTATATTTCCACTAGAGTCAATTTTCGTGACCATAACATCTAAGTAATAAAAATAATAATCGACCACAGGAGCCACCATGCCTGTCGCTGTTGATTGATTTCGAATTACTTCCTGTACGTATCGCTGTTGAAAAACATAAGCCGTGGCACCTTCTTCCATATCAAACTTATCAATCAACTTGTAGTTGCTGGTTAACTCTGCTGTGGCACCTTTTCTTTTCATTTTATTAATGCTTTTTTCATCCCAAAACTTGGTAATAAACTCTTCAGAAAAAAGTGTTTCTTCTGTTGTTTCAACAGTTTGTTCTGCTTCATTAATTACTCCGGAAAAAATACCTAGGAACAAATCTGAATTAGATTTAATAATCTGACCTGAAACAACAATCTTATTGTTACTTATTGAGAAGTTGAGTTGAGAAGGAATTCTTTCATTTCCTAAAGGAACTTCTACACTTGAAACAGAGCCAAATTGATCTACAACGAAAAGCCTATTTATTAGCACTATTTGTTTAAAAACACGTTTGTCTGTTTTAACTCTTTCGTAATTTTGAACAGCTATATAGAGTTTATCATTGTGGAACACAAACTGCTTATCCACTACACTATTATCAATTGGTAGCGTAAAAGAGTATTCTATCAATGGGTTTGTAAAAGCCTCAGAATGTAATGCCAGAAAAGATGGTGTTTGGTCATTTGAACAAGATGTTTCGCTCAAGAATATTGTTTTTCCATTTTTATCTTGGAAGTAATCCACAGAATTAGAAAAAGATTTAACATTCCCAACATTAAAACCCTTACAGGAAGGGCGTTCGCCTATTTTAAATGGTGCTCCAATAAAGTTTAAGCTTCTATCTATTTCTAGTCCATAATAAACAGCGCCACTCAAGTCTGAGCGTTTACGAACGACAAGAAGGGGTTTATCTTCAACGAATATTATTGAAACGTATTTGTAGCCCATTTCTTTCAATTCTTTTCTATCCATGTTTGCTTCAGCGACTAGACCACCCGTTTCTGAACTAACTACTTTTATCCAAGGCTGAGAAACATTAACTAAAATGAAGTTATATGTTCTAAAAGAAGATAAATAAACAAAACCATCTTTATCGACGCCTAAAAAATCTACACCACGAGACTTTCCTTTTTCCGTTCCAAGTTTTTGAACATTATACCGTTGAGCATGAGAAAAGCCCATCGCAAAGAAAGCAAAAACAGTTGTAGCAATAAATAATTTTAATAGCTCTTTCATTGGTTTACTTACTCCATCTCACTTAAGTATAGAAAAATAACAAAAATTACGCTATGTTGATTTGAATTTAAGGTTAAATTATTAAAAAAATGGTTTTCAAGAGAAAAACACATGCTTTTAGGTTTATCTTTTACTATCCTTGGTTTCTATTATTCTAATTTCAATCCTTCTATTAAAATCTCTTTCTTGTTTTGTTTTCGGGATGAGATATTCAAATTTTAAATCCTCATTTGTTGAATATTTTAGCCTATTCGGGTTTATTCCGTTTTCGACGAAATAAACATACACTAAACGCGCATTTTGTACAGAATAAACCCTACTGTAACTAGGGTGGTTTGATTGATCAATTCCACAGTTTGCAATAATTTCTATTTTCAAATCATTGTTTGTAAGCAAAAAATCAACATAAGGTCTAAGGATAGCGTCTTTTAAAGCATTATCATTTGAGTTTAGAAAAAAAACAGGCAGACCACTCGCATAGGAAACTTGTCCAACTTGAAATACAGAGTCTGTCAAGTTAAACCTTCTTATTTCTGATTCGATGCCTTCCTCGTCAAAAAGAACAGCGTCTTGTTTAACAAAATGAATAGTTCCTTTCCATAGCCCAACTTTTTTACCGTTTTTGAATTCTCCGTGAAGCAAAATAGAGCCATTATAATCAAACATATAGAACTTTCCATCTGGCTCGCCGTCAACAAACTCTACTTGCCAACTTCTTTGATTGTGGTATTTTACTCTCCAAAGTCCTTGCATTTTCCCATCAGAATCCACTCGGTTAATCGTATCAGCATCTAAAACTAAAAAAGAGTTCGCCTCTAATTGATTAATCAAATTGATGTTATTTTTATAGTTATAATTCTCACTAATAACCTCAAAATCCCCTTCATAGGAAGTCCAGTTATTAACTATTTTTTTCTTAAAGTTAGATTTTCGCAACTCTTCAGGAAGCAACGCTATCGGATTGTTATCTAGCCAAATCTCTTCGAGGTTTTCTAATTTATTAAATGCTATCGGAATATCTTTTATTTGATTATCACTAAACCAAATACTTCTTAATTGAGTTAGTTTAGAAATGTTGTCTGGTATCTTTTTTATTTCATTTTCTTCAAGAAATAACCACCTCAAACTATCGAGGTTCGAAATTAACTCAAATGTTTTACTCCAATCCAAATTAGGATTCTGGCTCAAGTTTAAAACTTCCAAGTTTTTAAACGCTAATATATTTTTTGGAAGCGAGTTTAAGCTATTTCCATTTAAGGATAGTATAATTACTTCAAGTGGTTCGTTTAACGCCTCTTCAACCGATTTATATGATTTAATTCCTGCATATCTTATATTTCTAGGTGAATAAAACTGTCGTAGTTTTTCTCCGTGTTCATAAAGCACGTAAAAAGTTTTTCCTATTGAGTCTTCCCTTTCCCAAACACCATGTTTTAATCCTTGACTATCAACAAGGTTAAGCTCTCTGTTCTGTGAATAAACGCTGGGGAAACACAAAACCCAAATTAGAACAATCAAACTGTTTTTCACACGAATACTATTAACTCATTTTCTTAAAAACCAACTGAATAAAACATAAATTTATTCTGGGAACCAAGCCGTCGTCGAGGAGTTGCCATGAAAAGGAACCTATCGTTGCTTTGGTCAATAGCCACACGTTTTGTATTAAAAGAAATACGCTCTTCTGTTAAATTTAGTAGTTTTTCAGAGCGAACAACTCCCTTTTTATCTACTTGTGTAACAGTCAAAAAGCTGTTGCTTTTCTGTTTTCTTGGTTGTTTAATATTTGGTTCATAACCAGTGAGTTCCTTATTCGATGCTTTCACTGAATGAAGTAAATATAAGGAACTGTCTTTGTAAGCCGCTGCAAAACCTCTTCCCGGGTCATAATTCTGACTAATTTTTTGCATTGGAATCTTGGTCATCCAATCTAAACCTCCTTCATTATTTATTTTGACAACCATCAGATCTAAATAATAAAAGTAACTGTTTTTGACAGAAAGATAAGCCCCAGAGGTTGAGACAACTCTTCTTATGTTTTGAGTGTATCTTTTTTGTATCAGGTATAGCCCACCTCCGTCTGAAGTGTTAAACCTATCTGTAAGCTTGTAGTTTACCGTTATGTAATCTGGCCCATAATTCTTTTGCAGACTCTTCAGCTTAGTATCGTCTAGAAATTTTTCAACATACTCCTCTGAGAAAAGTGTTTGATTGGTTGTTTCAAAAATTTGATTATCAGGGTTGTACTTTGCAGAAAACAACCCTAATAATACAGTAGTGTTTGTTTTAATAAGTTGGCCAGTAATTAGCAATTCGTCATTGCGAACTTCCAAAACCTCCTGTGCTGGAACTTTATCAAGCTCTAAATCATTTGAAATTAACTCAACACTGCCGTCTTGTTTCACGAGAAACAATCTGTTAATCAAAATCAAATCACCGAAGGTACTTCGATCTATGTTTACTCGCTCCAGTGACTTCACGTTAAGTACTAAGTCCTCTTTATACCTTACGAATTGTGTTTCTACTATGTTGTTTTCGATGGGTAACTCAAATTTTTGCTTTGCTAATTCGGTGTAGTTATCATCCAAAGTAACCGCAACAAAAGAAGGGTTTTTGTCCCATTCACAAGCTACTTCACTTAAAAAAGTAGTCAAACCATTGTCGTCTCTGTAATACGTTACTGCTTCGTTAAACTCCTTTTGTTTGCCAGAATTAAACCCTTTACAATAAGGCTTTTCACCTAATTCAAAAACTTGACTGTTTTCTGAAAAGCCTTGGTTCATTTCAACGCCGAAATATTTGGATTTTTCTCCATCTGTTCCATCGTTTTTGCGCATAATTAGTAAAAGCTTATGTTCCTCCAAAAACATGGTTGTCAAATACTTATATCCCTTTTCTTTAAAGCGCTTGTTATTAACAAATAACTCTGAATTTAATGACCCTGATGCTGGAAGAGTTACTTTAATCCATGGTTGAGTGGTCTTAAATAGTATATAATTTTTAGTTTTTGTCGAAGACCAATACATAAAGCCATCTTTATCGACCCCCATAAAAGTTGTTCCTTTGGGTTTTCCTTTTTCTGAATCCTGCTTTTGCACATTATAGACTTGTGCAGTTGTTAATTGAATCGCACAAAAAATTATAGCAACTATAGTGGTAATTATTTTCATTTTGTCTTGCATAGGCTTTCGGCTTAATTTTGCGTTTGTAAGATAGTGTTTAAATGTATGGGATTTTAAGAAATTTATATAAAAATTACTAAAACGTTTTGTTTTGCGGTTTTAATAGCGGTTTATTTAGACGAAATTCAAAGTTTTTTTTCCAAGCTCGAACTAAAATTGGATTACTATCCTTTATTTCTGGTTGATTGCTTTAAAAAAGGAGGTCAAAAAGTAAAACAATTAAAATTAAGGCTCATTAAGGAGGTGGTTCTTAATCTCCTTCATACCTAATGGTTCATAAAAATAGAAATGGTTCTAAAAGTAAAAACCTTTAAGAAGTTAAGGTTCATTAAGAAAAAACCTTAACTCTCTTAATTCCTTCATGGTTCAAAAGAATAAATGGTTTAAAAATAAAAACCAATAGTGGCTTTTTTGATGAGGATGTTTTTTTGACTTCTTTACTCAAATTTTTATTTTTTATTCTGTTCATTTGCTGGTTCACGGCATATCCTTTTAGTAATTCTGAAAACAAACATGTTATTCACTTGTTAACCGTAATATTCCTTAATTTTGAACCATAGAAAACAGATTGTTAAATGAAGTACTGCAATGATATATTCCAACGTTCTCGTTTTGAGACGCGGGAGGTGAAAATTGGAAACATACATTTAGGTGGTAAAAACCCTATTCGAGTTCAATCCATGACAACTGTTGACACCATGGACACAGAAGGGTCTGTGGAACAATCTATTCGCATGTTTGATGCTGGTTGTGAATTGGTTAGACTTACTGCACCTTCAATAAAAGAAGCTGAAAATTTAGGCAAAATAAAGGAGGAATTAGTGAAACGTGGGTATGACACTCCATTGGTTGCTGACATTCATTTTACACCAAACGCAGCGGAAGTTGCAGCAAAATTGATAGAAAAAGTCCGTGTTAATCCAGGAAATTACGCCGATAAAAAGAAGTTTGAAGAAATAGAATATACCGACGAGTCTTATAATCAAGAGTTACTGCGTATAGAAGAAAAGTTTACCCCGCTTGTTCTTCTGTGTAAAGAAAACGGCACTGCTATGCGCATAGGCACCAATCACGGTTCGCTATCGGATAGAATATTGAGCCGTTACGGAGATACGCCGGAAGGAATGGTCGAATCGGCAATGGAATTTATTCGAATTTGTGAAAAAAATGAATTTTTTGACATCGTAATTTCCATGAAAGCAAGTAATACGCTTGTGATGGTTCAAGCTTATCGTCTGCTAGCTGCTGAGATGATAAAAAGTGGCAGAAACTATCCGCTGCATTTGGGTGTAACAGAAGCAGGAGATGGAGAGGACGGAAGAATAAAATCTGCTGTTGGAATAGGCGCTTTACTTGCTGATGGTTTGGGTGATACTATTCGTGTTTCATTAACCGAAGAACCAGAAGCTGAAATTCCTGTTGCGCAAAAGTTGATTTCTATTTTTGACAAGGAAACCACGATGAACGTAAAAGGCTACGAACAAACCGTTAATTACAATCCTTTTTCATACGAAAGACGTAAATCCAATCAGGTTTTAAATATTGGCGGAGGTAACGTACCTGTTGTTTTCGCAGACCTGAGCGACCAAAAAGACATCAAACCTGCTAATTTCTTTGGTTTTGGTTATAACTATTCCACTCAGTTAGACAAATGGAGCACTCAAGATTTAGCAGCAGATTATGTTTATATCGGTCAACAAAACATCGACTTTGAAATAACTGGTTTGTTGGGAATTGTAGCAGATATTGATAAGTGGAAGACTTCCTATACTACTAAGTCTCACTTTTACCCATTATACAAATCTATTCCTGCAGAGGGATTTGCACATCCTGAGTTAAACTTTTTAACATGGGATGTTGCGAATGAAAACATAGATAAGCTACAAAATTTTGACAACGTTGTTATCATATTAGAGTTTGATAATCAAAATTTTGTACATTTAACTAGGCAGTTTTTTACAAAGCTTCTAGCACTAAATATTTCCGTTCCCGTAATATTGAAAAACACTACACAAACAAATGACCTTGAGTATTTTCAATTGGAACAAAGTGCCAAGTTAGGTTCTTTATTAATTGACGGCTTTGGTGATGGGGTTTACCTCAAGAACACAGAACGACTATCGAGTGTACTTATTAACTCAACTAGTTTTGGGATTTTACAAGCCACACGCACACGTATTTCCAAAACTGAATATATCTCTTGTCCTTCCTGTGGAAGAACCTTATTTGACCTACAAGAAACAACAGCTAAAATCAGAAAAAGCACTTCCCATTTAAAAGGAATTAAAATTGGAATTATGGGATGCATCGTTAACGGCCCAGGTGAAATGGCTGATGCTGACTACGGCTATGTTGGAACTCGCCCAGGGAAAATCCATTTGTATAAGGAAAAAACCGTGATCAAAAAGAATGTTCCAGAAGAGCAAGCCGTAGAAGAGCTGATTGAATTGATTAAAAGTTATGGTGATTGGGTGGATCCAGTGGTTGAAAGTTGATTTTTTTCTAGCTTTTTACAATAAATCAAGTTTTTAGCTTCTTTCCCTTTGGAGGGAGCTGGAGGGAGGAAACTATGATAGCACTATTGCATCAAGATAAAACAAAGCTATAAAGTTATCGTGAAAAAAATTTGTAAACGCAAAAATATGTACAAAAATTTGTACATTACAAATGTACCAACAATATTTATCATCATGTTAACAACAACATTATCTGATTTTAGAAAAGATATAAAACACTATTTTGACAGAGTAACCCAAAACTTTGAAACCTTAATCATTAATAGAGGTAAGGATAAAGGAATTGTTATTATGTCCCTAGAAGAGTACAACTCACTTCATGCCACTAAACACGAAATGTCTTCAAAAGAAAATGAAAGAAGATTAGATGCTGCAATAGAGAAACTAAAATAGGGAAACTCATTGAGCAAAACGCTAATTGAAAAATAATGTAGTTTATATTCGGTGATGAATCTTGGGAAGATTATTTATACTGGTAAAAATCCGACAAGAAAAAACTTAAACGGATAAATGATTTACTTAAAGATATTTCAAGAAATCCATTTGATGGAATTGGAAAACCTGAACCACTCAAATACAAATATGCTGGATTTTGGTCAAGGAGAATTGATAACGAACATCGTTTAATCTATCAGGTAAAGGACGACGAAATATTAATTGCTAAATGCAGATTTCATTACGACTAAAACTTAACCCGCTTTATTCATGAATTTAATTTTGAAGCTATTTTAGGCACAAGCCCCGAAGGAATATAAGCATATTTCAAGGGGGTTGCTACGACAAATAGGTCAAAATTAAATCAAAACCTGATAAAAAAGCATCCCCAAAAATGGGGACTATATAAAATGCCATATTTACTTTTAAGATGCTTTATATCACTTTGTTAATTCGTGAAAAATGTCCGATTGGTGAATAAGGAGGGTTAAGGAGGCAAATATACAACTTTAAGCATCCATAGAAAACAAAATCAAACGCAAACAGATTAATTTTTGATTTTTTTTGTTAAAAATTTCACTTCAAAAAACGAATTATCTCTAAAAATCCAACATGAGACATCACAAAACAAAAAATCGTTGAAATTTGAGCCGTTTTTGCGCTTGTTTTTTCTTCAAAACATACACTTGACTCGAATAACCAAGTTTTTTTGCTTTCAAATTCGATTTTAGACCATTTAAAAGTGCTTTTAGCAAATTTCCGTTTTTGTACTTCTCTGATAGCATAGAAACATAGTATGCGTCAAATTTCATCGGAATTATTTCTACTAATGTCATACCAAATTTTTGAAATAAGTTTTTAATATCGTTTTCACGAAAATGGTATAAATGTCTTGGCACATCATAGGCAGCCCAATATTCTTTATATACCTTAGCATCATGTGAACCACAATTCGGCACAGCAATAAAAAGTGTTCCGTTTGGCTTTAATAACTTTTCAATTTGCGCAAGGTCTTCTTTGAGCTCATACACATGCTCTAAGACATGCCACATCGTTATTACATCGTAAGACGATTCATCAAGATGGTAGAGGTTTTCTATTGGTTGTACATTTACTTCGTTTTCTTTTCTCGCAAAACCTCTAGCCTCTTCATCCGGTTCTAAACCTAGTGCTTTATAGCCTGAGTCTTGAGCTGCTTTTAAAAAATGACCTGTACCACAACCAACATCTAATAAACTACCAGTTTGGGCATACTTTTTAATCCACCCTACTTTTTGTTTTATCTTAAATTTTCTGACAACATTATAAATAGCATTAATTAAGCCCTTTTTGGAAGAACTATGCGAGACATATTCCTCTGACTTGTAATAGCGCGATATTTCATTTTTATCTGGAATAGGATTGGTAAACATAAAGTTACAAGACTTACATGAAACCAAAGAAAAAGATTCTTTTGTTATCATAAAATCTTTCGTTTCCATGAACGACTCAAATTCATTTCCTCCACAAATAGGGCAAACACTCCTGTCCATCATAATAAGATTTTATCGCCCTAAATAAATTAAAAGGACATTTATATCACTTGGACTAACACCACTAATCCTAGAAGCCTGTCCAATATTCGAAGGTTGAATATTTGTTAACTTTTCTACAGCTTCTGCGCTTAGGCTGCTTAATTTGGAAAAATCCATATCATCTGGAATAACTACATTATCCAATCTATTAAGTTTATTTGCGACTTCTTGTTCCCTAGAAATATATCCGTCGTACTTAATTTGTATTTCAGCTTGTTCAACTACTTCACTATCGAATTCTTTAAGATAGTTTCGAAGCGATTCAGATATTTCTATTAAATGTTCCATTCCAAGTTGCGGTCTTGTCAACAATGACTCTAGTTTCACTTGCTGAGTAATTGGACTAGAATTGTTTTTTGCTAGTGTTTCATTCGCTTCTTCAGGCTTAATCCCCTCCTTGCGCAAGAAACGCTTCATTTCATCCGTTTGCTCTGTTTTAAGTTTTACTCCTTGCATAGCTTCATCACTTGCTAAACCAATTGCATGACCTAGTGGAGTAAGACGTAAATCAGCATTGTCTTGGCGCAATAAAATTCTATATTCCGCTCTTGAGGTAAACATTCTATATGGCTCTTCTGTGCCTTTAGTAATTAAATCATCTATTAAAACACCAATGTAAGCATCAGAACGATTTAGAATAAAAGCGTCTTTTTCTTGCACTTTTCTTGCGGCATTAATCCCAGCCATTAAACCTTGACAAGCGGCTTCTTCATATCCAGTGGTGCCATTTATTTGTCCAGCAAAGTATAGGTTTTCAACCAACTTCGTTTCTAAAGTATGTTTAAGTTGCGTCGGTGGAAAGTAATCGTATTCAATTGCATACCCCGGTCGAAACATTTTTACATTTTCAAAACCGGGGATTGTTCTCATTGCTTCAAACTGCACTTCTTCAGGAAGACTTGTGCTAAAACCATTAACATAAATCTCAATGGTGTTCCACCCTTCTGGCTCTACAAATATCTGATGCCTATCTCTTTCGGCAAAACGATTTATTTTATCCTCTATACTTGGGCAATAACGCGGACCCGTTGATTTTATCGCTCCATTAAACATTGGGCTTCTATCAAAACCTGTTCTTAATATATCATGCGTTGAGGTGTTGGTATAAGTTATATAACAAGAACGTTGCTCTGAAAGCGCTGATGTATTCGAATAACTAAATTTAGATGGAACTTCGTCTCCAAATTGCTCTTCCATTTTAGAATAATCCAGTGAACGACCATCTACTCGTGGAGGTGTTCCGGTTTTCATTCTTCCAGCTTCAAACCCTAAATTCACCAAAGACTCTGTTATTCCAATAGAGGCTTTTTCGCCGGCTCTTCCTCCACCAAATTGTTTTTCTCCTAGATGAATAAGACCGTTTAAGAATGTGCCACTTGTTAAAACCACCGACTTAGCATTGATCTTTACACCTATTCCTGTTTTAACACCAACTATTTTATTGTTTTCTACAATAATCTCCGTTACGTTATCTTGCCAAAAGTCCACGTTTGGGTTGCGCTCAAGCAACAACCTCCACTCCTCTGCAAAACGCATTCTATCATTTTGGGTTCGAGGAGACCACATTGCTGGCCCTTTCGACTTGTTCAACATGCGAAATTGAATTGCGCTTAAGTCCGAAACTATGCCTGAACCACCACCTAAAGCGTCAATTTCACGAATAATTTGCCCTTTAGCAACACCACCCATCGCAGGATTACAACTCATTTGAGCAATAGTGTTCATATTCATGGTCACAAGCAACACTTTTGCGCCTAATTTAGCCGCAGCATTTGCTGCTTCACACCCAGCATGACCAGCACCCACTATCAAAACATCGTATTCTTGAATCATTCTAATCTATCATTGTTTCACGTGGAACAAAATTACAATAAGCTTAAATAGTAGTCTTCTTTTTTTCGCATTTGTTCAATTTCATCTTTTGATTTGTCTTTGTATCCACACAAATGAAGCAAACCATGAATCACAACTCTTTTTAATTCTGTTTCACGTGAAACATTTAATTTTTTAGCATTGTCTTCCACTCGGGTAAGGCTAATTAATAAATCACCAGAAACAAAATCTTCCGTTGAGTAATCAAAGGTTATAATGTCTGTGTAATAATCATGATTAAGGTAGTTTTTATTGTATTCCAACAACCATTCATCCGAACCATGAATACAAGACACCTCGTTAAAAGAAACAAACTCTTTTTCAGAGATTAAATTGACAACATTATTGTAAAACACGTCAGCTAACCATTGGTAGTTTTCAAGGTACTCTATGTAAACCATAACTATAGCTTAAACTTCAATGCAGCACAGCTTCCGTTATTGTGAAACTTAACCTCATCAGACAATGCTTTCATCAAAAATATACCTCGTCCATTTTCCTTTTCCAAATTTTCTGGAGCCGTAGGGTCAGGCAAGTTATTAAAATCAAAACCATGACCTTCATCTGAAATATGAAATTCCAAAAAACCGTCTTTAAATAATACTTTAATATTAACAGATTTCGTTGTGTCTAATCCATTTCCATGTTTTATGGCATTGTTAACCGCCTCGGTAACAGCAATCAAAATATTTCCATAGTTATCAGGATGTATGTTGTATTCTTTACAAACGTTTTCCACTAAGACCTCCACTTGCGGTAGATTGGCTATATCAGAAGTAAATGAAATGCCCGAAAATTCTTTTAAATCAGTACTCATTCTTTCAAATTAAACTACAATTAATTAGCATTAATAAAGTCATTAGCACGGTCTCTATAATACTTTGACATATTCGGATCAACAGCACGCAACAACTCAATTTGCTTTTCTTTTCGGTTCTTATACTCTAAAAATTCAATTTGGTTACCAAAATCTTTATCTTTTCCTATTTGCGATTCTCTTTCATCATCCCAACCCCGTTCTTGAAGCGCCTTTTCGCTTTCCAACAGTCTAGTTAATATTTCTTTCTGACGTTCAATTAAACGTCCATCCCATTTCTTATTAACCAAGTCTTTTTCTTGTTCTTCTAGTTCTTTTAGAAGATCGTTCAGTTCGTTGCCTTCTCTTTTTCCTTCTTTATTATATTCCTTTCTAAGCTCTTCTAGTTTCTTGCGAATGGCGTTTTGTTGCGCTGCCATTTGTGCTGCTTCTTTATTACCAAACGGCAGCTTTATTTCTTGACCTTCTCCGGGTTTATTCCCTCCAGGGTTTGGTCCTTTTTGCATTTCTTCCAACTGCTTTTTTAGCATGTCCTTCATGTTTTGAAAATCATCCCCTTCAGAGCCTTTTCCTTTTCCTCCAGGGTTATCACAACTGCCACTTCCGGACATTTCACCTTGCATTTGTTGTTGCATGTTTTGTAAAGATTCGTCGAAAAACAAGGCTAAATTATTCAAACTAGTCATTACCAATTGTTGTTTAATACCTAACTCTCGTTTTCTTCGTTCGTCAATATCATCAGGAATATTTCTAAAATTATTGTTTATTACATTCAACTCTTTCGTTACAAACGAACTTAGTTGAGGAACTCGGTCGGCTAACGCAAGCAGCGAGTCTTCAACAGGTCTGAAATTATCAATTATATTTCTTTGCTCTCTTCCTAATTGTATAAAATTTGGATTGTTCACATTCGTTTCAGCGAACATTTTTAGGTTGTCCTCTTGGTCAAAACTCATCTTGATCAGATTCTCAAGTAAAGCTCTTAATGCGGCCATATCTTCTTCTTGTTGCTGTTGTTTACTTTCTGACTTCATTGCACTAAGTTTTGAAGCCATTTCACGCATTTTATCCGCTGCCTTTTCTTGGTTATCCTTAGCCTTTTTGGAATTATTATTATCCAAATTATCTTTAGCGTCATTCAATTCTTTTTCGACATCCTTTTGATCTTCTTCCATTTTGTCCAAATCTAACGGACGTTTTAGATCTTCATTTTTCTCCTTTAACTCATCCAAATCTTTCTGAACATCTTCAAACTCCTTATTAATTTCATCTTGTTTTTCTGACGCTTCTTCATCTGATATTTCTCCATTTTCTATATCTTCTTTGAGTTGCATTTGTTCCTGTGCAAGTTCCTCTAGTTTATTGTCTATATCTTCAATCTTTTCCTCTACATCCATGCGCTTCAGCATTTCCATAGTTCTATCCATCTGTCTTTTTTTATCTTCAGCTTTTTGTTCCATATTATCCAACAACTCTTGCTTGCCATCAAGTTGCTGATTATCCATTAGCTCCTCCAATTGTTCTAATAAACCTTTCAATTCATCATCCATCAAATCTTCAAGCAGCGACTGCAACATCTCTTGCATTTCTTGAAGCTCATCACTTACTTCTTCATATTTGTTGATTTCATCTAGGGTTTCTTGTAGTTTTTCGGAAACGCTCTGAACTTTCTCATCAAATGACTGCTGCTTTTTCTTAATTTCTTCTAATTGCTGTCTTTCTTTCCAACTTGGATTTTTCGTTTTTAATAAATCCATTTTGAACTGCTCCATTCTATTTTTTAACTCGTTACTTTCATTCATTAACTGCTTTAAATCTTTCATAGATTCGCTTTTTGCAGCATCTCTAGCTTCTGCTAAATCTTTTTTAGATGGAGCTTTATAAGAAAAAACAGCCGATTTAGCCGATTTAGCACCATTGACACCATCATTATCGTAAACAATAAAGTAATAACTTAACTCTTCTTCCAAGGTTAAACCTAATGCTTCAACATCCAATCGAACATATACAGGGAATTTCGTTCCACCCGCACCTGAAATATTTCTTCTGTCAACTATTGGAACGCTATTTCTACCTTTAGATTTTCTTTCTGTAACAAACTCTAGCTTCGAAATACCATGGTCATCTGAGGCTAAACCTTCCAATATTACAAGTTGTGTATTTAACGAATCAACGGATTGTTCTAACCTAATAGAAGGGTAAGCATCTTTGATGACGCCAACTTCAAAAAACACCGTATCGAGTTTTTCACTTTGATTATTTTTTAATAAAAACTTTGCTGTTTGATTCTCTCGAAACGTAGCAGAAAAACGAAAACCTTTATTGTTAAGTTCTTGAACAGAATCACCCAATAAAACTTCAAGCGATTTGGTATTTCTAGTTCTTCCGTTCCACGTAACCTTAGTTCCTTCGGGAACCATTAAATCATTTGGGTTCTTTACTTCCTGAGAAGGAATTGAAAGGTAAGAAGGAAACTCCAACAGCACATTTACATCTTCTAAAGCTGTTTTAGAAATTACTTCAATGGTTTTTTCTTCTGAACGAAAACCATTTGCCAAAAAATTGAACTTAGTATTTCTTTTAATTTTAGGCAATAAATAAGATGCTTTTGAAACGGAAGCTTTTTCCATTAGAAATCTACCCTCAGAACTTTCTAAATACACTTTTTCGGGTAACTCTCCACCTTTATTTGGAACAAGTTTCACTTCTAGTAATACAGCATCACCTTCTTCTATTTTTAAGTTTTTAGTAAGCAACTCAAAAGTAAAAGGAGCTGGTTGAACAAAAACTGTTGAGTAGTTAATCAAACGTGTTGTGCCGTCTTTAAAAAAGGAAGGAAGAAAAATGGCAATAATGAAGAAAACCAAAAAAACAGGCAATAAAAATTTTAAATAACGCTTATTTTCTTTGTAGTCAACAGCGCTTGCAAATGAAACAACACTAAGTTTCTCAGCATTTTTTCTAATGCTTGCCTTTAATAAATCAACATCTCCTTCTTGTTGTTCAAGCGCATCATTTAACTGTAGTGTGTTTAACAGTTTATCATTAACTTCTGGAAAAAAACGCCCAATTATTTCCGCTGCTTGTTGCCTATTAATTCTCTTCCCGTAGGAAAATAATTGCGCAAAAGGGACCAAAAAGTTTTTAAATAAAACTATTGCATTCAGCAATAAAAAAGTAAAAAACAACCCTCCCCTTACCAGTGAATTAAATCGACCTACGTATTCTAACGATACAACAATTAGGTAAGAGATAGAAAAAATTATGGCAAAGAATAATATACCCCTAAGAATTTTATTCTTGTAGTACTTTCTTATAAAACCATCTACTTGATTTATTAATTGCTCCGTTGCACTCATTTATTTATTCATCGTATAAACTTCATAAAGTTAGGAAATATTACACGCTAGAATAATAAAAGTTTGTTAAACTTCATAATAAATGCACTTATAGAAGAATTAAAAGACAACTGTTCACAAACAAAACTGATTATCTTTGCACAAAATTATTTTTAATAAAATACTATGTCAAATAAACCAGTTCGTGTAAGATTTGCACCATCTCCTACAGGACCGCTTCACATGGGTGGAGTTAGAACAGCATTATATAACTATCTATTTGCTAAGAAAAACAATGGTACGTTTATTCTTCGAATAGAAGATACTGACCAAACAAGGTTTGTCGAAGGAACACAAGAATATATCATTGATGCGTTAAACTGGTGCGGAATTAGTCCGGATGAAGGACCTGGAATAGCCGGAAATCATGGACCATACATTCAGTCAGAACGAAAATCAATGTATCCAAAATATGCTGAAGAACTAATTGAAAAAGGATGGGCATATTATGCATTTGACACTGCTGAAGAATTAGACGCTATGCGTGAACAGGCAAAAAGCATGAAAATGCCTAACTGGCAATACAATAGTATTACGCGGTCTTCTATGAAGAACTCATTAACATTACCTGCGGATGATGTTAATGCACGTATAGCAAACGGAGAACCTTATGTCATTCGGTTTAAAATGCCTAGAAATACAGATGTTCGCTTCGAAGATGTAATTCGTGGCTGGGTGGTAGTAAACACCAATAATTTAGACGACAAGGTTTTGTATAAAAGTGACGGAATGCCAACGTATCATCTCGCAAATATAGTTGATGATCACACCATGGAGATTTCTCATGTAATTAGGGGCGAAGAATGGCTTCCTTCAGCACCATTACATGTATTATTATATGAAGCTTTTGGATGGGATTGTCCTAAGTTTGCTCATTTACCTTTGTTGTTGCGTCCTGATGGAAACGGAAAGCTTTCGAAAAGAGACGGTGATAGACTTGGATTTCCTGTTTTTCCAACAGACTGGACAACTAGTGAAGGAGAATTATATTCAGGCTACAGAGAAAAAGGCTACTTTCCAGGAGCTTTTATCAATATGCTAGCCTTTTTAGGATGGAATCCAGGTACTCCGCAGGAGATATTTAGTTTAGATGAATTAGTGGCTTCATTTTCCCTTGAGCGCGTTGCAAAAGCAGGCGCAAAGTTTGACGCAGAAAAAACTAGATGGTTCCAACAACAATATCTTAGAGCAACATCAGACGAAATACTAGCAGACGAGTTAGCTTTACTAATTGACGGAAATTACGATAAAACGTTTTTAACCGCTGTATGTCGTTTAATGAAAGAAAGAGCTACTTTTATTTCTGATATTCCAAAAGAAGGTGACTACTTCTTTACTGAACCAAGAGAATACGACGAAAAAACATTGCGCAAAAAATGGAAGGAAGATACCACCGAAATTATGTCTAGTTGGTCTAATAAACTAGCAACTCTTGAACAGTTCAGTACTGAAAACATCGAACAATCTTTTAAACAATATTTAGAAGATATCAATAAAGGAATTGGGGCAGTATTACCTGCTTTTCGTTTGTTGCTTACAGGAAAAGGTATGGGACCAAGCATGTTTGAAATTTGTGCGCTTTTAGGTAAAGAAGAAAGTATTCAACGCATGGACAAAGGAATTGTTAAAATTCAAGAGTTAATTAAATAGTAGAATATACAAATGCAACATACAATAGAGGTAAACGGCATCAAATGTTATTCTTACCATGGTTGTTTACCTGAAGAAGGAAAAATTGGTGGTAATTACATTGTGGATGTAAAAGTAACAACTGATTTTAGTAATTCTTTTATTTCCGATTCACTAAGCGATACAGTAGATTATGTTGCTATCAACAAAATTGTGGAAGAAGAAATGATGCAGCGTTCTAAATTGATAGAACATGTCGGAAACAGAATTATGCAGCGTTTCAAACAAGAACTTCGCGGTGTACTAAAAGCTAAAATCAAGGTTACCAAAATATCTCCACCAATAGATGGTAATGTTGAAAATGTTGCGATTATAATTGAAGAAACGTTTTAATCAGTATTATTCATGAATAACGCGGGATAAATAAATTTTTTTTGTATTTTTGCATCCCTAGAAGTCAAAAGGTCTCGTGGCCGAGCGGCTAGGCAACGGTCTGCAAAACCGTGTACAGCGGTTCGAATCCGCTCGAGACCTCAAACCCTCTTTGATTATCAATTAATTAGAGAGGGTTTTTTGATTTTTACCCCACAACACATTACAGCTTCTTATTTCCTCTAAATCTAACTTTTTTATCTAGCCATTTATATTTACGCTTAATAAATACATTTTCTTCTTCCCCATCTTGGAACTTGAAAATAAACCCTGCATGAAAATGTAGAAAATTATCATTTGTCTTAAAAAAGTTTGGAAGAATAGCTTTACTAGCTGTACCACGCAGTTGTAACCCAAAATTACCAAATAACATCATATTCAAACCAAAACCAGCATTCACACCGTAGGTGTTTACATACTCAGCCGGAATTTTTCTAGCATAATATAAGCCTAGGGTAAAAAATGGATCTAAGAACTGTTGCAACATTATGTAAGAAAAAGAATACTTTGCATTTAAGGCCGTTGATAAAAAGAAGCCTTCTCTACCAAATGGGTTGGGGTTAGCAGGGTTAAAATGATAAAAATTATAAGAAATAATCGCCTCTGAACTTAAGCCTTTTAAAAAATAATAATCAAGACTAAATGCTAATGGAGTAGGAGGGCCAACCCAGTAATTTATAACATCTGGAATTTTTCCAAAAAGCATTGCGTCATCATACACTAAATTATAAGAGAGACCAGCTAAAATTCTATAAGGTTTAACTTTGTAATAATACTGACCGAGTGCTTGGGTGGAAAAAACAAAAGCCACACAAACAAGTAGCAATCTAAGTTGCATCGAAAATTTTGATTTCTGTATCATTCAATTAATTCACTAATTCCCGAGCTTCTATGCTAGGTCTTTTTGTTTTTATAATACAAAGTAACTAAAAAAATAATGAAAGAAAGAAATCCTAACCCAATACCAAAATAAATCAACCAAGACTTAATTTTTTCGTCTTCCTTTTCTTCTTTAAGAATTTTTGCATAAGCCATGCTTTGCTGACCAGGAGAAGGGGATTCTAACCTCCAATTTAATGGGTGGAAATAAGGTATTCTGTAATCCATTTTTACCCAATTTTTTGTTGAGTCACTAAAATCGTTCAATTCTTTTAAACTTAATTCATCTACTTTTAGTAAGTTACTATCATACAAGCGAATAACATCACTTTTTATATTTATTCCGAAATTAAAATCTCCAACAATATTTTTAATATTAGGATATGCACGCTGAAACTTTGCTTTGTTTTTTGAAAGAATCAAAAACTCTTTTGGTTGAATTTTTGTATTCATTGGAAAAGTAAAAGAATGTTGTTCTTTTTTATCTTTAAACACCCAATCTCCTATATCAATCTCTTCAGAAGAAGCATTATATAATTCAATCCAGTCAGCAGATTTTAAACTGTTTATTTGAAAGGCATCCACCTCAGAAAACATAATTTTTCCATAGAAAGGAGAGTATTTTTTTTCTTCAAAAATTGGAGTTAGAATTATCTTTTCTTCATTGAAATAATACATGCCATTTTCGCTTATTTCTATACCGTTTTCCCAACCGATAAATTCAAAATCAGTATTTGGTATAACCTCAATAAACTGAGGTATTTCAGAAAAATATTTCCCATTAAAGTCTTTGAATAACACTAATGAATTAAATTTTACTTTTCCTTTAGTGGAATCCATTTTAATGCTAATTTCAACCATTTTATCAAGCTCAAATCGACTAGCTAAATGTTGTAACATATATCTTGGTCTATTGACAACAAAAGAGTCTATATGAGCCATGCTTGAATTGTATCTTTTAAGTGGCACTTTCCATCTTTCCAAATGAAAAGGAATTTCTTCTTTCATTTGTTGCTTTAAATTCTCCAACAATGTTAAAGCTCGTTGAGGTGCAAAAGTTGTAAATATCATATCAGAAAAGGTATTGATGTATCTATATTTCAAGGAATCATTTTCTATTAATTTTCGAATTATCAAGGTGGACCAAGGAGGGTTTGGCCACGTTTCATCGTTGACTTGTGTAAAACGTTCTAAATTATTATATTTATAATCATGTGGACCGTTTACACCGAATGTTTGATCCAAATCATAATAAATCCATCGCCATTTACCAGTATCTCTTGTTGATTTAAAATAGCGGATATTACCACCAGCATCTTTATTTCCAGCATAAACTTGAGCTGCATTGTACAATAGGTAATTATCAATGTCCATTTTTGATGCGACATAATTTAAATCCTCACGATTTCTTAAATCACTTTTCTCTAACTCTTTAATAAATTTTCTATAATCTTTTGGGTCTCCATGTTGTTTATCGGCATTATGTCGCATGATTATGACGCTATCTTTATGCATGCCATAATGAGCTGAAATAAAATGCTCGTTTATCTTCTCTCGCATGTTATATTTTCCCCAATACTCTCCATTTATAAACACGCTTACAGGTCGCCATTCTTGAATTGTAAGTCCGGTTTCTTTTATCAATTGTGTTGCAAAAACGTCTCTAATATGCGCATTTCGCATATCACCACCGCCATTACGCAAAATAAAATTATTGTACTTTTTAAAGGGTAATTGTGGAAAAAGAGGATGTTTAATTTTTCCCTTTCCATGTTTTTTTCTAGCATAGAATGAAAGCGATTTTTGAGGCATTCCTTTGCTGTAACCACCGAATATTTTTATTCCTAAAGGATGACTAAATCCTAATCTACCATCTGGTTCAAAGAATTCAACATATACTTTTCTTTCCCAATCTTTCCAGAAGTTTGCACCTTTGTATGGATGAACTGTATCTGCACAACACCCCTTTACATAAATACCTTCTAAAGAATCAAAAAAAACAGCTGGATCCGAAATAATTGAAATAATAGGAAGCTCTACCTTTCTCGCTACAATGTAGGTATGGGTTTCTTCAAATTTATTTCCTTTTCCATCATAAATCGCAAACCGAAAAACCGTATTACCCTTTAAGGAAATTGAGTTGCCTCGCACTTTATTAGATGAGGAGCTTGGTTGTGTTCCGTCTGTTGTGTAATAAGCCTTACAACCACTGGAAAGTTGAACTTTTACCTCTTCTAAACCAACATGATTACCACGTTTTGGGGATAATGTAAGCAAGGTTTTTTTCTCATTTTGTGAAAAAATAGGTAAAACCAATAAAAAAAATAAAAGAATTGCTAAATATCGCACCAACAAGAATTTAGAGTGCTAATATATTAAGTTTTTGGTTACATAATGGTTTTGATGAAAATTTAGAGGAGTTCTAATACAGAAAATAGTTGGGAGAAGGTATGTTGGTTGCAACTTTTTTAAATTTTTTAGTGACATCTCCTAATGACAAATTCCCACAACCCCCATCAATAAATAACCGAAAGTGTTTGGTGTTTATGAATAACATTACCAAGTTTGTCTCTGGCAATAATGATGTAATAATAATTACCCTTTTCTACTTTTTGTTGACTACGTAAATCTTCTCCATACCACTTAAAATCGACATCGTTGGATTCATAAACTACTTCTCGTTTTGAATTAAAAACAGTTATTTGAAAGGCTGTTAAACCTTCGGAATCAATAAATAAATAATCATTCAATCCGTCACCATCTGGAGTAAAAACATTCGGAAGATTATTGATTTTTCCAACTACTTCCACCTTTACAAGATGCGTTTCATAGTAATATTCTTCTCCGATTTTTCCAGTAACTAGAATTTCATATTCTCCAGCTTCTTCATACCAATGTTCAACGATATCGCTCCTAAATTCAGTACCGTCGCCTACATCTATCCAGAAATCATCCAACTCAGAAGTTTCTAGTTCAATTCGTATTTGTTGTTTCCTCAGTTGTTCAAATACAACATTTAATTGGAAAGGCTCTTCTGATTCGAGTTCAACTGGTGAAGATGTATCCGCTTCAGTTGACGCACTAGAACTTGTTTGTTCTGTTTTTTGAGTTACCGATGGAGTTTCGGAATTAGTACTTGTTTCTGAAGTAAAAACAGAACCACTAGAATTATGACCTGAATTTTTAGTATCTGGAAGTTGAGTATCGTCTTGTTTGTTACTAGAATCAGTCGCTTCTTGACCTTCTTTAGATTCAATTGTATCATCTACAATCTCCGAATTATCAATTTTGGATATATTTTCAGTTTGTCGATTATCATTAGAAACACTGTTTTCATCTTCGTTTTCTTGGACTAATGAGTCTTCACGTTTATCTTCTTTCGTTTGTTCAATGATAGAGTTTTCGATTGTATTTTCCTTTTTTGACGCATCATCACTTAAAATATAAATGGCTGTCGCTGTAATAATTGAACTAGCTACAATTACAGAAGAAACAATTTTAGCCGTAGATGAAACACCAGCCAAAAAACCAGAACCACCAGAAGCCGCAGCAGCATTTCCTATACCAGCTTGAACAGCATTCCAAACACTAGGATCTACATTTGAGGAGTAGTTCTCAAGTGATTCTTTAAATAATTCCTTTATTTCATCCTTCTCTTTCAATACCAGCTTTTTTTAGTATATCTCTTAGTAGTGCTCTAGCTCTTGAATATTGCGATTTTGATGTGTTTTCTGCAATATCTAAAAACTCTCCAATTTCTTTGTGTGTATAACCTTCAATAGCATATAAATTAAACACTGTTCTGTAACCTTCAGGAAGACCTTGAATGAGTTGCATAAGTCCTTCCGCTTGCATTAAGTCTATCGCATTACTATCAATAGAAAGCGATAACGAAACATCGTCTATTTCTATCTCTTTTTGAAACTTTTTGTCTTTCCTTAATTGATCAAGAGCAGTATTAATAATTATTCTTCGTATCCATCCTTCAAAAGAACCTTGATTATTAAACTTATCTAAGTTCTTAAACACTTTTATAAAACCATCTTGAAGCACATCATTTGCTTTTTCTTTACTGGAAACATAACGCAGCACAACTCCCATCATTAATGGCGAAAACTTTTCAAAAAGTAAGCGTTGCGCTTTTGAATTACCTTTCAAGCATGCCTTAATAAGCTCATTATCCTCCATGTTATGGCTTCGCATTATAGACACAAATAAGCTTTAATTGGTTGCATGTGATAATTACATTTTCATTAGTTCAGGAAATAAATATAAAGGATTAGGACAATTATTTTGAAAATGATGAACTTCTTTTTCACTTGTTACTCCAGGATAATCTCCTGATTTTCCTTCCATATTAAGCATAATTTGAAAGTGTAAATGTGGCGCATAATTCCCATTTTCTGAAATAGCACCAAGATAACCTATCCTTTCTCCTGAAGCTATGGTTTTACCAATTTGCCAATAAAGCATAGAGTCTAGTGAAAGATGGCCGTATAAACTAAACCAAGTAAAACCTTTAGCGTTATGTTCTAAAATTAATGTTGGTCCATAATCACCAAAATTTTTATTATTCTTAAAACTATGAATTGTGCCATCAAATACAGCAGCTATTCCAGCATTTTCATTCGTCCAAAAATCTATTCCTAAATGTATAAAACGATTTTCTTTTTCCTTAAAATAAGCACTTCTATCATAAATATTGCGATGTTCTAAGTAACCACCAAAAGCAATATTTTTACCTTTCTTTTCCAAGTAATTAGAAATATACTTTTGCATTTCTAAAGGGTCAGAAGGATTAACTTGATTCCATAAATTTTTGTTCGTTTTACTTAAGTCAATAGATTGATAATCCTCTAAGGAAGAATTAAATATAGGTAACGCAAAAGAGTATTGACTTTTTAAGAAATCACTAAATGATTGACTCATCTTTTTAGAAAAGATTAATGCTTTTCAATAAATCGTCTTTATAAGAACCACCAATAGGAATCATTTTTTTATCATTTTCTAAATGCAAATTAGGAAAATCAATACTTGCAATTTTATCAATACGAACAATAAATGACCTGTGAACCCTTATAAAATCTTCATTACCAAGTTTACGATCAATGTCTTTCATGGTAGAATGGATAGTATATCGCTTCGCTTGTGTATGAATAGCTACATAATCCTTAAGTGCTTCGATGTAATAAATTTCATCCATTTTTAGTTTAACCAATTTAGCATTGGCTTTTACAAAAATGTAATCTTTATTTTCTTTTGCTTCTTTATTTTCTACTAGGGAGTATAGCATTTCTTGTTTTTGAACTAACTCCATTTCTCTTTTATGTTTGTATATTGCCATTTCTATGGCAGTATGCAAATCAACCTCCTTGAAGGGCTTGATTATATATCCGTAAGGTTCCGCTACTTTAGCTTTATCTAATGTTGCATCATCAGCATATGCTGTGAGAAAAATAACTGGAATAGCATTATCTTTTCTAATAATTGTGGCGGCTTCAATACCACTCATATCGCCTTTTAGCATAATGTCCATTAAAACAATATCAGGTAAAATTTCCTCAACTAAACTTAAGGCTTTTTCACCTGTGGCAGAAGAACCTACAACATCGTACCCTAATCGAATCAAACTTTGTTGGATATCTTTTGAAACAATAGCCTCATCCTCAACAACAAAAACTCTTATTTTTGACATACTTTTTTATTCGTGTAATATAGTTGAGACCAATATACAGTAAATAAATGATTTTCAGAAAAAACAACTAAAATTTAACCAATCTCTTACCACTTGAAACGAAATTAACGAATTAATTTCAATTTGCAGTTTTTTTTATGAAATCCAAGACAGTAATATAAAAAAAAGAAAGAGAAAAAATTTTAAAAAAGCTTTATTCCTTTTATTAAGGTGTTGAAATGGTTTAAAAAGATTTGATTTAATACTTGCTTAATAGTTAATTAACATAATAAATAAAGATATAAACATAAAAACTAATAGTAATACATTGAAAATAAACAAAATAAAAGTTTATAAACATTGATAAGAAAAACCAATGTGTTAATAGAATTTATTTTTATCTAAACACAAAACGATGTTATAAATCGTTAATAACTTGTGTTAAAAAGGGGTAACTTTTACTTGCACAATCCATTCAAGTTATGGTTTGGAATAATATTTGAAAATAACAATAGAAAGTAATTATTATTAACGCACAAATATTAACATTTTTACAAATTAAATTGTGTAAAAACTAAAAACTAAAGGCTTGATAATCTGTATAAAATAAAAATCGATATTTCAATTTTGTTTATAAGAAGTGTAAATTGTTAATTAAACTAGATAACTGAATAGAAAAGCACCCAATTATGCTAAACTAAGAATAAACTTTACTTTTGTAAGGAACAAAAAAGATAAAAAATGAATACTATTATTCCTATCGGAGCTGACCATGCTGGTTATGAATTGAAAGAAGCAATTAAAACCTATTTTGAAAAGAAGGGTTACACGTTTCAAGATTATGGAACACACTCTGACGCTTCTATCGATTATCCTGATTATGCGCACCCTGTAGCTGATCACGTTGAAAAGGAAAAAGAAGTACTAGGCATAGTAATTTGTGGAAGTGGAAACGGAATAAATATGACCGTTAATAAACATCAAGGTATTAGAAGTGCTTTGTGTTGGACTTCAGAAATAGCAGCATTGGCTAGGCAACACAACAATGCAAATATCATTGCACTGCCAGCGCGTTTCATAAGTGAAAAAGAAGCAATAGAAATGGTTGAAATATTTTTTAAAACAGCTTTTGAAGGCGGAAGACACCAAAACAGAATAGATAAAATTCCTACATGTCAGTAATAAAAAAAACAGCAATATGTGTTTTGTTAACCGGAGTTAGTTTTTTCTCCACAGCACAATCTATTGCTGAAAAATATCAATATTACATTTCAAAAACTTCTATATCTGAGCACCTGCATATTATTGCTTCAGATAGTATGGAAGGAAGAGCAACAGGAACAGTTGGTCAAGATATGGCTGCGGACTATATTGCACGTCAGTTTAAATTGCATGGACTACTACCCATTTCTGAAGATTCATCTTATTTTCAACCTTTTAATGTTGTTCGATTAAATCCATCACAACAGTTGATTATAGGTAAGGATACTTTAAATTATGGTAAAGATATTTTTGCAAATTTTCAACCAGCTGTTTTTTCTTTGTTAAATAAGGAAGTAGTTTTAGCTGTTACTGATAAAAAAGGAAAAGAAGAGCCAAGTTTTAAAAACAAAACTGTGATTTTTTTTGACACTGTTCAACCTTTTTTTGATGTTGAAAATGTAAAAATATCTTATAAAGAAGCATTAAGTCAAGGAGCAGCTAGTGTAATTTATGTCACTTCTCATTTTGATGCTTTAATTCAAAGTCAAGGGGATAGAGTTTATAAAACGAGACACGCTTTAGCATCAGATTTTTCAGAAGAGGGTGGTGCGCCATTGGTTTTTGCCAATAAAAATTCTTTTTCTACCATCATTAATGAATATAATCTTTCAGGAAAAAGAAAGAAAAAAGAGGAACAAGTTACTTTATTCGCAGATCTTCACTTCAATCGAGATACCATTCATAAAAAAGGAATAAACGTAGCTGGGTGGATGCCATCAATTGATACAACAGTAAAAGAAACATTAGTTTTAATGGCGCATTATGATCATTTAGGAGTAAAAGATGGAGAAATTTACAATGGTGCAGATGATAATGGTACAGGAACAGTTGCACTTATGGAAATAGCAAAAGCCTTTAGTGTTGCCAAAAAAGATGGTGAAGCACCAATGAAAAATATATTATTTCTAGCTGTTTCAGCTGAGGAAATTGGCTTATTAGGTTCAAGGTACTACACAGAAAACCCTTTATTTCCTTTAACGGATGTTGTAACT
>SKGS01000063.1 GCA_007117355.1 Lishizhenia sp. | reverse complement strand
GAATGCTACTCAGTCAATTTTACCAAAATTAAACGATGAAAGTTTAGGCTTACACCCGATGAGGAAAACGAAATTTAAATGATTTGCTATTTTACGTTTATTCGTTTTAGATTGGTATATCAATAAATTTCAAAAAATGGTCAATAAAAAAGGCATCCGTTAGGATACCTTTTCTACTTAACTAAATAAACAACTTGTTTACAATAGTGCGTCTAATTTAGACGTCAACTGTGCTTTTGGTACTGCCCCAACTGATTTATCAGCTATTTCACCATTTTTCACAAATAAAATAGTTGGAATATTTCGAATACCAAATTTAGCAGAAACTCCAGGGTTTTTATCAACATCTACTTTTCCGATAATTGCTTTACCATCGTACTCATTATGCATTTCTTCTATAATTGGGCCTACCATTCTACAAGGGCCACACCATGCTGCCCAAAAATCTACAACTACTGGTTTATCTGATTTTAAAACCACTTCGTCAAAATTTGCGTCTGTTATTTCAACTGCCATAACTTTATTATTAAATTAAAAATCTACTTTTTCGGTAAAATTACCAAAATTTATAAGACAATAAGTTTGCCACAAAGATAATATTGCCATTATGTCATAAATTCATTTTTGATTTTGAAATAAGCACTAACTTTGCAGTAAAAAATAAATTATGTCTTTATATATTTCTCCTTCGGTACTTGCGGCTGACTTTGCCAACCTTGAACGCGATGTTAAAATGCTCAATAATTCTAAAGCTGATTGGTTGCACATTGATATCATGGATGGTGTGTTTGTTCCGAATATTTCATTTGGTTTTCCTGTGATGCAGGCAATAAACAAACATGCAAATAAACCGTTGGATGTGCATTTGATGATTGTAAATCCTGATACTTATTTGGAAGAGTGTAAAAATGCTGGTGCTGAGATTGTAACGGTGCATTACGAGGCTTGTACACATTTACACAGAACTATTCAATCTATTCACGCATTAGGAATGAAGGCAGGTGTAGCTTTAAACCCTCATACTCCAGTAAGTGTTTTAGAAGATATAATTGATGACTTAGATTTAGTATTGATAATGTCTGTAAACCCTGGTTTTGGGGGGCAAAAATTCATTGAAAATGCTATCAAAAAGGTTAAAGCTACAAAGGCTTTAGCGGATTCTAAAAATTCCAATGTAATTATTGAAGTAGATGGAGGTGTAAACGCTAATAATGCTTTTGACTTAATCAATGCAGGTGCTAATGCGCTAGTGGCAGGAAGTTTTGTTTTTAATTCTGAAAACCCAATTGAGACAATTGCTGAGTTGAAAGGAAAGGGGTAGAATTTTGGGATTTTAGGATTTTAGATTTGGAGATTTAGGGATTGTAGATTTGGAGATTTTAGATTTGGGGATTTAGGGATTGTAGATTTGGAGATTGTAGATTTGGAGATTGTAGATTTGGAGATTGTAGATTTGGGGATTTAGGGATTGTAGATTTGGAGATTGTAGATTTGGAGATTTGGGGATTTAGGGATTGTAGATTTGGGGATTGTAGATTTGGAGATTGTAGATTTGGAGATTGTAGATTTGGAGATTGGAGATTTGGAGATTGTAGATTTGGAGATTGTAGATTTGGAGATTGTAGATTATGTCACAAGAAACTAAGAACTAAAAACCATCAAACGAAGAACCGTGAACTAATTAACCAACCATAAACAAAACAACGAAGAACTACGAACTAAATAACTACTCTTCTATTATAACAGTTTTTACATCTGCTCCCCATGCGGAGAAGTGCCCAACAGCGTCGTTAGTCCATGATTGTACAGGGTTAGCTGGTGCTGCGCTTTGACCTGCATCACCGGCAATCGCAAAGAGTTCTGAATAAAACCTAAAACTTTCTTTACTGATACTTCTAAATTCAACAGTAACAGTATCTCCTATTTCGTACCTAGAACTGAAAAAAGGGACTGTCTGATAATTTCCTTCAGAAAAAGAATCGTCAAAAATAAATTGTTCTCCCAAACGAGTTAAAGTATCACCGTTTACAATTCGAACAGCCCGGTAAAAATTTGGACCAGGTGGGTCTGTGAACCCCATAAAAACAACGTAACCTTCACTTGTAAAAAGACTACCCTCGTCAAAAATGACAATAAGCTCCTCTAATTCTACCACCTCAGGAAGAAATGCCGTAGCTTCAAACTCTTCATCATCTATTAAAACGATCATTTTATAGGTAGTTAGAAAGCTTGGTGCGTAATTCGTTAACTCATAATTTCCGTTTCCTAACTCTAATAACTGCTCTTCTTCTCCTTCTTCATTTTGAATACGAACAATTGCACCTTCAACAACAGGAATTTCCGAGGTGCCGAAAACATTCCTAGTTTTAGTTATACGAACAGAAACAACCTCTTCCGTTGCATTGTAGCTGGCCTCAATAACATATTTAGCTTCCATATCACTAACGTCAACGTCAATCACTTTTTGACAAGCCATGAAGCTAAACAAGAAAAATACTATATAAATCGATTTAATTTTCATCATTACTTCAGTTTAAAGTTATAAGTAACAGAAGGAATTAGTCTAAAAAGTGCTGTTTGAACTGCTTCTGTTTGACCAATTTCATTTTCTCTAAATGCTATGGAAAAAGCATTTTGTCTTGCATAAACATTGTAAATTGAGAAGTTCAAGCTTTGTTCAAAACGTCCTTTCTTTTGAAGATACCAAGTTGCACCTAAATCTAAACGATGGTAGTCCGGTAATCGATTTCCATTTCGCTGACCTACATAAGGAACCAATAAATTATTGTAACTGTATTGAGCCGTTGGGAAAGTAACAGCATCACCAGTGTAATATACAAATGCACCACTCAACACCCAACTTTCTGATAATTTGTAAGTTAGAACTAAATTTAGGTCGTGAATTCTATCTTGCCTTGCAGAGAAAATTTCGCCATTATCAATTTCATCGAATTGACGTAACGCTCTTGAAAGCGTGTAATTAAACCAACCTGTTAATTTACCTTTCGTTTTTTTCACTTGAAGCTCTACTCCATAAGCCATACCTCTACCATAAACAAGCTCTCCCTCTACTCTATCGTTTAGCACTAAACTTGCATTTGGTCTATAATCAATTTGGTTTTGAAGCCATTTGTAGTATGTCTCCACCGAAATTTGAAACATATTATTTTTAAGGTTTTGATAATACCCTACTGCTGCTTGGTCTCCAATTTGCGGCTTGACATTATTTGAAGTAGGCACCCATGCATCTACTGGAGTTGTTGCCGTAGTATTGGAAAGTTGATGAATGTACTGGAAAATTCTATTATAACCAGCTTTGATAGAACTATTTTCTGATGTTAGAAAACTCATTGAAAACCTTGGTTCCCATCCTTGATAATAAGCTATACTTTCCCATCTATCATAAGATGTCGCTGAAATTTCGTTTCCGAAATTATCAAATTCGTAGGCCACACCATCTCCCATAAAATTGAATCCAGAATACCGTAACCCGTACATCATGGACAATCGATTATTTAGTTTCTGTTCATTTTGCACATAAGCTCCAAGCTCCAAAGCATAACGCTGATTTAATTCTATTTCATTAAAGCCAATTTCTGGTGATGCCTCCAATCTGCCAGGGCTAAAACGATGGTGGATTGCATTAACACCATATTTGATAGTATTATTAGAGTTTAGGAAATAGGTGAAATCCTGCTTAACATTATAATCTAAAATGGAAGAACGGATTCCAAACCCTTCGTCCTCAGTACCTATTTGAACCTTATAATCAAAACTACTAAAAATCAAAGATGTATTTGAAAATAATTTGTCCGAAACGATTCTATTCCAACGAACTGTTCCTGTTGCATTTCCCCAATCAAAACCAAATTGGTCATCAAGCATAAAGTCGTCCCTTCCGAAGTATCCCGATACAAAAACTCTATCTTTCTCAGAAACTTTGTAGTTTGCCTTTGCATTTAAATCATAAAAATACAGGGTGGTGTTTCTTAATTCTTCTTCATTAGACAATTTTAAAAATATATCCGCATAACTTCTTCGTCCTGAAACGATGAAAGAACCTTTATCCTTCACAATTGGAGCTTCAACGGTTACTCTCGATGATATCAAACCAATACCACCAGAAATACCAAAACGCTGATTATTACCATCACGCATTTTCACATCCATAACAGAAGATGCCCTACCACCATATTCTGCTGGAATTCCTGATTTGTATAAGGAAACATCTTTGATAGCATCAGAATTAAAAACAGAGAAAAAGCCCAACAAATGTGAAGCGTTGTAAACTGTAGATTCGTCCAACAAAATTAGGTTTTGGTCAGCACCACCACCTCGAACAAAAAAACCAGCATTACCCTCTCCTGCACCTTTAATTCCAGGGGTCAATTGTAATGTTTTCATCACATCTTGTTCGCCAAAAAGAATAGGAATTGTTTCTATATCTTTAGGGTTTAACTTGGTTATATCCATTTGTGCTGAAGTGATATTATCATTTTCTTTCTTTGAAGTTATGACAACCTCTTCAATCTCTTGCACTTCTTTTGGAACCGTTAATTTAACATTGATAGTCTTATTTTCATTTAAGTTAACTTTAATTTCATAATCATCATATCCTGTATTTCTGTAAACTAATGTGTAATCTCCTGCTGGAAGCGAAATAGAATAGAAGCCATAAACATTTGCAGATGCTCCGGTGTTCGTCAATTCTTTCACAATTACACGAGCACCGAAAAGGTCTTCACCATTTTCTGCATCTGTGATTGTACCGCTTATAGAAAAATCTTGTGACCAAACCGTTAAGCTCGAAAAACAAATAAGAATTATGAGGTGGACGATAATTTTCATTTTTCCTTTTTTATGTATTTGCAAATATACGTTATAATTCGTAACGCGATTAAAGAATATATGGTTTAACATAAGCGATAATTTATTGTTTAAAATAGTTTACTTAATTGCATTGAACAAAGTCGAAAGGGATTCCTCAGTTATTAGTAAGATAAACTAAATGTAATGACTTAACATCTAAGTTATAAGTTACTCAAATGACTTTTTGTCATTTACTCTTATCCAACCATGAACCTATGACATTTGCAACTGTTTTAACATCATGTTGAAATTCAAGGTTTTTAAAAATAAAAATGCCAAAGGTTGGATAACTTTCATTCATGGTGCTGGTGGAAGTAGTTCTATATGGCACAAGCAAATCAAAACTTTTTCTAAGCAATACTCTCTTTTACTGATTGATTTGCGCGGTCATGGTGAGTCCAATTCAGTAAAAACGAAATTAAAAAAATACAACTTTCAATTACTAAGTAATGATATACTAGAAGTGCTGGATAAGTTAAAGGTTGAAAAATCTCATTTTGTAGGTATCTCCTTAGGCACCATTCTAATTCGAGATTTAGCCGAACGTTTTCCGAAAAGAATTGAGAGTATGATTCTCGCTGGAGCAGTTATGAAAATTAATTTTAGAGGTCAATTGTTGATAAGACTTGGAAATACATTTAAAACATTCATTCCTTATTTATTGCTCTATCGTTTGTTTGCACATGTAATTATGCCAAAGAAAAAACATCGAACATCAAGAAATCTTTTTATAAATGAAGCGAAAAAGTTATATCAAAAGGAGTTCATAAGATGGTTTTCACTAACTTCGAAAATTAATCCGATATTGCGTTTATTTCGACTTCAGCCAACGAATATCCCAACAATTTACATAATGGGAGAAGAAGATTATATGTTTTTACCTTCTATAAAAAACCTTGTACAACAGCATACGAACGTTGGGTTAGAAATTATTCCAAAAGCGGGACATGTTGTAAATGTTGATGCCCCAAGTTTGTTTAACGCAAAAGTTTTAGCATTTTTGAATAATCTAAATAATAAAACATGAGAAAATCATTATCCATTTTTTTGTTTTTCATAAATTTAATCATCGTAACTAGTTGTAATTCATCCGACATTAATCAAAATCGTAAAGAAGTTAAGAAAGTAACTCAAAAATTAGACGTTAACATTTCAATGTATGCAAATTACAACCTTTGGGCGAATACTGAATTTGTAAATTGGTTAAAGGAACTTGACTCAACTATTTTAGTCACAGAAACGCCATCTAGTTTTCCAACGATTCGTGAAACGTTAATTCACCTTTTAGGCGCTGAAACAGGTTGGAGTTCGCCTTTAACAAAAACAGAATGGAAAAAATTAGATGATAGCGTTAATGAACTCTCCAATGAAGCTATAATGGATGAACTTATCAAAGCATCGGATAACATAAGAAATACCGTTTCTAATCTAGTTCTTACGGATGTGAATTCTTACCTCGACTCAATGGAATATTTCTACAATGCAGAAGGAATAATCATGCACGTTTGTAATCATTCTACGCAGCATAGGGGACAAATAATTACCATGGCGAGATCGCTAGGAATTACAAATCCTCCGAGGACAGATTTAATTTATTATTTGAAAACGTTGGAAGATTAAAGAGAATGTGACAAGAAAATACAACTCACGCAGTCGATTTACTTGATTACTAAATAGTAGTGCTGTTTTTTGTTTGGTTTCGTTTGATTTTCGTAGATTCGTTACTTTAGAAATGTAACATGAAAAATACATTATTACTTTTCTTTGCTAGTATTCTTATTTTTAGTTGTAACAAAGAGGATTTAATCGGAAGTACAAATGGCGTTTATTATGAATCAACTGGAAATTTACTTATTCTGCAAATCGGCGATACTTTAGAATGTGCTTATGAGTTTAATTTATCCTCAATCAATTTGGAGAACGACTCGCTTCCTTTGTATTTCGAAAGAGAAGAAAACGAATTAGTACCAAAGACTTATTGGAAATTTTCACCAAACCCTGATACTCTTTTCTGGTATTCCACAGAAGACCAATGGTTTGCAAATCCATTAATACGTAAGGACGATTTAGAACTAAACAGTTATGAATTGTCCTATAACCCGGATTTAATTCAATTAATAACATCTACAAATTCAGACCATTCTACATTGTGGCCGCAAATAGCAAATCTGAAAATTGTTCAGGATTATAGAATGGCTAACCCAAGTTCAAAAATCGCTTTGAAAAGGGTAGTCTTTAGAGAGTTCAATAAAGAATACAGTTTAAATGTTCCTGTTGAAAAACATTTGTTTTTTGTTGTTAAGTAATTTCCCGCAATGTATGGGCGTACACTTTGGGAGTCCTACCCTCCTTTTCGTTTAGTCTTATACCCTTTTTTGTTAAGCAACTCTATCACTTTATCACGAAAGTTTCCTTGAATAATAATTTCACCATCTTTGGCTGTACCACCAACACCACACGAAGATTTTAAAAATTTTGATAATTCGTTTAAATCCTCTTTCATACCTACAAATCCCTCAATGAGTGTAACTTCTTTTCCTTTGCGTTGTTTTCTGTCAATGGAAACATAAAGAAGTTGTTCGGAAGGCTCTAGTGTTTCTTGTTCGAACGTTTCCTCTTCTTCGTATTCATAATTTGGGTTTGTTGAATAAACAATATCTATTCGTTTCTTTTTTTTTCCCATTTCTTATTTTATTTCTATCAAAGCTGTTTTAAAATCCTCTGGCATCAATGCATAAGGTTCTTTTTGCAAAGACTTACGAATTGAAGAAACAGAGCGCATTCCAAAAATAATAACTTTTACATTATCCTCTTGTAGTATCTTTAGCTCTTTTGCAGATATTGCAGTATGTCTAAGAAAAAAACCTTCATAAAAAGACAAAGCCATTCGTTCTTTTGCTGATTCAAATGAACTAGCATCACTAAATAAGTTTTTAAATCCGTGGTTGTGCATAGTTTGCGCAAATTCAAGGTTATTAACAATAAAATTCAACGTGAAATTCAATGGAAGTTTCTGTCCAAAACCTGCTAATTCTGTTAAAAATAAATCCAAATATTCTTCATTATTTACACAGGAATTAAAAAGCTTAATATCTAAATAAATTTGTTTTTCATGCTTGAAGTTCTCAAAGTTTATTTCCTCTAGTTTTAGCAGTCTTTCACGGTTTAGGGTTTGGTAACGAATACCTTCAAGCTCGTTGTCTGACAAGGAGCAAATAGCACCTTTCCCGAATGTTGATTCTTCCAAAAATTCATCGTGAAATAACCAAATTGTGCCGTCTTTACTCATTTGAATATCCATTTCCACACCGTATAACTCCTCAAATTGAAGTGCATAATTTAAAGCTTCTAAAGAATTTTCGTGAAAAATACGAGCTGGGTTGAAAATTCCTTCTCCTGCGTGAGAAATAATGGGGACATTTGGTATTTGTTCTCCCTTATTACAGGAAAAAAACACCAATATAAAACCAATTAAATATTTAACGTTTCCAATCATATTTTACTCCTAGTGAGCCGTTTATAGTCCAGTAATTAACTTGTGAACCAATGGATAAATACTCTCTTTCTCTGGCTAATGTTGTTGTTTGAAAAATAGCCCAATTCGAATTAAAATTATAACAGAAAAAATAGCCTAATCTTCCAGTTAAATAGCTTGCTGTAACTTTGTCAGTAATTTTATAGCGACTAAGCCCAAAAGAAAGTTCTGGACCAAATTTTATTCGTTTTTCTTGATTGATGACATTCCAATTTATTGCTTGGTTTAATTGAGGAAAGAACCTTTGTTGCAAAAACGTCCTTCTTATTCCAGCTCCTAACCCTGTTCTAGTTGTAAATTTGTCAGTTAATTTAAAACCTCCTTCTACAGAAGCAAAAAAATCAGTTTTTTGGTAGTGTGAAGTAATGAACAATCCATCCAACTGAGCATTAGCAGTTGAACAAAAGCAAAACAAAACTATGAAAGCGTTTAAAAACCTCATTACTCAAGCAGTTTTTTAAGTCTTTCTGTCTGGTTGACATTGGAAGGGTTATAAATGGAGGAAATAATTTTATTTTTTTCGTTTTTTGTTAAATGCCAAGACAAAGAGATTTTATCTTCAAAGCGTTCGCGTAAATTAAAAGTCACGACATCTAGTTTTATATTCAGTGCTTTCCAAGCTGTTGCAAGTAATGCATCTTGGTCAAAATCCTGAACCCTTGGGAAGTTCCCGTATAAGTTACCCGCAGGAAGGAAAAACTTTCTAATCACACCAATTGGTTCATAGGTTTCTGCTAAAAGCGCTTTTTTCGTGTCACGAATTTTAACAATGACCACACCACTTGTATTTTGTTCTATCCAATCCCTCAAGGCTAATAAATATTCCACGGTAATTTTTGTTCCGTAATTATCTCTTATTCCAGCGTCCATGATTTGCATACCAGGGTCTGTGGGAAGCGTTACCATCGGCATAATGTATGGAAAGGTTGCGTTCATTCTTAAGACAGAAGTAAACTTTATTTTTTCTGGGTTTACATCTTTGAAGTATTTTAAATACTCTACATTTTCCAACTCTGCTTCTAATCCAATAGCGGATGTTTGAACTGGTCTTTGTTGTAAAAAACTTAAATGTTGTGAACCAATTAAAAGTCGTCTTCCGTCATTTATAATCGTGGGAGTAAAAATCATAGTTGGGATAGAGGCATCTCTTTCTAACTTAGTATAATCTCCGAGTTCGGTGTCAAAAACATTATCTAAATTACTTTTTAACTCTTGTTCAAACGCGTGACCTCTGTCTTTGATATATGTTTTTCCATCTACTCTAATCTTCTGAAAACGGAAAAATATGTCGTTTGTAGCAATGGAAAACGCTATTCTGTTCAGTAAGTCTTTTCCAATGTTGTCCCTATATTTGGCTCCATAGGTTGAACTTATTTTCTCTTCTTGAAATTTAATCAACAACTCTCGATAATAAGCTGCACCAATCATTCCGCCTGAAGCACCGGTAATCATTTGCACCTGATTGACAAATTGATTATTGGTGATACTATCCAAATGCTGCATCACTGAAAAAGTCCATAAAGCACTTCTTAAACCTCCTCCACTTGTATTAATAATAACTAATTTTGGTTTTTTACTGTTTTGTTTTTCTTTCCAATTATCTAGTGTTTGAAGAAAGTTCAGGTAATCTATTTCTTGGTCTTGGGCTTGCAATCCTGATTCGCGAACAGTTTCTGGAGAAAAAGGAATTAAATCCTCTTGATTATAAGACAATCCAAAGGCATAACTCTTAAAGTCGAAAACCGAAGTAGTTAAACTCATGTAATTAATTAGAACAATAAGGCCAATTAAAACGGGATAAGTCCAATATTTCAACCAAGAGAAAATAGCACTAATTATCATAATTATGATAGTAAAAAGCATCATAATACTTACACTAGCTGGAACTTGAAAAACTTGAAAATCTTTAAAAAATCCAATTATAAAAAATGAAATTACCAGTGCAATTTCAAAATAAGCTGCATTTGTATGATTCTGGGATAAAACGCTATTTAATAATCTTGCATCATAATGAGAGACACTTCTTGAAAGACGAATTTTCATTTGATTACCAATGTAATGGTATTTATTTTCATCTGATGCACCAAGGTATTTACTCGTCCAATCTTCTTTTTTGTGAATTGAACTTTTTATATTATTAAATTTCTCATCAATTTCTTCCAACGACTTACCAGTCAGTCGAGTAATATCTTTATTTGTAGGGAAAAAATATAGAAATGATAAAGAAATAAATAGAAAAACCCCACCAACAAAGGCAAAAATAAAACTCATTGCTTGAAGCGGCTCAACATACTCTTGATTTATTTGAAACTTATATATTTCAATAACCATAGTAATGATAAACAATAAAGGCAATAAACTATTGTTAATGCAAAACTTAAAAAATGGACGAAAAATTGTTGCAATAAAAGGGTATTTTGAACCGAGCCGAATATAACTGTAAGCGTGAAAACCCATTATAAAACCGCCAACGCTCAAGCCTAATAATAGAAAAGCTGTTGGAGAGGTAACACCGTGGTATTCAGGTGAAAGAAATAGAAAAGGAACACCAAAATTAGAGCCTAGATTATTGGTTACTACCAAGAAAAGAAAAAGCCAGTAAATTAACCCAACGATATTGAACTTAAAATGTGAAGCAAGAAGGTGCAGCGGAAAAAAATGTCCAATCACCTTGATAATTTCCAGAAAACGCTTCACAATTTTTTTCATCTTAAATTAGAATGTATCTCTATAAAGTCAGAAACCAAGTATGCTAAAGCTTTTCCAACAACTACTTCTTCTTGTGCATTTTTAGGCGCTCCTTCGGGAATATGTACATAACAAACTCGAGGAACAGCTGCCAATTTACGAACGTATTTTCTTGCTTGTGTCATGGAAAAAGCTGAAGGAGACATCGCAGATGAAGGCATCATGGAAATAGTATCTAAATCAAGTTCAATTCCTAGAGGTAATTCTCTTTTGAGTGCTAAATCGTATAACCTACTTAAATCTTCTGAAAACGAATGTTTTTCATCCAAATAATCTTCAAAAAAGCGGTGAAAATGTCCATTCTGTTTTAAGCCATCTAGTATTTTTTGGGAATTGTATCGCTTGTGCAATCCAATTACGGAGTAATATTTCATTTTTTGCTCCGAAAAAGCATACGAAAACGGGTTTCCCGAATGTCTTCCTTCCAATGGACGATAATCTGCGTGAGCATCAAAGTTTATTACTTGCAGAGGTTTTTGAAATCTGGCTTCGTTGAAACGAACAAGCGGAAGAGCATTGTTATGACCACCACCAATTATTATCGGAATTTCTCCATCTTTTATTTCACTTTGAAGAAGCAAAAGGAGATACTTATCCAAGCTTTCAACTTGTTCTTTTAGATTTGAATTCTTTTCATTTTCGAAGAGTACAACTTTACCTAAGATTGTAACAGCATCAAACCGTAAATCATTTGTTGACTGCATGTTTAGGAACTTTTGGCAAAAAGCTTCAAAAGCATTTTCTGCACCACTGTTTCCAGCGTTTGCTCGTGGACCAATAGATTCTTCAACACCTATAATTTTATATTTTTTGGTTGCCGTTTGCATCACATCTTGCCCAATCTTCGTTTCAAATTCTCTCAGGGTAAAACGTGATTCAATATCTTTATTTGTCCAACGCTGCAATTCAAACATGATTATTCGATTTTTCTAGGATTTGCATAAAATTTTCGGGAGGAGAACATGGCCGCATGGAGCTTTTATTCACAAATACCAAAGTAGTAGTTGCCTTTGCTAATTGCTTATTTTCTTCATTAAAAATTTCATAGTCAAATGTTATCCGTGTTCCTTCTACTTTCACCACATAGGTTACTATGGTTAGTAAATCGTCGTATTTTGCTGGTTTAAGGTATTCTACGGAATAATTTCTAACCGGCAGCAAAATTCCTTCCTCTTCCATTTGCTTGTATGACATCCCTAAATCCCTCAGTGCTTCTACCCTACCAACTTCAAAAAACTGCGCATAATTACCGTAGTAACAATACCCCATTTGGTCTGTTTCACCGTATCGAACTCTTACAGATGTTGTATTTTTAAAGAGATATTTCATTCTTCAATTTATGTAGAACGAAAATAGTTATTTTTTGGTGAATTAGCGGTAGGAATTGAAGATTCTATGGTTTTCAAAAAAACATTGATAGTATGATTCCCCAGAATCAGACAAGATAACCCTTGCAGAAGATTTATAAAAATAATCAACCATGTATTGTTCCAGTTTTACCGTATTTATTCATTAATGTAGCTTCGTATTCCAAAAACTCCTTCCATCTTTTATCGACATCTATCGTTTTGGAATATTTACGTGCAAAGTTTAAAAACAAGGTGTAATGTCTAGCTTCACTTTCCATTAGTTCTCTGTAAAAAACTTTGAGTTCTTCGTCATTTATTTCTTCTGAAAGTAAACGAAAACGCTCGCAGCTTCTAGCTTCTACCATTGCCGCAAATAACATACGCTCCACAAACTGTTGCTCATGACTTCCTCCTTTTTTGAGAAAAGCTAACAAGTCGTGAATGTAATCATCTCGTCGCTCTCGACCAAGTTGTAAGCCTCTTTTCATCAGCTGCTGATGTACCATTTGAAAATGTTCCATTTCTTCTTTGACCAAATCTCCCATTGCTTCTACCACATCAGGATACTCTGGAAACTTAACAATTATTGAAATGGCATTACTTGCTGCTTTTTGTTCACAATAAGCATGATCCGTCAAAATCTCTTCAATGTCTTTTTCGACTATATCCACCCATCTTGGATCTGTTGGAAGTTTTAATCCTAGCATTTTCCTTTTTTGAACAAATGTAGTAAGGTTAATGAAATTGAGCCCACCTATTCCCCTAAATAAAACTAAAGTCCACTCTCCTATTTCGGCTTTTTCCTTCAGGTGTCTTATTCGTATCTATGGGCATTCGCTTTCCTTTAAAATCAATTTCCAGTTTTTCATTTTCAATGCCTTGCTTTAAAAAGTAATCCTTTATTGCTTTTGCTCTTCTTTCTGAAAGCCCAATATTATATTCGTCTGTGCCGACAGCGTCCGTATGACCTACAACTAATAAACGTAAATCGTGTAAACCTTCTAAAATTCTAGCAAGTTTATTCAAATACTCATAAAACTCTGGTTTAATTTCCGACTTATCATGGTCAAAATAAATGGGGCTAAATTCAAAATTTTTTCTTTCCCTTTCTAAGATTTCTGGAGATGGCAAACCTTTCGAAAGGCTAATTGCAAATTGATATTTCCAATAATGGGTTAGTGTTGGTTCTTTATCTGAATTTATGGGTTGATTGGTCCGATACAAAGTGATTTCCCCCATCACATTTTTACAATCAGAACTTTTGTAAGTCCCTGTTAAATAACCAGATGATTCATCATAACTCATTTCATAGTTCAACTTACATTTTGGAGCATTTTTACTATTAGATGATGCTTTAATATAGCGCTCTTCCAATATGATTTTATCGTTTTTGGTTGAAATAGAAAACTCTTTATAGACGTATTCTTTTGTGTTCAATTTTTCAATCCTAGAAAACCCTTTTGATTCGTCTTTAAAGGAAATATAAAAAACATCAGAGTCATCAATTGTTTGATTTGATGCTTTTATTATTCCACGCCAATTTCCTTCAGGGATATTTTGGCTAAATCCAACGAAAAAGATGGAGTAAACAAGGCTAAAAATGAATAAAATATTTCGTGTCATAATTATCTTCTTATTCGAAACAAATCAAAAAATTGTTCCATTAAAATCAAGAAATTATCGTTTCCATTTATCCATATTAGTAGTCAAAGTAAGGAGGTTGTTAAATCCTGCGGCGGAAAAAACCATTAGACCATAGTCAACCGAAAACCGTTTAAAGTTTAAACCTACACCAGTAGAAAATCCTGACATTGCAGGACGGTTGTCCACAACAAACTCTCTTCTTCTTTGGTAATCAAAGGCAAAGCGCAAACGAACTGCATCACCAGCAAAAACCTCTACTTGTGCTATAAAATGCCTAGCAAATTTTTCCATAAAACCTGGCACCTCAACTGGAACAACTTCACCAAGTAGGTTTGTTGTTGGTTGGGCAGTAGGGTCAGTGTATGTCAAATCCCATCGATTAAGAGAGTGTGCTACCACAGAAAATAAAAATGGTGCATGTTCTAAGCGATGCGAAACAGCCAACATTGGATTTACCGGTAATGGATTTCGATCCGTGTCTGTATATGTTTTTAGTTGAGCACCAAAATTACGAACCAAGGCAACAACAGTTGTTCTCTCATCTTCAGCAATATAAGTACCAGCAACATCTGCAGAAACCCCAAATGAAGTAAAAGACTCTAATTGCGACCAAATAAGGTTCAAATTTGCTCCAATATTTATTCTTGGGTTAAGTTGTTCGCCATACCCAACTCCCAAAATAAAATCACCAGCAGAAAAAGTACCTATCACCTCCCCTGTCACATCTGTTCGGTCCATAGTGCCATAAGAAACATATCTCAAATGCGCTGCTCCAACTCCATTTTCACTAATTTTACGAGCATAAGCTACCATTCCGTGGTTGATTCCTGCTGCGTGTAATGCTTGATTAATTCCAATGGTGTTGTGCATTTCAGGATTCAATAATGAAGGATTATTTACCCCCATGTTTACATCTCCATCCTGATAACTTATATAATGTCTGCCAAGTGCAGAGGTTCGGGCATTATAACCTAAATCTAAAAAAGGAAAAGCATTTTCACCGCCAGTCTGCCCGAAAACAAAGGAGTGAAAAATAAAAAAGAAAATGACACTTTTAACTTTCATGAACCTTAATTGAACGGCTGAAAATAGTAAAAATTGTTAGAAGGATGATTAAAATTTAAAAGTCACTACTTTCATCAGTCACAACATTCATTAATCTTTATTAAAATAACAATCCAATACATTAAACAATTGTGGATGCTTTCGTTTTAATAAACTTGGACATTCTTTGTAATATTCTACTGCAACAGCAAAAAACTCGGGATTGGAAGATGCTGCATAATTCGGAATAGAAGACTTTGTTTTTTCCAATTTTTCTATTTCATCTTGCATGACATTTAGCCAAATTTCAACTAGCTCCTCTTCCATACCAACTGGAATACCATCTATAACACCATCAGACTTATCCAATAAATGAGCAAATTCATGAACACCCACATTTTTCTTATCGTTATCTATTTGAAAACCTTTTACTAACGCCGGAAGGGAAAGAATCATCGTGTTATTCATAAGTCCTCCGTGATGTACTTTACCTTCAACCGCTCCTAACCGATTGAGGGAATTATCCAAATTAAAATTCGAAGGATAAACCAACACTTCATTAATGTTACCATAATTATAAAATGGTAATCCCCAATAGGCTATTATTGCACTTGATGCCACATAGAAACAAGTTTCTTTTTCAGGAAGCTCTTTGTTAATTTCGGTAACTTTTATATCAGCAAGAAAAATACCAACCCTATCTTCGAAAATCTGCTTATCTTGTTTACTCAACTTTTGATAGAATGGAATATTTTTTTCAAGCCAGAACTTATCGTTTGTATTTAGTTTTATTCGTTCATTTCGAGGTGATCTTTCCCTAGTTTGAATTCGCCATTTCCACAATGCAGCAACAATTGCTACCACTAAAATAATTCCTAGAATTTTTGCGATTGTAACAGCTGAATTTATAATAAAAACAGGAACTAAAGCTAAAATAACGAAAAATAGAATCACCCAACCTGTAAAACGTCCTTTCATAGTTTATGAATAAAAAAAATCCCTCTGAAAAAGTTCAAAGGGATTAAAAATAACAATTAAAGATTAATTACCGTTGACAAGCTTTTTTAAATCTTCAGCTTTGTCAACCCACTTATCATTTCTCAGTTCACCAAGCACTACAACATCCTTGATCCTTCCATAATTTTGTATTGCCAGCAACATTTCTTCTTTCGTGTCTCTTCTTATTTTAATTCCATTAGAACGAGAACCCTCATTTCTAACTTCAATATAAAAACCGTCTTTCAATTTTGCTGGTCTTGTTGGAGGTCTGCCCATATCAACTTTATAATTTTACTTGTTTAAAAAAAATCAACGTACTAATGTAAATGTTTTATTTTGAAAAACCTAATTTTTTGATAAACAAATTGAATGATTTTTAACAAAAGTCAGTGTAAATAAAGACTTTAATTACATTATGTATTAAAAACAACAACCTTAAAAAGTTGTTTTTCAAATAATTAAAACACAACCCCCGACCTAGCTATATTTTACAAATGATTTTTTGTTATATTGAGCTTAAAAAGTTCTTTAACTATCTAGGAGTTGATTTTTTAAATTCACCACTTCTTTTTGCAAATCTTTAATTGATTGTGCGATTTGGTTATCAGAAAGCTTTACGGATGGTAAATCATTGGATATATAATTGACAAATCTCCATATTTCAAGGATATCATTCACGTTCACTATATAAGGTGCATAAAGTGGATTGGTAGAAATAAGCTGAAAAACATCTTGTCTTCCATTGACTCTAGCAATAAGCTTGAACACAATACCGTCATTTTTAGTAACAATTATATACGGCTTTCCTTCTTTTATAGATTCCCAATTTTGAACGTATTCAGCAATCACTTGCGAACCATGAGACACAGGAGGCATACTATCTCCCGAAATTGGAAATGAGCGATATTTCTTTTCTTTACTTAAAAAAGGTAATGAAAATGTAGGTAAAACACTGATGTATTCGGGGTCTGAATAACCTGACGCATATCCTGCACGTGCATTTTCAGGAATCATTTCTATAACTTCTTCATTTTCCTTAGAAACAACTGAAGTAAGCACTCTAAGATTAGCGCCTTTGGTGTCAACTCGGACTCCTTTGTCGATTTTAGACCAATCTTTTTCGGTAAATGTAGCAAAGTCTTTTCTGACTAGTTCATCAATTCCAACTTTATAAAAATCAGAAAGTTGAACCATTGTTTCTAGACTCGGTTCTGCTACCCCATTTTCATATCCACTATACGTCGAACGTGTCAATCCCAGTCGCTTTGAGACCTCTTCTTGCGACATTTTTCTGTTCTTACGTAGTAATTTTAAATTGTTGCCTACTTTCATTGTGCTGATGTTTACAGGAAAAACAATAACTATTTAACCCTTTAAAAACAAATTTAGTAATTAATCATCAAATTGACTAACATATAATCAATATTTTTTGATTTAATAAAAGACAACCTAATTCTATTTTTTGTGTCACAACTGTATTCTAACATTCATTTGTTGGTTATTTGATGTTAACTGAAAACCGTGAAAGTTTTTAAATTTACTACCTTTACATTGTGGAAATACCTTCAAAACATATTGCAAAAGCAGTTGAACAACTTGCATCACTCCCAAGCATTGGCAAAAGAACAGCTTTACGATTGGTTCTCGACTTATTAAAAAGAAGTCCGGAAGAGGTTGCTGCCTTTTCAAGTGCATTTACAGAAATGAAGGAGAAAGTAAAAAAATGTACTTCCTGTGGAAATATTTCCGACTTTGATATTTGCTCTATTTGTTCTAATCCTCAGCGCGACCATAAAACGATTTGTGTTGTGGAAGATATTCGAGACATTATGGCTATTGAATCTACTTCAAGTTACAAAGGAATTTATCATGTGCTCGGAGGAATAATTTCTCCTATGGATGGCATTGGTCCTGATGATTTGAATATTAGTTCACTTTTAGAGAAACTGCAAGGAGGTCAAGTAAAAGAGGTTATATTAGCCCTAAGTTCAACCATGGAAGGCGATACAACTAATTATTATTTATTTAAAAAAATTGATCCGTTTAATGTAACTGTAACTACCTTATCTAGAGGTGTTTCAATAGGTTCTGAATTGCATTATGCAGATGAATTAACACTTGGCAGGTCAATTATTAAACGTCTTCCATTTGATGGGGCTTTAGAATCGTGATTAAAAGGATTTTGAATAGTATTAGAACAATATTAAAACGATTTGAGCAACAACCTAATTCATTCAACTAAGTTTTAAATTCTTTCTTAACCCTATCCATTGCACGTTTGTCGTCTTTTTCCTTTAACGATTGACGTTTGTCAAATAGTTTTTTACCTTGAGCGAGCGCAATTTCTAATTTTGCTAGTCCTTTTTCATTAATGAATAAACGCAATGGAACAATAGTAAATCCTTTCGTTTCTAGGCCTTTTTTGAGCTTGGTAATTTCCCTTCTATTCAGTAATAATTTTCTATCTGCTTTCGGCTTATGTTGATAAAAAGAGGCATTACTATATTCCGCAATATGCATATTTCGAATAAAGACTTCATCATTCTCTATCACACAAAAAGCCTCTAAAATACTTGCTTTACTTGCTCGAATACTTTTTATTTCTGTACCACCAAGCTGAATACCTGCAACATACGTATCCATTAAGTGATACTCAAAGCGAGCACGTTTGTTTTTTATAACCACGTTATTTGCTTGCTTTTTCTGCATGTTACTTATTATTTTTTTTTACTGGAATAGTTACTTGATTCAGGTCAATATCTTTGAAATTTGTAATACCTAAATAAAAAAGAATGATGGTAGTCACCATTAAAACATGACTAAAATCTTCTTTATTAAACCACAGGTGTGGATTTATTTGTAGGGTAAATATAAAAATAGAAGGAATCAAAACAATAACCGCCAGAACTGTATATTTAAATCCGTTCATTCCTTTTCTCCAGAAATAGGCACCGAAACCAAGACAAAAGAACAAATAGGTTATAACGGCATCAATCATTATGAATAAAAAGTTTTGAGCCAACATCGCTAAACTACCAAAAACAATAGCTTTGATTAAAAGCGCAAATGTCAATCTAGACTTTAGTTCAGCCGACAAAAGTGGATTTGAAATCATGGCTTTACCTGCATGATAAGCAGCTAAAATACCGAAGAACCAGCACGGAAACTTGCCAGGAATGCCAAAATAAAAGAAAAACAAATGACCTAATCCGCCGAAAAATGTACTTAACCCAAAAGCTAAATAGAAATATTTCCAATGTTTTTGAAACAAATTATTTACCGCTTTCAATCTAAAAAATAAAATGAATGCTGTAGTTGCTATCAACCAATTTGTGATTAAGGCCATTGGTTCTTGAAGGCACAAACCAAAAAAATCAAACGGTAATTTATCCGCTGCAATACCGCAAGCATTTATCTCTTCCAAAAACATAGCCGCAAAAATAGACTATTATTTAATAATTATTTAAAAAGCATTTAAAATAATGGAGAATACGAAAATATTTTTAAATTAGTGGAATCTAAACAACATTATTATGAAATACTTATTATTACTACCCCTGTTTTTTATTGGGTTTGCTCGTTCACAAGTCACAGTATCTTATGAACTAATTCAAAGTTATACTATTGCTGAGATACAGGATATAATTGACGGGATACCACTCGTTGGTTTATTTATTGAACCAACTTATGAAGTTGATTTTTATCGTGTCCATTATAAAACGGAGTATTTGGATAGCTTTGTTACTGTTTC
>SKGS01000092.1 GCA_007117355.1 Lishizhenia sp. | reverse complement strand
TTTTCCTTGCACCTTGCGTATTTGGGATTTTCAGCTCTCCATGACCATGAATAAAAGCCAATTTCTTCTTTGTCTTTCGAGAGGCCTTTGCAATGGACTGCATCAACTTATACTCTAAATTATTGATACTTTTTTGTATTTGTTCTTCTAAACGTTGGTCTAATTTATATTGACCTCCTTCTAAAAAACGGATGTAATCAATTGTTACTCCGTCATATTGCACCACTGCACCTGGGAAAACCTCTAAAATATTTGCCGTGCCTTTACTACGGTAGGAAATATCAGCCGGGCGAATCCCTCTGCCTTTATCAAATAATTGGTCTTTTAATGCTTGTTGGTCTTCTAAGCTTCCGATGTTCGGGTCGATGAACTCATATTCCACTCTTTTTCCAGCGTAATATTTGAACTCGTCTAATTTATCCTTAATAGCTGTTCTTAGTCTGCGGAGTTCAGCAGGCAAATCGCCGTCAAGGTAAATTTTAAATAAAATACGGTTCGTAAGCTTTGTGTCATCCTTTAAAAACTCAACAGAGGAAGAGGTCAGGGAATACCTTTTGTCCTTGGTAAAGTCAACTCGGAAATCTGCAAAAGAAACGATGATGTTCAGTAAGGCAATAGCGAGCAAAACAATAACCGTAACAAGTAGGTAATATGTTTTATTAGAAATGTTTTTTAATCTCGAAAATTTCATCGTTTTATTATTTTCTTAATGAGGTTAAAACCATGTGTGCAGCAAATAGAAAGAAAAATATCAAACTAAAAAAGTAAAAAACATCGCTAAACACAAGTACTCCTTTTTTTATGGACTCATAATGAAAATCCATGCTTGCATACTTTATGTAGGTGTCCAATCCAGCGAAAGTTGCATAAGAGCCAAGTAAAGACAATCCGCTATAAAGAAACCAACACAAAAACATAGAAAGTAAAAACGCTACGATTTGATTACTTGTAAGGGTACTCGAAAAAACGCCAATCGCAACGAAAGAAGCTCCTAATAACAATAGCCCCAAGTAAGACGTGATAGCTGCTCCGTGGTCCATTACGCCAACAGGATTCCCTAAAAAATGCATGGAAGCATAAAAAACCAAGGTTGGGAGAAGCGTAATAAATACCAATGACACACCTGCCAAGTATTTAGCGAGTAAGATTTTCAAATCCGAAATTGGTCGTGTATATAATAATTCTATTGTGCCTATTCGTTTTTCTTCAGCGAAAGAGCGCATGGTGATAGCTGGAATAAGTATCAATAAAATGATTGGAGCAAGATTAAAAAATGGAATTAAATCAGCTACACCTCCTTCGAGTAAATTATAGTAATCGGAAATAACCCAAAGAAAAAGCCAACAGGTTACGATGAAAATCAACATAAAGATGTAACCTATGATAGAACTTAAAAAACTTCGTATTTCTTTTAGAAATAATGCCCGCATATTTGAATTTTGCTTCAAAAATAAGTGTTCTTATTCGTTCTTAGGTGAAATATTGTTAAAGAATGTATTGTTTTGACTTATTTGCGCTGCCGATTTAGTGAAGTGGAAGTAATTAAGAAAAAAAACGCAAGAGATTTCATTTTTTCACGACTGAAAAAATAGTCAACAAAAACGCGAGCTATCCATTATCAAGTGTTGTAGAAAAATCCTTAACTTCCTTCGTTCTTAATGGTTCAAAATCAGTAGATAAAAAATAAAACCATTGAGAAATTAAGGCTCATTCAGGGGTTTTCTCTTAATTTCCTTCATGGCTTAACGGTTCAAAAAAACTCATTGTTAAAAATGAAAGCCCTGAAGAAGTTAAAATCTATTAAGAAAAAACTACCTATTTCATGTTTAAGGAAACAACCAACTACCCTCTCATCTCAAACCCATCAAAATAACAATCAGTTGACCAGGCCTCTGGTTTAGCTGAAAACCAAGTTTTTACCTTTGGCCAAATAGCAGCAAATAATGCTGAGTTGCGGTAATTATTCAAGTCGTCTTCTGAGTTCCATTTGCTGTAGGTGAAAACGACATTTGGCTCTTTTTTGGATTGTAACAATTGCATTCCTTGGCAGCCTTCAAATGCGTTGATTTTTTCTTTTACTGTTTCAAAATGAGCTAAAAAAGCTGCAATATGTTCTGGTTCAAAAGTAAGTTTAACTATTCGTATCATTTAGTTCTTTTTTTAGAATAATGAGTCCAGTCTTTCCGCGCTACCACGTGGTGAAAACTCTATTCGAATGACGTCACCGTTACGCATGCCAAATAGAGAATTAGCACCTCCTCCATTTTCTGGCGTTCCTTTATTTATGGCAATTTCTAAAAGTCCGGCATCGTTAAATAGCGCCAATTTTTCTCCAGCAGGTACTTCGTTATACCCAAACGAAATTTTATCGATGTAATATTCTCGTTGTCGGAAATAAATAACAAAAGGGGTTCCTGCCCCGAAGCGTTCAAAATCAGATTTTTTTATGTTTGTAATTAAATTGCCGTAATGATCAATATGAATAACAGAGCCCTTGAGCGTATAATCTGTTACAATTGGTCGCGTAACAATTTTTCGAACAAATCCATTTTTCGGCGATGCAATTTCATCCGGTGACTTCCCACTAGCTAAGGCACACGCAGCAGGAACAAAAAACCGCTTGGTAGGAAATGGCATTCCTTCCGGTCTAGACATCACATCGTCCAATTCCCAAAGTTCTTCAGGTTGCTCATCTTCCAATAACAATGAAAAAATTCCATTATCTGTTCCAATAAAATACTGCCCCTTAAACTTCATGATGGTTGGCAGTGCGTTGTTTTCTGGATTGCGAAAATCAATATATGGCTCCGCATCTACAGCAATGATATGAATGGTATTTGGTGGAAAATCTGCAATCACATTTTTTAAAAAAAACGAAGCTTGAGCAATGTTAAACGGACGAACATGATGTGTAATATCGATAATGACAGCTTCAGGTAATTGTGAAAGAATGCTTCCTTTAATGGCAGCCACATAATGGTCTTTCACTCCTAAATCTGTTGTTAACGTAATACTATTCATTCTTTTCGCATTCACATCTCTAAGCATCTACAAACTCCGCTCGATAAAACTTTCAAACAGACTACACTATTGATTTTGTAAAAATCGTTACTCTATTTCTTTAACTGTGATTTCCGAAACAAAATCAAAACGATTCAGAAATCAAACCAATTTAATTTATTACTAAATTTGCGGTCAAAATTAAGGTTAATTTTAATTGGTAAAAAATTTGAAGTTAGATTCATTGCTAAGATGATAAAAACAGAATGTAAAAATCCACTATTTTTCTATTCTGAAACAAGATTTAGTTATGCGAATTGTTTTATTCCACGGATTTAATAAATAAATATATTGCAAGAAGTAAAGTTTGAAATTACAGAGGTTAGTCCCCTAGATTTATTTGGTGTAAACAACGCTAAATTAAAATGGATTAAACGCTATTTCCCAGGACTAAAATTAGTTGCAAGAGGAAATAATCTTATTGCTAACGGAGAAGAAGAGTTGCTTTCCAATTTTGAAGTAAAGCTGAAGCAGCTTATTTTGCACATTAAAAAATACGGAGACCTAACAGAAAGCAACATTGATAATGTGATGTTAGAAGATGCTACCGAAGTACTATCTGGTGATGGTTCGGAAATTCTTGTACACGGCAATGGTGGTACAAAAATAAAAGCGCGTACTTTTAACCAACGAAAATTAGTTGAGGCAGTCAATACAAGAGACATGGTTTTTGCTGTTGGGCCGGCAGGAACGGGAAAAACGTACACCGCCGTTGCTTGTGCTGTTCGTGCGCTAAAGAATAAACAAGTTAGAAGGATTATTCTTACCCGTCCAGCAGTTGAAGCTGGAGAAAACCTAGGGTTTCTTCCTGGCGATATGAAAGAAAAGTTAGACCCTTACATGATGCCGCTTTACGATGCGCTGCGCGATATGATTCCACCGGAAAAACTACTTAACTTCATGGAGCTGGGCGTGATTGAAATAGCACCTTTAGCGTTCATGCGAGGCAGAACATTAGACAAAGCATTTGTAATTTTGGACGAAGCACAAAACGCCACCGTCAATCAAATGAAAATGTTTTTAACGAGAATGGGAATGACTGCCAGTTTTGTCATTACAGGTGATGTTTCTCAAATTGATTTACCAAAAAAGCAACAATCGGGATTGACGTATGCGCTCGATAGATTGAAAGATATAGAAGAGATTAGAGTTGTTCGACTCAACAAAAACGATGTAATTCGCCATCGACTGGTGAAGAAAATAATTGATGCGTTTGAAAAAGAAGATAAAAATGAAAAGCTTAACGACAAGTAAGTTCCAGTTTACGGGACAGACGGCAGTTTATAACGGCAAAGTGCGAGATGTTTATTCCATTGGGCAAGATTATCTTGTAATGGTTGCCTCTGACCGTATTTCGGCATTTGACCATATTCTACCGAAAGGAATTCCATTTAAAGGTCAGGTGTTGAATCAGGTTGCAACACTGTTTTTAAACGCAACAAAAGACATTGTTCCCAACTGGCTAATTGGCGTTCCTGACCCAAATGTTGCCGTTGGATACCGTTGTGAGCCAATTCGTATCGAAATGGTAATACGTGGCTATTTGACAGGTCATGCTTGGAGAGAGTACAAAGCTGGAAAACGCATTTTATGTGGTGTGGAAATGCCTGAAGGCATGAGAGAAAACGAAGCTTTTCCTGCGCCAATCATTACGCCAGCAACTAAAGCAGACGAAGGTCACGATGAAGATATTTCTAGAGAGGAAATACTAGCGCAAGGTATCGTTTCCGAAGAAATTTATCTTCAACTAGAAAATTATACAAGACAATTGTTCCAAAGGGGGACAGAAATGGCTGCCGAACGAGGCTTAATCTTAGTTGATACAAAATATGAATTTGGACTTAAAGACGGCAAAGTAATGTTAATGGACGAAATTCATACACCTGACTCATCGCGATACTTTTATGCTGATGTATATGAAGAGTTATTGGCTAAAAACGAACCACAGCGTCAATTAAGTAAAGAGTTTGTTCGTCAATGGCTAATTGAAAATGGATTTCAAGGTTTGGAAGGGCAACAAATGCCAGAAATGCCTGATGAATTTGTTGAACTGGTAACTTCAAGGTACATTGAGTTATTTGAAAAAATTACGGGAAAAGCATTTGAAAAACAAGATGTTGACAGCATGGATGAACGCATCATTCGCAATACTGAAAACTTTTTAAAAGAAAATAATTTAGTCTAAGTTTGGGCAAGATTAATTAAATAAAAGAAATAGCTTTTTATTTATCCCACTTCAAACTAGTAAAATAAGATTTAATACACATTGTTATATTTGTACTCATGCAGGAAATGATTTTGATTTTAGATTTCGGTTCACAATATACTCAGTTGATAGCTCGACGCGTTCGAGAACTCAACGTTTACAGCGAAATTCATCCTTGGAATAAATGTCCAGAAATCACTGATAATATTAAAGGTGTAATTCTTTCTGGAAGTCCTTTTTCGGTAAGAGACCAAAATGCACCTAAACCAAATTTAGAACAAATCAAGGGTGAAATCCCTATGCTTGGTGTTTGCTTTGGTGCTCAATTTGTCGCTCATAATTTCGGTGGTGAGGTATTGCCTTCTGAAACTAGAGAATACGGTAGAGCGAACCTTGGTTTTATTGATTCTGTTAATGAGCTGATGAAAGGAATAAGTCCAAATAGTCAAGTTTGGATGTCGCACGGTGATACGATAAAAAAAATACCTGCAAATTTTAAAAAAATAGCAAGTACAGAAGATGTTGAGTTCGCTGGCTATGCAGTAGAAAATGAACAAACGTACGGCATTCAATTTCATCCAGAGGTTTATCATTCTCTAGAAGGAAAGCAGTTGTTACAAAACTTCATTGTTACTATTTGCGGATGTAAACAAGATTGGACTCCAGATGCATTTGTAGATTCTACCGTAGCTGAATTGCA